>CAZMWG010000075.1:0-3353 GCA_964569925.1 uncultured Halobacteriales archaeon | reverse complement strand
CGTAGACGTCGAAGTCGCTCCCGAGCCGGCAGCCGGCGTCCCGCGCGCGGTCCGCGAGCGTGCCGGTGTCGGCCCCCGCGGCGTGTTCGTTGGCGTTGACCAGCACGGTGCGGTCGGCGTCGGCGGCGTCGATGGCCTCCCGGAGCAGGTCCTCGGGGCCGTGGTTGGCGCCGACCAGCGCCGATCCCTCACAGACGAACAGGTCGAGGTCGGCCGCGGGCGGCCCGTCGACGAACGTCGCCATGTCCGGCGCGTAGGCGACGGTCGCGCCGGGACCCTCGACGACGAAGCCGACGGTGTCGAACTCGGGGCGCATGTGCTCGACCGGGAACGGCCGGATCGCCAGGTCGCCGACGACGGTCTCCTCGCCCGGCGGCTCCGGCTCCAGCAGGTCCAGGAAGTACTCGAAGGTGTCCCGGAGGTGATCGATCGCGGTCTCGGTCATCAGCAGGTCGAACGCGTGGGCGTCGCCGGCCCCGTTCCAGGCGTCGGCGGCGCCGGCCCGCATCGCCTGCAGCAGGTCCAGCAGGCCGTCCGAGTGGTCCTGGTGGAAGTGTGTCAACGCGAACGCGTCCACGTCGGTGGTGTTCGTCTCGCGCAACTGGATCCGCAGGTCCGGCCCGACGTCGAGTACCACGGTGGTCGCCTCCGTCTCGACCAGCAGGGCCGGGCGGAGCCGCCGCGGACCGTTCTCGCAGTACGTGCAGTCACAGAGCAGCGCCGGCGAGCCGGTCGCGTCGCCGGTCCCCAGGAGGGTGACGTCCATGGCCGTAAGCGCCCGCCCGGAGACTTGTAACCCCCGGTGCCGTCTCCGACCCGTGACCGGGTCGCGTCCCGACGTTCGAGCCACGGACCGACGACGCCGCGGCAACGAGTCCCGGACCGTCGCCGCGGCGACCGACGACCCGGAGACGGCGGCCGTCCCGACGGCGTCCGGTTTTATGATCGCGCCCCCCGTTCGGTCGACCATGCCCACCCTGGAGACGTACGACGGGACGGAGGTGACCGTCGAGCACGTGGAGGCGCTGCCCGACGGCGGCGGCCGGTTCGACGTCCGCGCCGAGGACGGTCGCCACTGGCGGATCGACGTCGACCGCGACGGGGGAACGTCGGTCGTGACCACCCGCCGGGACGGCGAGTTGGCGGACCTGGAGACGCCGGACTGGCTCGGGGACGTCGTCGCGCGACTGCGTCGCGAGGGGTAGGCCGCCCGGGGCGGGTGTCGGGGGCGACCGCCGGCAGGGCACCCCCGCCGGCGGAACACACGAAGGAAACACGGGGACGGGAACCGACCGTGGGTTTTAGACCCTGGGGCGCGGCCGGGGGGGTATGGGACTCGACGAGGACGCCCTGGACTACCACAGCGAGGAACCGCCCGGCAAGATCGAGATCAACACCACCAAACCCACGAACACCCAGCGGGACCTCTCGCTGGCGTACTCGCCCGGCGTGGCGGCGCCCTGCCGCGCCATCGACGAGGACACCGAGAGGGTGTTCGACTACACCGCGCGCGGGAACTTGGTGGCCGTGGTGTCGGACGGCTCGGCCACGCTCGGCCTGGGCGACATCGGCCCGGAGGCCTCGAAGCCGGTGATGGAGGGGAAGGGGGTGTTGTTCAAGCGGTTCGCCGACATCGACGTCTTCGACCTGGAACTGAACGCCGACGATCCGGACGCGTTCGTCTCGACGGTACAGGCCACCGAGCCGACCTTCGGGGGGGTGAACATCGAGGACGTGGCGGCGCCGGAGTGTTTCGAGATCGAGCGCCGGCTCCGGGAGACGATGGACGTCCCCGTCTTCCACGACGACCAGCACGGGACGGCGATCATCTCCGGGGCGGCGCTGATAAACGCCGCCGAGATCGCCGACAAGGACCTCGAGGAGATGTCGATCGTCTTCTCCGGCGCCGGGGCCAGCGCCATCGCCTGTGCCCGCTTCTACTGCTCGCTGGGGGTCCGGGAGGAGAACGTCGTGATGTGTGACTCGGGCGGGATCATCACCGAGGAACGCGTCGAGCGCGAGGACCTCAACCGGTTCAAGGCGGAGTTCGCCCGCGACGTCCCGGAGGGGGACCTGGCGGACGCGATGGCCGGCGCGGACGCGTTCGTTGGGCTGTCGGTCGGCGGGATCGTCGACGCGGAGATGGTCCGGTCGATGGCCGCCGACCCGATCGTCTTCGCGATGGCCAACCCCGACCCGGAGATCGGCTACGACGAGGCCAAGACGGCCCGCGAGGACACGGTGATCATGGCGACGGGGCGCTCGGACTACCCCAACCAGGTGAACAACGTGCTTGGCTTTCCGTTCATCTTCCGGGGCGCCCTCGACGTCCGTGCCACGGAGATCGACGAGGGGATGAAGGTCGCCGCCGCGGAGGCGCTGGCCGACCTCGCCCGTCAGGACGTCCCCGACGCCGTGGTGAAGGCCTACGGCGACGGGCCCCTCCAGTTCGGCCCGGACTACATCATCCCCAAGCCCCTCGACCAGCGCGTGCTGTTCGAGGTGGCGCCGGCCGTCGCCGAGGCGGCCATGGAGTCGGGTGCCGCCCGGAAGGAACTGGACACCGACACGTACGTCGAGCGCCTGGAGGCCCGTCTCGGGAAGTCCCGGGAGATGATGCGGGTGGTGTTGAACAAGGCCAAGTCCGACCCCAAGCGGGTCGTGCTCGCGGAGGGCGACGACGAGAAGATGATCCGCGCGGCCTACCAGCTGGTCGACCAGGGGATCGCCGAGCCGGTGTTGATCGGCGACGAGGAGCGGATCGAGGCCACGCGGCGACGCCTGGGGCTGAGCTTCGACCCGACGGTCGTCGACCCGGAGACCGCCGACGTCGACGAGTACGCCGACCGGCTGTACGAGCTACGCCGGCGGAAGGGGGTCACCCGCCGCGAGGCCGACGAACTGGTCCACGACGGCAACTACCTCGGCAGCGTCATGGTGGAACGGGGCGACGCGGACGCGATGCTGACGGGGCTGACCCACCACTACCCGTCGGCGCTGCGCCCGCCCTTGCAGGTCATCGGGACCGCCGACGACGCCGACTACGCCGCCGGCGTCTACATGCTGACCTTCCGCAACCGCGTGGTCTTCTGTGCCGACACGACAGTCAACACGGACCCCGAAGCGGACGTGCTGACGGAGGTCACCCGTCACACCGCCGACCTGGCCCGGCGGTTCAACGTCGAGCCTCGGGCGGCGATGCTGTCGTACTCGAACTTCGGCAGCGTCGACACGCCGGACACGCGGACGGTCCGCCGGGCGGCCGAGCGTCTGCGCGAGGACCCCGGCGTGGACTTCCCCGTCGACGGGGAGATGCAGGCCGACACCGCCGTCGTCGAGGACATCCTCGGGGG
>CAZMWG010000074.1:8286-13282 GCA_964569925.1 uncultured Halobacteriales archaeon | reverse complement strand
CGCCGGGAGTTGGTGAACACGATCGTCTGCCCGCGGTACCCCTTCGAGGACTTCGTGTCGAACGCCCGCCTGGTCAGCCGGTTCTCCAGTTGGACCTTCTCCCGGCCGTCCGCGAACGTGACGTGGCGCTCGATCGGCACCGGCCGCTCCTCGAACTCGATGAGCTGGGCGTCGAGCTGCTCGGCCAGCCGCCCCGGGTTGCCCACCGTCGCCGACAGGTAGATCCACTGCGCGGCCCGGTTTCGCGACTCACAGTAGTGTTTCAGCCGCGAGATCAGCCCGTCGAGCCGGTGGCCGCGCTCCTCCTCGCCCAGCGTGTGGACCTCGTCGATGACGACGGTCCCGATCTCGCCCAGGTCCTTGCCCGTCCGCAGCGCGTGGTCGATCCCCTCGTAGGTCCCGACGATCACGTCCGCACCGGGGTCGAACCGGTCGTCGTCGCCGCTGATCCGGCTCGCGCCCACCCGGAGGGAGACGTCGACGATGTCGCCGTACCGCTCGACGAACGACTCGTGTTTCTGGTTCGCCAGCGCCACCAGCGGCACCAGGAACAGCATCTTCCCCTGCCCGTTCAGCACGCGGTCCAGGCCGGCCATCTCGCCGATCAGCGTCTTCCCCGTCGCCGTCGCCGAGACGATCATCTGGTCGCGCCCCTCCGTCGCGCCGTGCTCGACGGCCAGACTCTGGACCGGCAACAGCTCCTCGAAGCGCTCCTCCAGGCGTTGCTGTATCCCCGGGTGCAGGCCCAGCGAGTCCGTCCGGACCGGATCGACCTCGTCGACGGTCGCCGAGATCTCGTCGAACTTCGTCAGCTCCGGGTCCAGGTTCCCCGACAGCAGGTTCGTGATCCGTTCGAGGTCCTGGACCTCCAGCAGGAGCTCCTCCAGCCGGTCGCGGGCGTCGCCGGTGATCTGACCCTCGAAGGCCAGCTCCCTGTCGAGCTCCGCCCTGGCGCAGTCCGGGCAGATGAACTCGTCGTCGGCCGCGATCGCCGTCTCGGAGGTGATCGGCGAGTACCGCCCCTCCGAGGCGCAGTACCGACAGGTCCGCACGGTCTTAGCCGACAGCTGGTAGCCGTCCAGCATCGCCCGCAACTCCTCGCGGCGCTCCGGCGAGGTCTGCTCCGAGATGCGGATCCGCGAGGCGCCCCGCGCCAGCGCGACGAACTGGTCCGGGCTGCGCAGCTCCTCGCTCGCGCCCTCCCGCACCCGCAACCGCCGGGGGCGGGGCCCGGCGTCGGTCGCTTTCAGCTCCAGCACGCCGTGAAAGGCCCGGTCGCCGTCCCGGTACACCGCCACCCGGTAGTCGCCCCCGTGCTCGTGGAGGAAGAGGGTGTCCACCCGCGGAACCTGCCGTGACACGGCTCTCCGTACGCGACGCCGGCACTTCAGTACCCCGATGCGGACGCCGACGGTCGCCTCACCGGCCGCCCCGCCGACCGACGGCGTTCGTCGCGAGAACCGGTCGCCCGGGCCCTCCCGCTCGCGGCGGGCTTAAGACCGTCCCCCCTGTACCCCCGCGCATGCGACGGTTCCGCATCGGCAGCGCCTTCGGGATCCCGATCCAGCTGGATCTCACCTTTCTGCTCGTGTTGCCGCTGTTCGCGTGGGTCATCGGGTCCCAGGTCGGGACCTGGGTGGGGACGTTCAACGGCTTCCTCGGGGCGGGGCTGGACGCCGCCGCCCTCTCGCAGGGGTCGCTCCCGTGGCTGCTGGGGGCCGGCGCCGCCGTCGGCCTGTTCGCCGGCGTCGTCCTCCACGAACTGGGTCACTCGCTCGTGGCCGTCCGCTTCGGTTACCCCATCGACTCCATCACCCTCTGGCTGTTCGGCGGCATCGCACAACTCACCGAGACCCCGGAGGAGTGGAGCCGGGAGCTACTGATCGCCGTCGCCGGCCCCGCGGTCTCGATCGCTCTGGGGGTGCTCTCGTACGCCGCCTTCCTCGCCGTCCCCGCCGACGGCGGCCTCGCGCTCGCCGCCGGCCGGTTCGTCCTCGCGTACCTCGCGGTGATGAACGTCGCGCTGGCGGCGTTCAACCTCCTCCCGGGCTTTCCCATGGACGGCGGCCGCGTCCTCCGGGCGCTCCTGGCCCGCACCCGCCCGTTCGCCCGCGCTACCGAGATCGCCGCCGAGGTCGGCAAGGCCTTCGCGGTCCTCATGGGGTTAGTCGGCCTGTTCTCGTTCAACCTCCTCCTCGTCGGACTGGCCTTCTTCATCTACATCGGCGCCGAGGGGGAGTCCCGCCAGACGATCATGCGGGCCGCCTTCGAGGGCGTCGTCGTCAGGGACGTCATGACCCGCGCCGAGCGGGTGACCACAGTCGATCCCGACACCTCCGTCGCGGACCTCGTCGAGACGATGTTCCGCGAGCGCCACACCGGCTACCCGGTCGTCGACGACGGGGAGGTGGTCGGCCTGGTGACCCTCGACGACGCCCGCGCCGTCCGGGAGGTCGAACGGGACGCGTTCACCGTCGCGGACGTGATGACCACCGAGATCAGGACCGTCGCCCCCGAGGACGGCGTGATGACCGCCCTGGAGGAGTTGGAGGGCAACGAGATCGGCCGCCTGCTCGTGATGGACGACGACGGCTTCGCCGGCCTGCTCACCCGCACCGACATCATGACCGCGCTGACGATCATCCGTTCGAGCCCCGACTACCGCAGCGACTCCGGCGACCGCGAGGGCACCGTCCACCGGCCCGGCTCCTGAGCGGGTGTCGGGCGCCCGCTGCCGGCCGCCGCCGACACCGGCACGACGGCCCGCGGCGCCGAGGGCCGGGGGGACGTCGCCGCGGTCCGTGCCGGCACGATCCCCGCACGGGCCCGCAACTCCGCGCTCCCGATCGAGCCGACCTCCGCCCGCCGGTGACAGCCCGGGCACAGCGACACCACGTCGTGGAGCAGGTGGGCGTCCTGCGCCGCGAGCACCGGCGACTCGACGAAGACACGCACCGCCACCAGGTGGTGGACGTCGGGGTTCCGTCCGAGGTCGTCGGCGTCGGTCCCACACACCACACAGGCGTACCCGTCCCGCTGCAGGGCCCGCTTGCGGGCCGTCGCCCACCCCGGCCCGTACGCACCCACACCGCCGCCCGCCCAGTTGGGGTGGCCGTCGCCCGTGAACGCCTCCGAGAGCCACTCGTGCTGGCAGTCCCGACCGCAGACGACGACCTCACCTCTCACCTCGCCCGGGAACCGCTCGACCGCCGCCCCGCAGACGTCACACTCCAGGTCGAGTCGGCCGCCCGCCCAGCGCGGGTGGTCGGCGCCGCTGACCGTCGGCGGGTCGCGCCACCCCTCGGTCTCGACGCAGTCCGGACAGAACCGCCCCGGCTTCTCGCTGGGGTAGTACTCGAAGGTCGCACCACAGATCTCACAGTCGGTCTCCTCGCTCGCGTCCCGGTAGTTCGGGTCGTCCGCCCCGGTGTAGGACACCGCCGCGTCGTGACACCCCTCCGAACAGTACGCCCGTGCCGACTCCGCGCAGAACGCGTCCCCACACCGGTCACACTCGCGGTTGGGCAACCGCTCGTCGTGGACGCGACTGTGGTGGACGCCCAGGCCCCGTCTGCTCGTGAACACCCGACCGCAGGTCGGACAGCCGTGTTCCCCCGTGTGTCCCTCTCAGGCCGGAACGGACATCAGTTCGACCCGTCCACGGCGAAACTGGACCGTCCGCGAAACGGGAGCTTCACCGTGGATCGTTTGTTAGAAGTTTGACAGTCCGGGCGCGGGAATCGAACCCACGTCTCAGCCCCCACAAGGCTGAAGGATACCACTACCCCAGCCCGGACACTGGAACGCAATCGAAGTTATCGTGCTGTCGGTGAAATACGTTACGACATTCACGCCACGCCCGGTCCCGACGGCCCGCGGCTCCCGCCGTCTCCCCTCCGGGACGCTTTTGTCTCGCCGAGGCCTCCCTCCGGTGTGGCCATCACGGACAAGATCTACGTCAAGAACCACCGGCAGTTGGTCTCGCAGGTGGAGACGTCGTTCCCGAAGGGGGCGTTCAAGGGGGCGACGCTGGACATCCTCTTCCAGGGGGAAGGGTTGTCGAAGCTGGACGAGGCGACGCGGGACCGGGTGCTCGAGTTCGCGGAGGACTTCCTCGACTGTGACTGCCAGGCGGCCCCCCACTGTGGCTGTCCGGAGGAGAAGTTCGTGCGCTACCTGCTGGAACTGCGCGAACAGGGGCTCGGGCCGGACGGCGTCGTGGACGTGATGGGCGACGACTACATGTTGTACGCCTACCCGGGCGACGTGCGGTCGTTCCTGGACGACGCCGTGCGGGATCTGGAGGCGATCGCGGCGCTGGCGGACGTCGACGGGCACCGTGAGGCCGCGGAGGCGGCACGCGGGAAGCGGGATCGGCTCGTCTGAGCGCGGTCAGACGTCGTCGAAGCTCCCGATGCGGTAGGAGGCCTCCTCCTCCTCCTCGCCGTCGAGGTCCTCAAGCTGGATGACCTCCTCGTCGCCCTCCTCGTCGAGCCGCTGGCGGAGGCGGGTGACGTAGCGCTTGTGTTCCTCCAACTGCTCCCGGAGGTGGTCGGCCTCCAGCTCCAGGCGCTCGTGCTCGCGGACGAAGCTCTTCGGCACCTTCACCTTCGGCGGGAACGTGTCGGTCGTCTCGTCGGCCCGGCCCTCGTTGAGTTCGTGTTCCGGGACGACCTCCACCTGACCGTCGTGGGCGACGAGCATGTCCACGTAGTCCCGGAAGACGGCGGACAGGGAGATATCCCGCTCCTCGGCGATCTCGCGCAGGGTCTCGAACTTCTCCTCGCTGACCCTGAACGAGATCGTCTTGTTCTTGTTGCCCATCCTGTGTCGGAGTCGACGCCCGGATCACTTAACGGTTTGTCAGACGCTCGCACGTCGGCTCCCTCGTCGGAAGAAAGGCGGCGTCGGGTCGAGGCCCGCCGTTCCGGGGCGACTCCGGGGTCGGGCCTCGCTTGCCTACGGCGCGCGGCACCGTTCGCCGTTCCGAGGCGTT
>CAZMWG010000074.1:0-8186 GCA_964569925.1 uncultured Halobacteriales archaeon | reverse complement strand
CGCGTTCGCTGGCTCACGGTGCGACGGCACCGTTCGCCGTTCCGAGGCGTTCGCGTTCGCTGGCTCACGGTGCGACGGCACCGTTCGCCGTTCCGAGGCGTTCGCGCTCGCTCACGCCTCGCTGGCTCACGCCTCGCTGGCTCACGCCTCGCTCGCCCGTTCCTCCTCCAGCCCCTGCAGCGCGTCGACGACCGTCCGCCGGTAGTTCTCGACGGGCAGGTCGTACTCCTCCTTGGCCATCTCGACGTACTCGTCTGCGGCGTCGTCCTCGTAGCGCTTGATCCGCTCGATGGTCCGCTCGGCGGTCTCGATCACCCAGCGGTCCCGCACGGACTCGTCGACCTCGGAGATCGACTCCGGTCGGACGGAGACGTTGACCTCGCCGTCGTCGGTCTCGAAGGTGCGGGGCTTGCCGACCACGGAGACGTAGGCCGGCGGCTCCAGGTCCCGCAGCGCCGAGGCGGCGTCGGGCTGGTACTGGCCGGCGTAGGTGAAGAAGGTGTCACCGTTGGGGTCGACGATCCGACCCTGCCAGTACTCGGACTCCTCGCCGACGTCCTCCGTCTCGGTGAGGGTGCCGACGACGAACACCCGGTTGGCCTGCTGACCGGTCGGGAGCAGGACGTACACCGGCGCGCGCTCGTCGTCGGACTCCTTGAACGTGTAGGTGGCGTCGTTGAACTCGCGGGCGAAGACGCGGCGGGCGACCTCGCGGGTGGGCGTCGACGCCATTCAGATCGACCTCGCCTTGATGAGCGTCTCCTCGGGATCGGCCGGCCCGCCCAGCCGCTCCAGTTCGTTGGTCAGCACGTACCGCCCGAGCGTCGGTCCCCGGACGCGGTAGTACCGCCCCAGCACCTTCTGGCGCATCTCGTCGGCCACGACGGAGGTGTCTAGCGCGTCCATGGCCATCTCCTTGGCCTCGGCCAGCGTGATCCCGGTGAGCTCCTCGGTGGCCTCCTCGTCGAAGATCGTCTCGGTCACCTCCCGGCCGTCGTCGAGCACGCCCTTGATCCGGAGGTCGAACTCCCCCTCGACCTCGCCGTGTTCGGAACAGCGGCCGTTCTGGAGTACTCTGGTACAGTCCTCCTCGGGACAGCGCTTGATCAGCCCGCTGCCCGACTGGATGTCGACCAGGGCGCCCTCGACCTCGACGCTGTCGTCGCCGACCTCCATCTCCTCGTCCACCGCCTCGATCGTCGTGGTGCGGTTGAGCTTCACCGAGAACCGCCCCTGGTACTCGTCGGTGACGACGTTCCGGAGGTCGTAGACCTGCCCCTCCTCCAGCGAGGGGAGCTCGGACTTCGACCACTTGGTGAACTTGATGGTCCCGGTCTCGTCGCCCAGCAGGCCGACCTGGGCGACCGCGTCCGACCGGGCCTCCCAGAGGTCGACCACCTTCGCGGTGACGTCGACCCACTCCTCTGGGGCGTCGACGTCGGCGACCTCGACCCGCTCGTTGCCGCCGCCGCCGATCTGGTCGCGGTCCATCCCCGCCTCGTCCAGGTACGTGTTGACGACGCTGCGGCGGGCCTCGTCGACCGGCACCTTGTACTCGTTGACCAGCGTGTCGAGCCGCTCGGCCACGTCCTCGACGTCGATGTCGAGCTGGCCGGAGAACTGTTCGTGTACGTCTTCCGCGTGGGTACGCAAGTCGGTCATGTGCTCTCTGTCTCCGCGTGTTTTTCCTCGGGAGACACACGAGGATTGGCCGCCCTCCTACATAAACGCTCGTACGCCGCGGTGAAAGTGAATACGGGCCGGAAAGAGACTGAGGCGGCCGTTAGATGGACCGACCCTACGCCTTCGGGCCCTGCGTGACGGCCAGCGTGGCGGCGTCCTCGCCCTCCGTGGACTCCCAGACGACGCTGATCTCGTGGTCCGGAGCGGCGCCGACCGTCGTCTCGTCGCCGGCCCGGACGTCACCCTCCCCGCTCGTCGTCCCGGCCCAGGGACCGGGCGCGGTCGTGTCGACGCCGTCGACGTCCGCGAACCCCTCGCCCCGGACGTACAGCGCGTCGGCGTCGACCGTGTCCCCGGCCTCGTGGGTGATCACGAGCACCTCGGCGTCGGCGTCGTAGTCGAAGCCGACGGCCACGGCGGGCGGGTCTCGTCGCGGCTCACCTAAGCGCGCCAGCGTCCGTTCGACCGCGTCGAGGGGCTGCTCGTAGGTCAGGAGCGCCAGGTCGCCGTCCCGCCGGACGCTCGTCGCGTCCATCGCCGCGGCGACGGCGTCGTGGTCGGCGGCGGACTCGGCGGCCGTGACGGCGCCCCCGAACAGGTCCGCGACGTCCTCCGCCGTCTCCCCGTCGCCGGCGGCGAACCGGAGCGCGACCCCTCGGTTCCCGCCGTCGCCGAACACCCGACCGGCGACGTACGACAGCTCCGAGAGGATCCCCAGTTCGAACCGCTCCCCGCCGACGCGGTAGGTCGCCGGGAGTCGGGCCGCGGGCGGCTCCGCCACGAAGCCGATCGGTCCGGACCGGGTGTTCGCGTAGCCGTCCCGCAGCGGCTCCGAAAGCGGCGCCGCGTCGTCCTCGCGGACGTCGATCGTCTCCCGCACGGCTGCCCCCGGACCGACGGCGTGCTCGCCGTCGCCGAGCACGCCGAGCCACCGGCCCCGGCCGGAGGAGCGCCGGTACACCGTCCGCCCGTTGTACGTCCCCTCGCGGAGGTAGTCGCCGTCGCCCTCCATCCCCGAGACGACCGCCGACGTCTCCCAGTCGGCGTCGAACACGAAGCCGGCGCCGGGATCCGCCGACCGCTCGAGGTCGGCGAACCAGGTGAGCGTCGACAGCCCCTCGGCGTCGAGCCCGGTCCAGGACTCGAACCGATCGATCCCGGTCGCGACGTCCGCCGGACCGTAGTAGAGCCGACTCTCGGCGCGGGCGCCGAGCCACGCGTTCGCGGCCGCCCGGTAGCCGTCGCCGTCGAGCAGGGTCGCGACGTCGACGTGGGTCGCCGCCGTCGCCGACCCCGGCACCGTGTCGAGCGGGTTCGGGTCGTCCGCGGCGTTCGCGACGGTTCCGTTCAGACAGCCGGCGACGCCGCCCAGCGCGGCGAGCGCGCCGGTCCGCAACACCGTTCGCCTGGAGGGCTGGGGCTTCATGACTCCACATGGACCCCGGCGCCCCCTCAGTCTTGTGCCATCGGCCGCTCTCGACCCGCCCGCCGTCCGCTCCGTCCCGGCCGCCGACGGGTCTATGTGCCGTCGCCGGCAACGGCGGGTATGGACGATCGGCTCGGGCGGTTCCTCCGCTCGAAGCTCCGGTCTGCGGGCGAGCAGTTCGAGACCGCCAGGTCGACCTACGAGCAGGCCCGCCGCACCGCCGCCCACGACCTGCCGCTCGACGACGACGGCCGGGCGCGTCTCGTCTGCCGGCGCCACGCCGAGCGCCGCGCGGTCGAACTCGACGCGGCGGGCAGACCGGACTGTTTCGACCCGGACCACCCGGACT
This sequence comes from uncultured Halobacteriales archaeon, assembly GCA_964569925.1. Lineage (GTDB taxonomy): Archaea > Halobacteriota > Halobacteria > Halobacteriales > Haloarculaceae > CAZMWG01. Next base: position 4,728 of record CAZMWG010000074.1, on the reverse strand, counting down.
GCCGTGGCTGCGTCGAGGACGTCCGTGACGGCACGGTCGAGACGTGGTGAGCGTGGGGACACGAACCGCGACGCCGGCGGGGGGATGGAGGCGCGAACCGCGACGCAGACAGTACGAACCGCGCACCGACGGGAACCGGGTCCGGCGGACTCAGGGCACCAGGTCGGGAACGCCGTCGAGCAGCGACAGCAACACCGCGGCGTTCCACACCGTCACCAGCACGCCGAGCGTCGCGAGCGCCAGCGGGACGCCCACGCAGTAGGGTCGGGGCACGACCCGCCAGACGGCGTAGAACAGGACGAACGATCCGATCTTCAGGATCGGGAAGGTCATCAGCCCGAACCGGTGGACCAGCGCCGCGACGACCGGGCTCGCCTCCACGGCCCGCTCGAACCCGTACAGGCCCACGAACGTCGAGACGAGGTCGGCGACCCCGAAGAAGACGATCCCGACACCCCACAGGACGGGCGTGTACCTCGTCAGCAGTCGGACGGTCCCCGTGGCCTGTGCCATGCGTCCGTTCGGCAAGGACGGTCGGAGAAAATACCCTTCGATCCGAATATGTTTTCGAACCTACCGCTCGAACACCGGCCCCGCGAACCGACGGACTTTGGGTCGACGAACCGCAGAGTGGTGGACATGACCGACGGCGACGGCGCGGAAGGTGCGGTAGAGACGTTCTCGGGCGGCCGGTTTCGACCCTTCGATCCTCGACCGGCCGACGTCCGGCTGACCGACATCGCGGCGGGACTCGCCCACACCTGTCGGTTCGGCGGCCACTGTCAGGAGTTCTACAGCGTCGCCCTCCACTCCCTGTACGTCGCCGACGAGGTCGCCGACCGCGGGCCCCGGACGGAGGCCTACGCCCTCCTGCACGACGCGGGCGAGGCGTACCTCGGCGACGTCCCCCGGCCGATAAAGGCACAGTTCGGCTCGGTCCGGCAGGCCGAGGACGCGGTGCTGGACACGGTCTGGGAGGCCGTCGGACTGCCCGAACCGGACGACGAGGCGTGGGCCGCCGTGATGGCCGCCGACGATCGACTGCTGGCCTACGAGGCCGAGGAGATCCTCGCCGACGGCTCCTGGGCGGAGCCCGCGCCCGACCTGGACTACGACCTCCGGTCCCCGACGGTCCCGGAGGTCCGCGAGCGCTTTCTCGACCGCGTCCGGGCGCTGCTCGACGACCCGGCCGAGAGTTAAGCCCGGCGCCCCACAACGGCGCCCATGGACCGCCCCATCGTCGCGCTCGTGCTGGCCGGCGGCACCGGCACCCGGCTCTACCCGGCGACCCGGAGCGACCGCCCCAAGCAGTTCCGCTCGTTCGGCGCCGCCGACGGTACCGGGGAAGACCCCGTCAGCGGGGATGGCCCCGCCGGCGAGGACGGACCCGGCGACGGCCGGGGCGGGTCGGGCGACGGGTCGCTGCTCGCTCGCACGGTCGAACGGACGGACTTTGCCGACGAGACCTACGTCCTCACCAGGCCCGCCTTCGTCGACGGCGTCCGCGAGCGGGCGCCGGAGGCGACCGTGCTCACGGAGCCCGAGCCCCGGGACACCGGTCCGGCGCTCTGTTACGCCGCCGCGGCGGTCCGCGAGCGGGTCGGCGACGCCGTGATGGTCTGTCTCCCCAGCGACCACCGCGTCGGCGCGGGCTTCGCCGACGCCCTGGAGCGGGCCGCCCGCGTCGCGGCTGACACGGACGGTCTCGTCACCGTCGGGATCGAACCGACCCGTCCGGCGCCGGGCTACGGCTACGTCGAACCCGGCGACTGCCGCGACGGCCACGCGACTGTCGTGCGGTTCCACGAGAAACCGGACCGCGAACTGGCCGCCGAGTACGTCGACCGGGGGTGGTACTGGAACGCCGGCGTCTTCGCCTGGACGCCGACCGCCCTCCTCCGGGAGACCCGCGAGGGGCCGCTGGGCCCGCTCGTCGACGCCCTCGAACGCGGCGACGCGGCGGCCGGGTTCGCCGCCGTCGACCCGATCAGCGTCGACCACGCCGTGATGGAGCGGACCGACGACGCCTACGTCGTCCCCACCGGCGCCGACTGGGACGATCTGGGCACCTGGGACGCCGTCGGCCGTCACGCCCCCCGCCGGGACGGCAACGCGGTCCTGGGCGACGCGCTCGCCGTCGACGCGACCGACAACGTCGTCGCCACGGACGGACACGTGAGCCTCGTCGGCGTCTCGGACCTCGTCGTCGCGAGCTACGGCGACCGCACGCTCGTGGTCCCCCGGGACCGCAGCGGCGACGTCCGGACCGTCGTCGACCGTCTGCGCGAGCGCGACCTGTTCTGAGACCGCCCGATCCTCGATTCCGCCGTCCGACCGGGGGACCGCTCTCGACGTCCGTTCGCCGCCCCCGCCCGACGGTGGTCAGTCCCGGACCGATCCGCCGTCGACCGGCAGCGCGGTCCCGGTGACGTAGGAGGCCCGCGGACTGGCGAGAAAGGCGACGACGTCGCCCAGTTCCCGCGGGTCGCCCACCCGGCCCAGCGGCGCGTCCGACCACGACGCGATCCCCTCCTCGTAGCTGCCGTAGTCGCCCCGCTCGACGGCGTCCTCGACCAGTTCCTCGATCCGCGGGGTCTCGTGGGCGCCCGGCACCACGGCGTTGACCCGCACCTCCGGCGCGAACTCGCGGGCCTGTGTCTCCATCAGCCCGATCACCGCCCGCCGCACCGCGTTCGAGAGCACCAGATCGTCGATCACCTCGATCACCGACCGGGAGGTGATGTTGACGATCGATCCCGCGTCGGACTCTCTCAGGTGCGGGTACGCGAACCGGGTCGTCCAGACGGCGCTCATCACTAACAGGTCGTAGGCCTCGTACCACTCCCGCTCCGTGGTGTCGAGGAATCCGCCGCTGGGCGGGCCGCCGGCGCTCGTGACGACGTGGTCGAGCCCGCCGAACTCGGCGACGGTCTCCTCCACCAGCGCCTCCACGTGGTCCCGGTCCGTGAGGTCGGCCTCCACGGCCAGCACCTCGCCCTCGCCGGCGGTCTCCAGCCGCTCGCGGGCGCTCTCGAGTCTCGACTCCGTCCGGCCACACACCGCCACGTCCGCACCCTCCTCGGCCAGCGCCTCGGCGCTCGCGAGCCCGAGGCCGCTCGTCGCCGCCGTACACAGTGCCGCGTCGCCGTCCAGTCGCAGATCCATGCCCCCCGCTCGGGTCGCCGGCCGTAAAAAGGTCCACTCGCTTCCGTCACCCCGCGATCCCGGCACGTCGGGTGGTCGTCCCCGGATCCCGTCCTCCCCCTGTACGCGTTACCCGCCCCAGAAGTTGTCCCGACTGCCCAGCTGGGGCGCGTCGTCGGCCTGCTCGTCGTCCCGATCGTCGGCCTCGACGTCGGCGTCGACCGTCTCGGTCTCCTCCTCGTCGTCGTCGGCCTCGAGCCGTTCGATCTCCTCGGCGCGGGCGTGGTTCGACCGGACCTTGACGATCCGGACGCGTGCCTTCGCCGGCGGGAGCACCCCGTCGGCCAGCACGATGAACCCGTCGTCCGTGCGGCCGACGCCGGCGCCGCTCTCGTGGATGTCGTCGACCTCGATGACGACCTCCTCGCCGGGCTTGACCGGCTGACTCTTCAGGTCCTGGATCGGCTGGCCGTAGTGGTTACACCACTCCTTGCCACCGCGGTCCCCGTAGTGACTACACCCCATCCCCTCGATTCGTTCGCTGAAACTGGGGCACTCGTCCGCGAGTGGACAGTTTGCCATGCCGTTCAGTACTGCCGGCGTCGATAAAAGCTCTCCCCTACCACCTTTTTCCTCGTCGGGTGCGCTCGCGGGGCGAGCGCACCGCTCCTCGAAAAACGTGGGCGAAAAAGGCCGCGAGCGCCCGGCGGGCGCTCGCACCGCGCCCGCCTCCGCATCCGCCACGCTCCGTGCCGCCTCCGCGTCCGCTCCGCGCCGCCTCCGCTATGCTCCACATCCGCCACAACCTCCGCCTCGCATCCGCCTCCGCCGCGCTCCGCCACGGCCTCCGCTCTCACCGCGCCTCGAATCCGTCTCGCGTTCCCCGTGCTCCGCTTCTGCCCCGTATCCGTCTTCGTCACGCTCCGTCTCAGCCTTCGCCACACCCCGCCTTCGCCACGCTCCGCCACAGCCTCCGCTACGCTCTCACTCCGTGAGCGTCTCGCGCCCGAAACCTTCGTGGAAAACACCGGCCGGCGGCTACGCCAGCGGCGTCCGCTCGACGACGGTGCCGTCGTAGGTAGGATACTGCTCGACGACCTCCCCCTCCTCCAGGTCCCCCTCGTCGATCATCTCCTCCAGCAGCCACCAGGCCACCTCGACGTGGTCGGACTTGACGGTGTAGAACTCCTCGGGGACGTCCAGTCGGTCGAACCGGTCGGGCTCGGCCCACGTCTTCCCGTAGACCAGCGTCCCGTCGTCGGTCACCTCGTCGAACGGCCGCCGGATCGACCGGGCCATCCGCTTGAGCCGGCGTCGGTGCTGGGCGGCGTCCTTGAACACCGAGGTACAGAAGTACACCTTCTCGTGGTCGCCCATGACCTCCAGCACCTCGTCGCGGGTGTCCTCGACGGCGCTCATGTGGCCCTCGCGGAGCTCGAACCCCTGCTCCTGCATCCGGCGGTAGTTGCCGTCGGACATCTCGAACTCGTTGACGTTGCAGAACTCCGCGGCCCCCTCGTCGAGAAACTCCAGGAACTCCGGCTCCGGACGGATGCCCGGAATCTCGAAGGCTGGGGTGAGCCC
>CAZMWG010000073.1:0-13321 GCA_964569925.1 uncultured Halobacteriales archaeon | reverse complement strand
CCTCCATCACGCGGTCGTACGCGCCGCTCTCCGTCAGCTCGGCGAACGTCTCCCGGTCCAGCGCGTCCTGGGAGACGTTGACCCGCTCCAGGCCGGCCTCGACCAGCCCCTCGGCCCGGCCCGGCAGGAAGGTGCCGTTGGTGGTCATGGAGGCGGTCATCCCGTCGGGCGTCCGGCGGACGATCTCCTCCACGTCCGAGCGCAACATCGGCTCGCCGCCGGTGAACTTCACCCGCTCGACGCCGAACTCGGCGGCCACCTCGAGCACCCGGACGACCTCGTCGGCGGTCATCTCGTCGTCCTGTGGGTCCATCGGTCCCCGGGTGTCGCCCAGCCCCTCGTTGTGACAGTAGACGCAGTCGAAGTTACACCGGTCGGTGAGCGACACCCGGATCCCGCCGATCTCCCGACCGAACTCGTCCGACAGCACACCCCGACTTCGGGAACCCGGCGGGTAAATGTTTGGCGCGGTCCCGCGTGCCCGGAGCACCGTCACCGGACGACGAACCGGCTCGGAGACCGGACGGGGAGACGCGTCGCCGGGACCCCCACCGTCCGCGCGGGACTCGCGACGACGCCGGGGCGAGGGCCGGCCGACACGGGCACGAAAGCCCACAGTCTAAACCCGAGCGCGACGGAGGGCGTGTCATGGGCGAGCACGGCGACGACCCCGGGCGCGACCGCGGCGGCGGAGGCGGCGACCCCGGACACGAGCACGACGACGGTCACGGTGACGACCACGGGCACCACGACCACGACCACGACCACGAACACGGCCACGGTCACGGCGGCGGGACGGCGACGGTGGCGGTGGTGACGATCAGCACCTCGCGGACGGTCGACGACGACCCCTCGGGGGACGCGATCGAGTCGATCCTGCGTGAGAGCGGCGGCGTCGAACCGGGCGAGCGGCGGCTGGTCGCCGACGACCGCGGGGCGGTCCGCGGGGCGCTGACCGGGACCGTCGCCGACCCCGCCGCCGACGCCGTCGTCTCGACGGGCGGCACCGGCGTCACGCCCGACGACGTCACCGCCGACGTCGCGAGAGAGCTGTTCGACGCCGAACTGCCGGGCGTGGGCGAGTACTTCCGGCGGCTCTCCCACGACGAGGTCGGGACGCGCGCGGTCGCCTCGCGGGCGGTGGCCGGGATCGTCGACGGGACGCCGGTGTTCTGTCTCCCGGGCAGCGAGAACGCGGCGACGCTCGGCGCCCGCGAGATCGTCGTCCCCGAGGCGCCACACCTCGCCGGACTGGCCTCGCGGGGCCGAGACGGCGACACGGGCACCGAGACCGGGGCCGGCGACGCCGCGGACGCCGGAGCGGTCCACGCGACCCCGGACGACGCCGACGCGGCGCTGACCCACGCCGACGACGGGACCGCGGACGTGGTCGACGTCGGCGGCAAGGAGGCGGTCAACCGGCGCGCGGTGGCGGCGGGCGAGATCAGACTGTCCCCGTCGACGGTCGCGGCGGTCGAGGCCGCCGAGATCGACAAGGGGGAGGTGCTGGCGACGGCGCGGATCGGCGCGATCCGCGCGGTGAAACACACCTGGGAGTCGATCCCGCTGTGTCACCAGATCCCCGTGACCGACGTCGACGTGGCCTTCGACCTGCGGGAGGCGGCGATCGGGATCGAGGTGGCCGTCGAGACCGTCGGCAGGACCGGCTGCGAGATGGAGGCCCTGGAGGGGGTGACGACGGGGCTGAACACGGTCTGGGACATGACCAAGAGCGCCGAGAAGGGCGCCGACGGACAGTATCCCGAGACGCGGATCGACGACGTCGGAGTGGTCGAGAAGACTGTCGACAGGTGACGATGCCGGACGATCACGGCGGCCACGACGGCGGGAGCGGGGACGACGGGAGCGGACCGTCCGACGGCGACCACGGCGGCGGACCGGGGGGCCACGACCACGACCACGGCGGGAGCGACTCGGGGTTCCGGGAGGTGATCGAACTCGCCGTGGCCCGCGAGCGGTTCCGCGAGGCGGTCGCGCCGACCGGGACCGAGCGGCTCCGGACCCGGGACGCGGACGGGCGCGTCCTCGCCGAGTCCGTCGACGCCGCACGACCGGTGCCGGCCTACGACCGGGCGGCGATGGACGGGTTCGCGCTCCGGGCCGCGGACGTCGCCGGCGCGAGCGATCGGGCGCCGGTGTCGCTGTCGATCGTCGACCCGCCGGTCGGGTCGGGCGAGGCCGCCAGGGTCCACACCGGGAGCGAACTGCCGGCGGGCGCCGACGCCGTCGTCCGCGTCGAGCGGACGACCGTCGAGGACGGGGCGGTTCGGGTCGAGACGACCGCCGCCCCGGGCGGCGACGTCGCGCCGGCGGGCGAGGACGTCGCCGAGGGACGCCGGCTCGGGGACGCGGGCGAGCGGCTCGATCCGGCGACGGCCGCGCTGGCCGAGAGCGCCGGGGTCCGGGCGGTGGCCGTCCGCCGGCGACCGACGGTGGCGGTCCGGCCCACCGGCGAGGAGGTCGTCGAGCGCGACCCCGAACCGGGCGAGGTCGTCGAGACCAACGGCGGGATGGTCGCGAACCTGGTCCGCCGGTGGGGCGGCGACCCCCGGCCCGGCGGGATCGTCGACGACGACCGGGCGGCGCTGAGGGAGGCGGTCGCCGGCGCGACCGACGCGGACCTCGTCGTCACCACCGGCGGCTCGTCGGTCGGCGAGCGCGACCTGGTGCCGGAGGTCCTGGCCGAACTCGGCGAGTCGCTGTTCCACGGCGTGGCGCTCCGGCCCGGTCATCCGGTCGCCGGCGCCGTCGTCGACGGGACGCCGGTGCTGGCGCTGCCGGGCTACCCCGTGTCCGCGTACGTCTGTGCCGCGGCGCTGTTGCGCCCCGCCGTCGCGTGGACCGCGGGCGCCGACCCCGTGGCGCCGTGGACGCGGACGGGCGAACTGGGAGAGCGGATCCCGAGCGAGGCCGGAACGCGGACGTTCGCTCGGGTGTGGGTGGACGGGAGCCGGGAGGACGATCAGGACGGGGACGGTGACGGCGGAGCCGGTCGGGACGGGACTCCGGACGGGGAGAGCGGCGGGGACGGTGGGGGCGTCCGGATCCGGCCGGTCCACGCCGCCGGCGCGGGAGCGCTGTCGACGGTCGCGGACGCGGACGGCTGGGTCGTCGTACCCGAGCCGGTCGAGACCCTGGAGCCGGGCACGACGGCGACCGTCCGCTCGTGGGTCGGCCCCGTCGGCGGAGGTCGAGGCGGGAGCGGGGGCCGGGACCGGGACGGGCACGGGCGCGAGTGATCGAGCGCCGGGAGCGTGTCGCCCGAGCGGTGACGGTTCCGGGGAGAGCGGTCGGACGGGGGCTCAGACGGTCGCGACGCCGGCGAACTCGAAGCGGGCGCCCCCCGCAGCGCTCTCCGTGAGACCGACCGTCCAGCCGTGGGCGTCGGCGACCTCGCGGACGATGTTGAGCCCCAGTCCGGTGCCCTCGCGGCTGGTGGTGAAGCCGGCCTCGAACGCCCGGTCGCGCTCCTCGGCCGGGATGCCGGGGCCGTCGTCGGCGACGTAGAAGCCGTCCGGGAGCGGGCCGACCGTGACGACGACGTCCTCGCCGCCGTGTTCGAAGGCGTTGCGCAGGAGGTTCTCGAGGATCTGCCGGAGGCGACTCGGGTCCGCGAGGATCGACCCCTCGTACTCGACCCGGACGCTGTCGGGGTCGGCCTCGACCGTCTCGCGACACTCCTCGACCAGCGTGGCCAGGTCGACCGGGCGGGGGTCCTCGACGGACTCGCCCTCGCGGGCCAGCGTCAGCACGTCGTCGATGATCTCCGACATCCGGCGGTGGGATCGCAGCACGCGCTCGAAGTGTTCGTGGTCCTCGTCGGCCCGGTCGGCCAGGGTCTCGACGGTGCCGCGGGCGGCGTTGAGCGGGTTACGCAGGTCGTGGCTGACGACGCTCGCGAACCGTTCGAGCCGCTCGTTCTGCCGTTCGAGTTCGCGCTCCTGGCGGTGGCGCTCGATGGCGTACCGGATCGCCCGCTCCAGCACGCCCCCGTCGATGTCGCCTTTCACCAGGTAGTCCTGGGCGCCGGCCTCGATGGCCTCCACCGCGGTCTCCTGGTCGTCGAGCCCCGTGAGCACGACCACCGGCACGGGCTCGGCGGTCCGCTCGTCGAGCAGTTCCAGGGTCTCGAGCCCGCGGGAGCGCTCGAGCCCCAGGTCCAGCAGGACGAGGTCGTAGTCGCCGGTCGCGAGCGCCTCGACGGCCTCGTCGAGCGTCCCGACGTGGGTGAGGTCGGGCGGCTCGAACACCGCCCCGCCGGCCTCGTGGAGCCCGTGGCGGATCAGCCTGGCGTCGCCGGGGTTGTCCTCCACCAGCAGGACGTCGAGGTCGTCGTCGGGTCCGGCCATGCTCACTCCGGCGGGAGGCGGACGACCTCGAGCCAGAAGTCCTCCAGGGTCTGGACGACCTCCAGGAAGCCGTCGAAGTCGACCGGTTTCGTCAGGTATGCGTTGGCGTGGAGCTCGTAGGACTTGACGATGTCCTCCTCGGCGTCGGAGCTCGTCAGGACGACCACCGGGATCCGCCGGAGCTGCTCGTCCTCCTTTATCTCGGCGAGTACCTCCTGACCGTCCATGCGGGGCATGTTCAGATCCAGCAGGATCAGGTCCGGCCGCGGCTCGTCGGCGTGCTCCCCCTCCCGCCGGAGGAACGCCATCGCCTCCACGCCGTCGTTGACGACGTGGAGGTTGTTGACGAGTTTCCCCTTCTCCAGGGCCTTGCGGGTGAGCTTCACGTCGCCGGGGTTGTCCTCGGCGAGCAGGATCTCGACCGGGTCGCGGTCCGACATCTACGGGCCCTCCACGCCCGCGGCTCTTGACTGTTGGGGGGTCTCCTCCCGGGAGCCGTCGGGGGCCGGCACCGAGAACCGGAAGGTCGTCCCCTCGCCCTCGGCGGACTCGACCTCGAGGCTCCCCCCGTGGCGGTCGACGATCCGGCGACACACCGCCAGCCCGATGCCGGTGCCGTCGCTCTCCCGGCGGCCCTGCTCGAACATCCGGAAGACCCGTTCCTGCTGGTCCGCGGGGATCCCCGGGCCGTCGTCGGTCACCGAGACGACGACCTCCTCGTCGCGGCGCTCCCCGGTGACACGGACCGTCGGCGACCCGTTCTCGGCGCCGTGTTCGATCCCGTTTTTCACGAGGTTCTGGAGGAGCTGACCCAGCTGATCCCCGTCGCCGACGGCCGCCGGCAGATCCCCGCTCTCGACGGTGGCGTCGTGCTCGTCGGCCAACAGCTCCAGGTCCCGCTCGACGCCGTCCATCACCTCGTTCAGGTCCGTCTCGACGAACTCCCCGCCGCGGGTGTCCACACGGGAGTACCGCAGCAGCGCGTCGATCATGTCCTGGATCCGTTCGGCCCCGTCGACGGCGAACTCCATGTACTCGCCGGCCTCGTCGTCCAGTTCGTCGCCGTACTCGGCGTCCAGCAGGTCGACGTAGCTCGACACCATCCGCACCGGCTCCTGGAGGTCGTGGGAGGCGACGTATGCGAACTGCTGGAGGTGTTCGTTCGACCGCTCCAGCTCGTCGACGGTCTCCTCGAGTTCGCGCTCCGCCGCGCGGACGTCCGTCAGGTCCTGGAAGACCGCGTACCCCCGCCTGGTCGCGTCGTCCGGGGCCTCGTAGGGGACGACCTCGAGCCGCAGGTCGCGGGTCCCCATCCCGGTCCGGAGCCGGGCCTCCGTCTCGTAGGGCTCGCCGGCCGCCACGGCGTCCCGCGTCGCCGACTCGGTCTCGGCGTCCAGCCCCTCGACCACGTCGAACAGCGTCTCCCCCTCGATCCGGCCGGCCGGCCGGTCGTACATCGCCTCGAACGCGCCGTTGGCCGACGCGATCCGGAGGTCGCCGGCGGTCAGCGCCAGGTCGACGACCCCCGCGGGGTCGTTCTCGAACAGCGCCCGGTAGCGCTCGCGCTCGTACCGGAGCCGGTCGCGGGTCTGTTCGATCTGTGCCGTGTTGCGCCCGACCAGGGCGCCCGCGACGGTGCCGACGACGGTCACCTGGAAGGCGACGATGTCGGGCTTGATCTCGTTTTGAAGCAGCTGAAAGCCCAGCACCCACGACGCCAACACTCCCATCGTCACCGCCCCGGCGACCGTCCACTTCGTCGTCGACCGGACGTAAGCGGCGTCGTGGTCGCCGGTCCACAGCCGGTAGCTGAAGTACACCAGCCCGGCCACCAGCACGAGCGGCAGGGCGTTCTCGACGAGCGTGGACCACAGCGGTTTGCCCTCCGGGACGGCGTCCTGGTAGACGTCGAAGAGGAGCGTCCCCCCCAGGAACGCCGCCACGGCGGTGAGGACCGCGAGAGCTGAGCGCTTGCTCGGAGCCATTACCCTACACTCTCGATCCGGCCCCTAAACGGCTCCCCCGCTGTTATCGCTCGTGAGACTCGCAGGCGCGCGGCGGCGGCCACACGACCCGTCTCGGCGGTGTCGGGTCCGGTCCGCGGGACCGATCGGGGGCGCCGGCGGGTCTCCGCCTCGATCCCGCCGTGGTCCGGTCCGCGGCCCGGGCGGCTCAGTCCCCGGAGGCGTCTCGCTCGTGGGCCCAGTCGGCGCCCTCGACGGTGACCTCCCGCTTGAACAGCGGTACTTCCTCCTTCAGCCGGTCGATGCCGTCCTCGACGGCTCGGAACGCCTCCCGGCGGTGGCCAGCAAGCACCACCACGTGGACGATGTCCTCGCCGGCCTCGACGACGCCGGTGCGGTGGTACAACAGGCAGTCGAGCACCCCCTCGCGGGCCTCGATGTCCCCCTCGATGGCGTCCATCCGCTCGTCGGCGACGCCGTCGTACTTCTCGAACTCCAGGCGCTCGGTCCGGGGGTCGTCCTCGCCGTCGCGGGCCCGCACCCGACCGGTGAAGGTGCCGATCGCGCCGGCGAACGCCTCGCGGGGCGAGTCACGGACCCGCTGGACCAGCGACTCGAGGGTCTCGTGGGGCTCGACCGCCTCGATCGCCGCCAGCACGGCCTCCACGTCGGCGGCGTCGGCCTCGGGCGCGGCGTGGACCGTCTCGCCGCCGTGGTCGCGCCCGGCCAGCGCCACCGTCGGCAGGTCCGCGTCCCCGTACCCCTCGACGAGGACGTAGTCGTGCTCGACCGCGAGGTCGTCGAGCGCCGTCTCCAGGTCCCGGCCCGCGCCCGTCGCGAACCAGGAGCCGTCGTCGACGATCCCCTCGGTCCTGTCGGCGCCGGCCGCCCGGTGGCGGGCGGTGTCCTTCCCCTCGGTGTCGACGGTCGGCTCGGTGCGGCAGTGTTTGATCGTCGCCACCGATCCCCGATCGTCGAGCCGGTCGACGAGGCGCTCGACGAGCGTCGTCTTGCCCGAGTCGGAGGGGCCCACGACCCGTAACGGCTTCATGCACATCGCTACGGCGGTCCCCGACATAGGTCCGGCGGACGTCCGTCGGGTTCGGGACCGCGAGCGGGTCCGGCCGGCGGGGTCGTGGATCGCGGCGCCGGCGACCGAGCGCCCCGTCGGACGGCCGTCACGAAGGGTTTAACCCCGAGCCGGCGAGGGTTCGGCGTATGTCGCGGGTGGTCGACTGGCGGGTCAGCGTCGCCGTCCTCGGGTCGGTGCTCCGGTACCTGTCGGTGCCGCTGTTAGTGCCGGCGCTGGTCGCGGTGGTGTACGGGGAGAGCCCGCTGCCCTTCCTGGCGACCATCGTGGTCGCCGCGAGCGCGGGCTACGGGCTGGAACGGCTGGACGGGGAGGCGGAGTTGGGCCACCGCGAGGCGTTCCTGCTGGTGAGTCTCACCTGGCTCGCCGTCCCGGTCGTGGGGACGCTGCCGTACCTGATCGCCGGCGACGGGGTCGTCGCCGCCCCGGTCGACGCCCTCTTCGAGTCGATGTCCGGCTTCACCACCACCGGCGCGACCGTGCTCCAGGACATCTCGTTCGAGACACACAGCCGGTCGATGCTGCTGTGGCGTCAGCTCACCCAGTGGCTGGGCGGCATGGGGATCCTCGTGTTGATGGTGGCGATCCTGCCGGAACTGTCGGTGGGTGGCACACGGCTGGTCCGCGAGGAGGCCCCCGGCTTCGAGGTCGACAAGCTCTCCCCGCGGATCCGCGAGACCGCGCGCAACCTGTGGCTGATCTACCTGGGGTTCACGCTGCTGGCGGCGGCCGTCTACTACCTCCTGCAGGTCGCCGGGCTGGCGACCGCGATGACGCCGTACAACGCCGTCGCCCACGCGCTGACGACGCTGCCGACGGGCGGGTTCTCGCCGGAGGCCCGCAGCGTCGAGGCGTTCGAGCCCGCCGTCCAGTGGGCGATCACCGTGTTCATGATCGTCGCCGGCACCAACTTCGCGCTGTTCTGGTACGCGTTCCGCGGCGAGCCCGGCCGGCTGGTGGGAAACGACGAGTTCCGCTCGTACCTGCTGGCGATGGCGGTCGTCGGCGCCGGGATCGCGGCGCTTCTCTACACCGGCCTGGGGCTCGCGGTCGTCCCGGAGAGCGTGCGGACGATCCCCGGCAGCCTGGAGCGGTCGCTCCGTCAGGCCGTCTTCCAGATCGTCGCCATCGTGACGACGACCGGCTACGCCTCGATGGATTTCAACACCTGGGGGGAGGGTGCGAAGCTGATCCTGCTGTTCGCGATGTTCCTCGGGGGGTCCGCCGGGTCGGCCGCGGGCTCGATCAAGATCGTCCGCTGGTACGTCGTCTCCCGGTCGGTCCGCCGGGAGCTGTTCACCACGGTCCACCCGGAGGCGATCCGACCGGTGCGCACCTCCGACGGGGTGATCGACGAGGAGACGCTGCGCGGGCTGGTCACGTTCGTGCTCGTCTTCCTGGTCCTGTTCGCGCTGGCCTCCGTCGGCCTGTACGTCGAGGGAACCCTGAACCCCGACCTGGAGCTGTCGGCCCTGGAGGCGATGAGCGCCGCCATCGCGACGCTCGGGAACGTCGGTCCGGGGTTCGGTCCCGTCGGGCCCATGGGCAGCTACTACGACTTCTCCGCGCCCGCGAAGCTGTTCATGGTGGCTCTCATGTGGATCGGCCGGCTGGAGATCCTCTCCGTGCTGGTCGTCCTGACCCCCGCCTACTGGCGGACCTGACCGCCGGGCCGGCGTCCCCCGGCGCCGACCGACGAACCCGGCGACGACGCGGTTGCAGAGCCTGCGACCGTCCTGTCCGGCTTAAGTCCGCGGCGTCGTCAGGCCGTCGTATGTGCGATCCCCGCACTGTCACGACGGTATCGAACACGGAGAGGTGGTCGGCGTGAGCCGCCGACTCGTCGCCGCGGTCGTGCTGTTCGCGGTCGTCGGCGCGGTCGTCCCCGCGGTCGCGCTCGGCCAGAGCACGTACGTCACGATCACCGACGTCGAGGTGTCGCCGGCGAACCCGATGCCCGGCGAGACGGCGACGGTGGAGGTGACGATCCGCAATCCGGAGTCGAGCGGCTCGGCGTTCCGGTTCACCGACCTGGCGCTGCGGGGCGCCGGATCGGCCGACGAGCGCACGCGCATCGAGAACCTCGGCACGCTGCCGCCGGGCTCCGAGACGACGGTGCCGCTGACGGCGACCTTCGAGGACGACGGGACGAAGCGGCTCCAGGTCAACGCGTACGGCCGGTCGGCCGGCTCCAACCGGCCCGTCCAGGTGAACTTCCCGGTGACGGTCCAGGTGACCGACCGTCACCCGCGGCTGTCGATCGACGCCGGCGACCCGGTGGCGGGCGTCGAGGGGACCGGGAACGTGACGGTCGCGAACGGGCTGGAGTCGACGATCCGCAACGTGGAGCTGTCCGTGGCCGGCTCGGAGAACCTCTCGGTGTCGAACGGCCGGTCGGTGCTGGGTCGGCTGGCCCCCGGCAACGCGACGACCGCCGGCTTCCGGTTCACCGCCGACTCGCCCGGCGCCCACGCCGTGAAGGCGCGCCTGGACTACGTCACCGCCGCCGGCACGGAACGGTCGACGGACACGCGGCTGCTGGTGTCGACCGACCCGCTCGACGACGACGTGGCGCTGAACGCCCGGCCGGTCGGGGACGGCGACGACCGCACGATAGCGGTCGACGTGCTCAACCGGGGCAACGTCCCGGTCGACCGGGTGTCGCTGCGGGCGGACTCGCAGAACGCCACGATCGGCAGCGGGCTGGTCGACTCGGTCCCCGCCGGCGAGTCCCGGACCGTCCGGCTGAACGTCTCCTCGGCGGCCGCGGTCGCCGACGTGACGGTCACGGGGAGCTACGAGGTGACCGGCGACGACCGCAGCGTCCGGACCGAGACCACGATGACGAGCACCCCCGGCCGGATCGGGCTCACCGGCGTGGAGGTGACCCGCAGGGCCGGCACCGTCCAGATCACGGGCAGCGCCAGCAACCTCGGGCTGACCGAGGCCAACGCCGTCGTCGTCTCCGTGGCGAACGACAGCGGCGTGACCCCGGCCTCGGGCGGCGGCCAGTACTTCGTCGGCCGGGTCCCGGCGAGCGACTTCGGCTCGTTCGACCTGGCCGTCGGCTCGGCCGACGCCGGCCGGGTCCCGCTGACGGTGAGTTACCTCGTCGACGGCGAGCGACGCTCGACGGCGGCCACCGTGTCGGTCCCCGAGCCGCGGGGACCGCCGCCGGGCGTCGATCCGTCGGGCGGGTCGGACGGGCCGCCGCTGCTCCTGATCGGCGGCGCCGCCGTGTTGCTCGTGGGCGCCGGGCTGGTCGTCTACGTCCGGAGGTAGGCCGATGACGGTACTCGACGCGACGGACGTGACGAAGCGCTACGAGACCGGCGGGGAGACGCTGACCGCCCTCGACGACGTCGGGTTCACGCTCGACCCCGGGGAGTTCGTCTCCATCGTCGGCCCCAGCGGCAGCGGCAAGACCACCCTGCTGAACGTGCTGGGCCTGCTCGACGTCCCCGACGAGGGGACGGTCAGCCTGGGCGACCGGCAGGTGACGGACCTGGAGGACCGCGAGCGCACGCGCCTGCGCAAGCGGACCATCGGCTTCGTCTTCCAGTCGTTTTACCTCATCCCGACGCTCACCGCGACGGAGAACGTGGAGGTGCCCCGGCTGATGGACCGGGACCCCGGGGCGCTGGAGCGCGCCCGGGCGCTGCTGGACCGGGTCGGGCTGGGCGACCGGCTCGACCACCGCCCCGACGAACTGTCGGGCGGACAGAAACAGCGGGTCGCCATCGCCCGGTCGCTGATCAACGAGCCCGACGTCCTGCTGGCCGACGAGCCCACCGGCAACCTCGACCGGGACACCGGGACGGCGATCCTCGACGAGTTCGTCCGGATCGCCGACGAGCGGGACGTGGGGATCGTCACCGTCACCCACGACGAACTGGTCAACGAGTACGTCGACCGGACGGTCCGGCTGGTCGACGGGGAGGTCCGGCAGTGATCGATCGGCTGCTCCGGCGGCTCCCGTCGCTGCTGATGGCCCGCCGGAACCTCTCGCGGTCGAAGGTCCGCTCCGGGCTCGCGGTGCTCGGCATCGTCATCGGCGTGGTCGCCATCGCCGGCATCGGCATCCTCGGCGTGACCCTCGAGTACTCCGTCACGCAGAACTTCCAGGACCTGGGCAACGAGGTGATCGTCTCGCCGGACTTCGAGAACGAGGACGTCACGTCGCTCACCCGGCGGGACGTCCGGGAGATCCGCGCGGTGGCCGGCGGGGCGACCGTGGTGCCGGCGAAGCGCGCGTTCGTGCCGGTGACCTTCGACCGGGGCGACCCGGAGGAGACGTCGGTCCGGGGGATCTCACACCCGGGCCGGATATACACCGCCACGCGGGGGACGGTGCCCGACCGGCTTCGCAGCGGCGCCGTGATCGGCAACCGCGTGGCCATCGAACGCGAGATCGGTCCCGGCGACACCCTCTCGGTCAACGGCTCCACCTTCCGGGTGAAGGCGGTGATCGGCGGCGGCGGCGGGTTCGACCCGCTGCAGGCCAGCGGCGCGATCGTGCTGCCGGCGTCGGCGTCGCCGTTCCCCCGGGACGACGTCTCCCGGGTGTACGCGGTGGCCGAGAGCGGCCGGTCGGCGCCCGGGCTGGCCGCCGAGATCCGCTCGACGCTCAACGAGCGCGAGGACCGCGTTCGCGTTCGGGAGTTCAGCGACATCCTGAACCGGATCGACAGCCAGTTCCGGACGATCAACACCGTCCTGCTGGGGATCGCGTCGATCTCGCTTCTGGTCGCCGGGGTCTCGATCCTCAACGTGATGCTCATGTCGGCCATCGAGCGCCGCGAGGAGATCGGCGTGTTGCGCGCCGTCGGCTACCAGCGCCGTGACGTGCTGAAGGTGATGCTCACAGAAGCCGGACTGCTCGGCGTCGTCGGCGGTCTCGTCGGGATCGGCCTGAGCGTCGCCGCCGGCCTCGTCATCAACCAGGTCGTCGTCGGCGACCCGACGCTGGTCTTCCGGGCGGAGAACGTCCGCTACATCGGGGCCGCCTTCGGCTTCGGCTTCGGCACCAGCGTGGTCAGCGGACTCTACCCCGCCTGGAAGGCCGCGCGGGCCGAGCCGGTGGAGGCGCTTCGCTCCTAGACCGCCGCCAGCCGCGGCCCGGTCCGGTCGACCGTGACGGGGTCGAACCGGTCGAGCCACCCCTCGTCCCCGGTCGCCAGCGCGTCCAGCGCGTCCTCGACGCCGTAGACCCGCTCGCCGTCCGAGCAGGGGAAGGCGGCACGGAGCCGGCGGCCCTCGTAGACCGCCAGCGAGACCACCGGGAAGACGACGACCTCGTCGACGCGGTCCAGGCCGACGTACGACCGGGTCCGGCGCTCGAAGGCCGGCGACAGCGAGAAGCCGTTGCGGGCCGCCCAGTCGGCGAACTCCTCGTAGGTCGCCAGGGCGCCGCTCCGGGCGTCCTCGTCGGCGGTCCGGATCTTGGCGACCTCGCCCGCCACCGTCGCCTCGTCGAGCGTCCCCCCCTCGGTCAGCCGACCGAGTCGCTCGATCGTCTCCCGCTGGGCGTCGTACGTCCCGTAGGTGTCCCCGCGGAGGTACAGTTCCGCGCGTCGGGCGTCGGGGTTCATGGCGGTCGGGACGACTCGCGTCGGCGTCAAAACTCTTCGTGAGTCGTGTCAACAGGGAACTAGGTCTTCGGGACGGGACGGCCACGGGGCGGGTCCGTCCGCCGGGGCGACCGCGAGCCGTCGTCGGCCCCGTCCGCCGGGGCTGTCGTGGCCCGTCGACGCGATCAGTCGTCGGCGCTTGCGGCCCGCGCGGGCACCTCGATCTCGCCGTCGTCCAGTTCCGCCTCCACCTCGCGGGCGGCGGTGACCATGTTCGCCATCTTCTCGTAGGCCACCTCGCGGGGGAGCAGTTTCAGCCCGCAGTCG
>CAZMWG010000072.1:0-13392 GCA_964569925.1 uncultured Halobacteriales archaeon | reverse complement strand
GGACAGCGTCCTAAGCGCTGCGCCTTTTCCTGGCTTGGCTACCCGCGCGCCGTCCGGCATGATACCGGCACTCGGGTTTCAGCGCTTCCGGGGACAAAACAGGTGCGATCCGTCCACCGAGGCGGAGTAGTCAATATACTTATGCCGGACTGATACCAGATATCCACAACCGGATGGTGTATCGATGGAGTTGTCGGCAGTGTGAGTACACGGTCTGGTCGGCCGCGGAGTCCTCGCTGGTCGAGTCGGTCGAGTCCCACCAGCTCGACCACTACCGGAACCGGGTGTCCCGCGACGAGTTCAGCCTCAGTTGGGACTGCCCGTACTGTGACCGCAGCGACGAGGGGTACGACTCCGAGAAGGGGATCAGACAGTTCAGGCGCCACCTCTACGAACACGTGGAGGCCCTGGTCGAGTCCGACGTCCACGTCGCCGGCGAGATCTCCGGCACCGGGGACGTGCTCGTGCGGGCGCCGCTCGACAGCACCGGCGCCGACAACGCCCGGGTCCACTTCACCGCCCTCGCGGACGTCGCGCTGTTCGTCACGGCCGACCCGGCGCGGTACGCCCGGCTGCTGTCCGATCAACTCTCCTCCTGGCCGGCCTGGACCGTGATGCTCACCACGAAGGAACAACCCTTCGCCGGCGTCGACGACGTCGACGTCGCCTCGGCGCCGATGGAGGTGGTCGTGCTGGACAAGGGGATGGGGATCAAGAACCTCGGGGTCACCGTCTCCCGGGTGCTCGACGAGCAGGACACCGGCGACGCGCGGGTCGCCGTCGGGTTCGACGTCCTGGGGGAACTCGTCGAACTCTACGACCCGGAGACGGTGTTCAAGTTCGCGTACGTCCTCAACGACCGGCTCTCGAACGTCGACGCGCTGACCCACTACTACATGGACCCCCGCCGGGACACCGGCTCGGTGGTCAACGTCTTCGAGAACCTGTTCGACCTCCGGCTGACCGCCGACGGCGACACGTTCGTCTCGGAGTCCTGACCGGGTCGGTCGCCGGACTCTCCGTAGAACACCACACGACGTCGCCCTCCGGACGCCGCCTCACCGCCCGCCGCCGGACCCGTCGTCCCCGCTCCCGTAGTCCGACGGGTCCGCGACGTAGGTGTAGTCGACCGACGTCCGCACGAGTTCGCCCCCGTCGCCCTCACAGACGTCCTCGAGTACGGCCTCGGCGCGCTCGTGGGCCGCCTCCGGCCCCGACTCGCCCCGCAGCAGCGTCCGGAGGCGCTTCTCTGTCTCCGGGCCGCCGATCCGCCGGAGCCCGTCGGCGGCCAGGTCCGCCGTCGTCTCGTCCCGGTCGTCGAGGCGGTCGACCAGACAGGCGACGACCTCCGTGGCCAGGTCGTCGGCGTCCCCGTCGTCGGCGTCGACGACCCGTCCGAGCAGCCATATCGCGTGCCGCCGGCGGACGTTCTGTGCGCCGTCCCGCGCGACCTCGAGCAGCGGCCGGACCGTCGCGTCGGCGTCCGCCTCGCGGAGTCGCTCGGCCAGGAGCGCCCGCTCGCGGTCGGCGTCCTCGGCGGCGTCGCCGGCGCGGGCGAACAGCTCCAGCAGCGAGAACAGCGCGACCCGGCGCACGGAGTTCGAGGGGTCGGCCAGGGCGTCGGCGAGCACCCGCGTCGGTTCGAGCGAGCCGAACTCCGCCAGCCGGTCGACCGCGATCAGGCGCAGCGACTCGTCGTCGGCCCGCGTCAGCGGCACCAGCGCCTCCAGGGCGCGCTCGGTGCCGACGTCGGCCAGCGCCCGCGCGGCGGCCTCCCGGACCAGCGCCCGGTCGTCGTCGAGTCGTGCGGCCAGGGCGTCGACCGTCCGGGGGTCGCCCAACTGCCCGCAGGCCCGCACGGCCCGGGACCGGACCCGGGGGTCGGGGTCGGCGAACCGGGAGATCAGCTTCGGGACCGCCGCCGAGACGCCGCGCTCGCCCAGCGCCGTCGCGGCCACCATCCGGAACTCCGCCCGGTCGGCGTCGAGCCACTCGCCCAGCAGTTCCACGGCCGCGCGCCCGTCGCCCTCGAACTCCACGTCCGCGAGTTCCTCGACGAGGCGGTCGAAGGCGTCCTCCCCGCGGGCGTTCAGCGCCTCCACCGCGGCCGCACGCACCCGGTCGTCGTCGTCTCCCCGGACCGTCCGTATCAGCGCGTCGACGGTCTTGTGCTCCTCCGTCTCGTCCATCCCGCGAACGTTGCCCAGCATCTCCGCGGCGCGACGGCGGACGTAGCTCTTCTCGCTTCGCTTCAGGTGTGTGATCAGTTCCCGGACCTTCGACTCCCGCTCGAGTTCGTAGAGGTGGTCCGGCCCGTCGTCGCGGTTCGTGTCGAACATGGTGGTCCGGCCGGCGTCGCCGTCGACGGCCCCGAGGGGGCACCCGGCGACCCGGGTCTCCGTTCGGAAGAGTACACACGGCCCCGGATCATAGCGGTGGCGGTCCGGGAGGCGACCGCGACTGCTCGCCCGGGACACCGAAACTCCGACCTCGGTCACTCCCCGACGCGCTCTCTGATCGCCGCCGCCAGCGAGTCGGGGTCGTCGAGGCGCTCGACGATCGTCACCTCGTCGTCGACGGCGAACTCGCCGCCCTCGACGACGTCGGCACAGATCCCGCCGCGGTCCCGCTTCAGCGCCCGGGCGACGCCCTCCTCGCCGGCGACCCCCTCCACGTGGGGACAGGGCGGGCGCCGTCGGGTCCCCTCGAAGACGGCCTCGCCGATCCGGAACCGCGTCGAGAGCAGGTCCAATACGTCCACGCCCGACAGTTCCACGTTGCGCCGGTGACGGCCGTCCGTGAGGTCGATGTCGTGTTCCTCGCGGATCGCCTCCAGGTCCGCCCGGTCCACGAAGGTGGCCTGGCAGACGTCGTACGGCGAGTAGTGGCCCGTCCCCCGGCAGTACCGGTCCCCGCGGAGGCCCCCGTCGGCGACCGCCCGGACGCTCTCGCGCTCCACCATCGGCGCCGACGCCTCGGGTGCCGTCCGTATCGCGACCACGTGTGCCATGGGCGATGGAGGGGCTCGGACGCCAAAAAGCCGGGTCCGTCGGGACCGCAGCGCCGCGGGCGGCTCCGGATCCCCGTGGACCGCGTGGATCGGCGTGTCGTGGACCGGGGCCGACCGCGGACTGGCGTCCGGTGTGGACTGGCGCCCGGTGCGGACTGGCGTCGGTCGCGGTCGGCCGTCGGTCGCGGACGGCCGCGAGCGTCGAGAATCCGGGGACGGCACACGGACGAGTCGGTTTCATCCGGGCCGTGCTCGAACCACCGACCGCGATGGCGAGCGAGACCTCGCGAGCGGTGGACACTGGTATCGACACCGGAGCGTGGCGACTCGGCACGGTCGGGGGGATCGTCGCGGCGGCGGTCATGGCGGCGGCGATCGTCGTCATGAACCCGCCGACGATCGAGGCGGCGATCCCGGCGCTGTACACGCTGAGCGGCGGCGCGGCGGGAGTGACGGTCCACCTCGCCCACGGCGCGGTGCTCGGGGTGGCCTTCGCCGGACTCCTCTGCGTCCTCCCCGTCGACTCCCCGGGGGCGACCGTCGCCGCGGGACTGGCCTGGGGCGCGGTCACGTGGGTCCTGCTGGCGGCGCTGCTGATGCCCGTCTGGCTGGGCACCGTCGGCTTCGGCGGGGCGCCGCCGTTCCCGAACTTCGCGGTCCCGAGCCTGCTGTGGCACCTCCTGTACGGCGCGGTGCTCGGCGCGGTCTTCGTCGCCGGACGGTAGCTCCGGGCGAGCGATCCTCGGGCTCGCCGACGGGTCGACGCCGGACGCGGCCCCGCGACCTTTTTCGACGTCGAGCGCCCACGGTGACACGTGTACCGCGCGAGCGACCTGACCGAGCACGAGGCGTGGCTCGACGAACTCGAGGCCGCCGCCGACCGGCTGGAACTGGACGAGGCCGCCCGCTCGCGGGCGGCCGACCTCTTCCTCTCGACGGTGCCCGACGCCGACCGGTCGAAGCGCGCGGCGGTCGCCGCGAGCCTCTACGCGGGGGCGCTGCTCGCCGGCCAGGAGCGCTCGCAGAGTCGGGTCGCGGAGGCGGCCGACGTCTCCCGGCTCACGATCCAGGGACGCTGGAAGGAGCTGCTCGCCGAGGCCGGGGTCGAACCGCCGGAGTGGTGAGCCGCGGGGCGAGCCCGGGGAGGCGGGCGGAGTCCGGCTCCGGGCCTCAGGCCGAGGAGCGGCCGTCGCTGTCGGGCGTGAGGTTGCCGTGTTCGTCGATCTCGCCGCGGACGATCCGGGTCGAGGAGATGATCTCGCCGTCCTCGGCGAACACGTGGTCGACGACCTCGATCCGGAGCGGCTCCAGGTCGCGGTCCCGGCGGATCTCGTTGATCCGGCGGCCGCCGGTCTCGGTCTCGGGCGAGACCACCAGCGCGTCGAAGGCGGGTTCGGTCGCGATGCCGGTCGGCTCCCCCAGCCGGCGCACCTCGAACTCGCGGTCGAACTCGGCCGCGTACTCCGAGAGCGTCTCCTCCAGGTCGCGCCGGCGCGCCTCGAACGGCCGGACGTGCCGCTCGTCGTCCCGGGTCCGTGGCGCGAGGTCGTCGCTCGTCAGCCCCACCGTCACGTCGCCCAGCTCGAACGCGCGCTCGAACAGCGCGCGGTGTCCGTCGTGGATGGGGTCGAAGGTCCCACCCAACGCGACCTTCATACTCGGGCGTCTACAGGGACCGGGTTAGGTGCTTCGGTGACTACTCCGCGTCGCCCGACCTGCCGTCGTCGGCGTCCCGACTCCCGGCCCCGCCGGGGTCGGCGTCGTCGGACCCGCGGTCCCGGTCGTTCGTCGGATCGGCCTCGTCGTCCGCCTCGCCGTCGTCGGAGCCCCGGACGTCGATCGTCACCGGGTCGTCGCGCCCGTCCTCGCCGCCCGACGCGTGGTCGTCCCCGCGGAGATAGCTGTCCAGGTTGAACACGGTGTTCAGTTCCGCCTGGACGTCCTCGACGACGTCGCCGACCAGTTCGCTGGGCGGGATCGCGGCGTACTCGTAGGGGTTGTTGCCGGCGCCGTCGCTCTCGCGCTTCCGCCGCCTGACCGTCCCGTCCCCGTGGAGCGCGGCCAGGGCCTCCCGGACTGTGCTGGGGTACAGACCCGTCCCGTCGGCTATCTCCTGGCTCGTGCTGTCGGGTTCCCGTCGGAGGTGGACGTAGATCCGGGCCCGCGTCTCCGTGTCCAGCACCCACGACAGCAGGTCGACCACGCTCTCGTCGAACCCCTCGATCGCCCGGTCGGCCTCCCGGGAGAGCCGCTCGCGCACGTCGTCGTCGGCTCCGTCCCCGTCGTCGGTCGCGTCCCCGGACGGCTCGGTCCCCGGCGCCTCGTCGGTCGACCGCCGCTCCCCGTTCGTGTCGTCCCCGTCGGCGTTCTCCCCTGTCATGTCCTTCTCGGAAGGACGGAAGTCACCGGGACCTGAAAAAACCTCGGACGGCGACCGTCCGACTCCGGGCGTGATAACGCGGTCCGTCACTCGGCGTCTCCGTCACTCCCGACGGGTATCGCATTATCATTCGTGACAATGTTCGGTAGCTATATGTTCAACAGTACGTACATATCACGATAGCGGTGTGGCATGGGACCCAGACCGCTACGGGATCGGTGACCGGGCTGGTATCGGGACCGGGACCGGGGATCCATGGGATCGGGTGGCACCCTACACGCCCCCGCGATCGAGGCGGAGTTCTTCCCGCAGGGCGTCGGGTGACTCGCGACGCAGTCGCCGCTGGACCGTCGAGCCGCTGTCGGCGTCGTACACCTCGCGGAGACCGTCCACGCCCAGCCGCGAGCACTCGCGGTCGACCCACTCGCCCAGCGGCCGCGACGTCGACAGTTCCGGACCGAGCAGTTCGGCGTCGTGGCCGTGGCGGGTCGCGCGCCACTTGTTCTCGTCGAGCAGCTCCCGCCGGCGGTCGGTGCCCGACTCCCCGTCGTCGTAGCGAGCGGCGAGGTCCTCGACCGCGGCGTGGACGTACTCGACGAACGCCATGACGCGGTCGAGGTCGTGTTGCCCGTCCGGCGCCCGGACCTCGACGGTGCCGTGGCCCGAGTGAGGGCGGACGTCGTACCACAGCTCCCCCCGGTCGTCGATGCTGTCGGTCTCGACCATCCGTCGCTCGAAGCGGTGGAACTCCTCGAAGGAGTCGAAGGCCGTCGGGACGCCCGTGTTGGGCAGTCCCTCGAAGATCTTCGCCCGGGCGGAGGCCAGCCCGGTGTCGAACCCGTTCCAGAACGGCGAGTTCGCCGACAGCGCGAGCATCGGCGCCGTGTGCCAGCGCAGTTCGTTGGCGATCCACACCGCCTTGTCCGGGTCGTCGACGCCGACGTGGACGTGCAGCCCCGCCGTGGTGTTGCGGTGCTGTGGGTACTGGATCCGGTCGAGCTGTGAGCGGTAGCGTGGTTTGGTGGCGTGGTCGAGTTCGCGCCACTTCGCCGCCGGGTGCAGCCCCGCCGCCGCGATCCCGAAGCCGTGATCCCCGGCGTGGTCGGCGAGCGCCGTCCGCACGGCGGCGACCGTCTCCCGGGCTTCGCCGAACGCCTCGATCAGCGGCGTCTGTGTCTCGATCACGCACTTGAACAGCTCGTGGTCGAGCCGGTCCTCGAGGATCGCGGGGGGCTCGGACCCGTAGACCAGCTCGTCGGTGCCGCTCGTCGGCCGGCCGCGCTCGTCGACGACGTAGAACTCCTCCTCGACGCCCAGCGTCCCGGTCCGGGTGAAGCTGTCGGCCGAACCCGTCTCGTCCATTGGGGGGCATACCCGCGGGGTCGCCGTAAAGCCTTCCGTCGGTCTCGGGGCCGCTGTGGCGCCGGCGTCCGGGGTCGGCGGTCCCGGCGGCTCCGCTACAGCGGCCGCGCCACCACGGCCAGGTGGTCCTCGTGCAGCGGCGCCAGCCGCTCGGTCGCGAGGACCTCGTACTCCGTCCGCAGCTCCTCGAGCGCCTCCTCGAACACCGTCTCCGGGTCCGCGGTGACGTCCTCGCTGCGGGCCTTGATCGTCGCCACCAGCCGACCGTCCTCCCGGAGGTAGCGGCGGTTGAGCCGCGCGACCCGGGCCTGGCCCCGCGTCGCCACGTCCTGGACGACCGCGTCGACCGGCTCCACGACGTGTGCGTAGCTCCCGGGCTCCCGGGCGTCTTTCAGCAGCGGGAAGAGGTTGCCTCGGGACTCGGCCGCCGCCACGAGCTCGCTCGCCGGCCCGGGCGCGAACTCGACGGCGTAGGTCGGCCCCGCGAAGTCCGCCACGTGGGAGACGGTGGTCCCCGCCGCGGCGCCGAGGTACAGCACGGCGTCGCCGGCCGCCAGCCCGGTGTCGACCCCCCGCGCCAGCAGCGATCCCAGCTTCGACCGGCTCGGGTCCCACCGCCGCCACCCGTCGGCGGTCGGCTCGCCGTACACCGGCTCGCCCCGGGTCGCCAGCGCCCGCTCGCCGTCGAACGCGCGCCGCTGCACGCCGTCCGGGAAGACGGAGTCGGTCGGCGGGCTCATCGGTCGTCCTCCTCGTCGTCGCCCCGCGAGCGGATCCGCGCGATGCGCTCGTCCAGTTCGGCGTCGAGTTCGGGGCGGCGGTCCCCCGCGTAGTGGTCGACGCGGGCGGCGATGGTGAGCTTCCCCGCCAGCGCCCGCGCCGCGGAGCCGCGGTGCTCCGGGTCGGTGTTGCGGACGTACTCGTGGACGTAGATGACGCCGTGTTTGGGGGAGGGTGCCGACCCGCGGAGGTGAGCGAACAGGGCGTCCTCGGCGCCCAGCACCTGGACGGTGCCGCTGGGCTTCCGTGCCAGCTCCTCGAGCCCGCCCGCCAGCGCGATCAGCCGGGCCGCGAGGAGGGGGCCGGCCATCGCCGCCAGGTTCGGCGCCACGGCCGGCGCGGCCCGCTCGACGTACCCCCGCAGCGCCTCGGCCTCGTCGGCCAGGCCCGCGGCCCGGCGGGCCAGCCCGATCAGTCGCTCGTCGGCCGGGTCCTCGGGTCCGCGCTCGGCCAGTTCGCGGGCGCAGTCGATCCCCGTCCCGGCGTCGGCGTGGCGGCTCGCCGCCCACTCCGCGACCCGCTCGGCCAGCTCGTTGGCGGTCCGCTCGGCGTCGTCGACGGCCCTGATCGCGTGCGTGAGCTGTCGGTCGTCGGCCCGCTCGCGCTCCCTGGCGGCCTCGCGGGCGGCCGTGGTGGTCGCGGCGTGCAGTCGCTCGTAGTACTCCTCCTCGTCGGCGGCGAAGCCGGCCGCTATCGCCCGGGCCGGCCAGTCGTCGGGCTCCTCGGCCTCGCCCGTCCGGACCGCCGCCGCGCCCGCCGCCACGTCCTCCGGCGACACGCCGTCGAACCACCCGTTCATGGCCCCGCGTTCGACGGGGCCGCCCATATGTGACCCGGTCCCGCTCGTCTCCCGTCCGTCTCGTCTGTCCGTCCGCGTGCTCTGTCCCGTCCGTCCGAGACCGGTCGGTCACGGAGAACGAACCCCGACCTCCCGGAGTTCCGAGAGGCGGTCGATCCCGGAAGACGGCCGTCGGTGGCCGCGAGACGGCGTCGGAGCACGAGACCCCACGACGGAAACGGGAGACAACGTGCTGGGCCGAGTATCCAGCACGTATTAGGGTCGGGTCGTGGTATGGAGGGGCATGACCGACCGGGAACGGGTCCCCGACTGGCGCGCGGCGGAGCGGTCGTTCGATGACCCGGTGATCGGCGACGGGACGGTGAGCGAGCTGTTCGAGGAGAGCGCCCGGCGCCACGCCGACGCCGACGCCCAGCGCTACAAGGGCGGCGTCTACGACCGCTCGCTCGTCCCCGACGTCCTCCCGGCCGCCCCGGAGGGTGGGTTCGCGTCGCTGACCTACGCCGAACTGCGAGCGATCGTGCGCAACCTGGCCGCCGGCTTCCGCGAACTGGGCGTCGCGGCCGGCGACCGCGTCGGGATCTACGGCCACACGCGGATGGAGTGGGCCCAGAGCGACCTGGGCCTGCTCGCCGCCGGCGCCGTCGTCACGACGGTGTACACCGAGTCCTCGGCGAAGCAGGTCCGCTATCTCCTCGCCGACCCCGGCGCCTCCGGCGTGGTGGTCGAGAACGCCGACCTCCTCGGGACCCTCGAGACGGCCGAGTCCGTCGAGGTCGACGACGCCGACGCCCTCGGGGACGGCGGCGACCTCGATCTGGAGTTCGTGGTGACGATGGACGCCTACGACGGCGACCGGGAGGACGTGTACACGCTGGCGGAGGTCCACGACCTCGGGGCGGCGGCGTTCGACGAGGCCGACTACCGCGGGTGGCTCGACGAGCGCGAGCCGGCGGACCTGGCGAGTCTGATCTACACCTCGGGCACCACCGGCCGGCCGAAGGGCGTGGAACTCACCCACGGCAACTTCCGGGCCAACGTCTCGCAGGTGTACCGGCGGCTCGGTCCGCGCCCGGACAAGGGCCCGGACGTCCCGACGCTGGGTCCGGGGACCGAGACGGTGTCCTTCCTCCCGCTGGCACACGTCTTCGAGCGGACGGCCGGCCACTTCACCGTGTTCGGCGCCGGCGGCTGTGTCGGCTACGCGGCGAGCCCGGACTCGCTCGCCGAGGACATCCGGCTGCTGTCGCCGGACACCACCACCGGCGTCCCACGGGTGTACGAGCGGATCCTCGACCGGGTCCGCGAGCAGGCCGGCGACGGGCCGCGCCGGCGGATCCTGGAGTGGGCCCTGGAGGTGGCCCGCGAGTACGCCCGCACCGACGAGCCGGGGCCGGGACTGCGCGCGCGCCACGCCGTCGCCGACCGGCTGGTGTACGGGACCGTCCGAGAGCGACTGGGCGAGATCGACTTCGTCATCAGCGGCGGCGGGAGCCTCGCGAAGCCGCTCTGTGAGATCTTCATCGGGATGGGGCTGCCGATCGTCGAGGGGTACGGTCTCACCGAGACCGCGCCCGTCGTCTCGATCAACCCGCCCGAGGACCTCCGGCCGGGGACCCTGGGCGTGGCGCTGGTCGACGTGGAGGTCAGGATCGACGACTCCGTGGTCGACCCCGCCGCGGTGGCCGAGGCGGACGGTCCGGTCGGCGAGTTGCTGGTCCGTGGCCCCAACGTCGCCGGGGGCTACTGGGGCCTGCCCGGCGAGACCCGCCGCTCGTTCGACGGGGACGGCTGGTTCCGTACGGGCGACGTGGTCAAGCGCACCGAGGAGGACTACCTGGTCTACCACGACCGGATCAAGGAGATCATGGTGCTGTCGACGGGGAAGAACGTCGCCCCCCAGCCCATCGAGGACGCCTTCGTCACCGTGGACCTCGTCAAGCAGGTGATGGTCGTCGGCGACGGCCGGAAGTTCGTCGCCGCGCTGATCGTGCCCGACGTCGAGCGGTTGCGCGCCCGCGCACGGCAGGAGGGCGTCGAACTGCCGGCCGACGACGAGGCGCTCTGTGCTGACGAGCGGGCCCGCGAGTGGGTCGACGAGGCCGTCGCCGAGGTCAACGAGGGACTGGAGCGGGTCGAGCGGATCAAGCGGTTCGCGCTGGTCTCCCGGGAGTGGACCGCCGAGAACGACCTGCTGACCCCCTCGATGAAGAAGAAACGTCGCAACATCCGCGAGGCCTTCGAGGGCAAGCTGGACGAACTGTACGCCGAGCCGGCCTGAGCGCGCCGGGAGCCCGCGGCCGTCAGGGGAGCCGCTCGTAGGACGCCGCCAGGTCGATCATCGGCCGCGGGTAGTCCACGCCGAGTTCGACGCCGTACCGGCGGGCCTCCTCCTCGCCCATCTCCCAGGGCTCGTGGGCGTACTCCGGCGGCAGGTCGGCCAGCTCGGGCACCCACCGGCGGACGTAGTCCGCGTCGGCGTCGTACTTGCGGGCCTGCGAGAGGACGTCGAAGTGTCGGTTCCGGGAGTCGTTGCCGACGCCGGCGATGTACGCCCAGTTGCCCCAGTTGGAGGCGACGTCGTAGTCGACCAGCCGTGCCTCGTAGTAGGCCGCGCCCAGGCGCCAGTCGACGCGGAGGTTGTTCGCGAGGAAGGAGGCGGCGTTCTGACGGCCCCGGTTGGAGACGTAGCCCGACCAGTTCAGTTCGCGGACGGTCGCGTCCACGAACGGGATCCCGGTCTCGCCGGCCGCCCACCGCTCGAACTGCTCGTCGGTGCCCCGCCAGTCGATCTCGCGCCCGCGGATCCCCTCCGGCCGGAAGAAGGCGGCGCCGTGTTTCTCGAACTGGAACCGGAAGAAGTCCCGCCAGGTCAGCTCGAACCGTAGCCAGTATGTGGAGTCGTTCTCCACCCGCTCGTCCTCGTAGCGATCGATCTCGGCGGCGACCCGGCGGGGCGACAGACAACCGAGCGCCAGCCACGGCGACAGCTTCGAGGAGTAGTCCGCCCCGAGCAGTCCGTTCCTGGTCTCCTTGTACGAGCGCAGCCGGTCCCGCGTCCAGACGTAGGTCTCCAGGCGGCCGAGCCCCGCGGTCTCGCCGCCGGTCCACTCCAGCACGGAGCGCTCGTCGACCGTCGCGTCCGCGTCGTCGTGCCCGAAGGTGGCGACCGTCGGCAGGTCGCCCGCCTCGGCCTCGGGGGTGGGGACGCGATCCGGCGCCGACCGGGGCTCGCGCACCTCGGCGGCCGCCTCGACCGACTGCCGCCAGGGGGTGAACGTGTCGTCGATCCGGGCCGGCGGATCCGGGAGGTCCGCGGGGTGGTACAGCGAGCCGGTGCGACGGACCACGGACCGGACGCCACGGTCGGCGAGCGCGTCCTCCACGGCGGCGGCCTCGCGCTCCTCCTCGGTGCCGGGCTGGTAGCCGTGGTACACCGCGTCGGCGCCGAACTCGGCCGCGATCCGCGGGACGATCGCCGCGGGGTCGCCCTCGCGGACCAGCAGGTCACCGCCCGCCGCCCGCAACGACTCCCGCAGGTCCGCGAGGCTCTCGGCCAGGAAGCGCGCCCGGTAGGGGCCGACCCGTTCGAGGCCGAACCGGCCGGTCCCGCGCAGGCGATCGGGGAGGACGTACAGCGGGACGACCTCGTCGTGGGCCGCGACGGCGTCGGCGAGCGCGGCGTTGTCGTGCACCCGCAGGTCCCGGCGGAACCAGACGACTGCAGTTGCCATACCCTCTCGTGGTCCGGCAGTCACCTCACACCCGGGGCTAACTGGTTAGCGACGGGAGGTCGACGGGTCGGCGCGGCCGGCGAGCGTGTGTCGGCGGCCGCCGTGGCGGGTTCCCCCGGTGTGGGGACGACGCTCCGGGCGGACGGCCCTCCGGGGACCGTCGGGAGAACCGTGACCGGAGACCGTCGGCCGGATCACGACCGGGAAACGTCGGAAGGATCGCGTCGCGGGCGCCCGACACGATCACGCCCGGGGGACGCGGGCGCGGTCGTCCCGGACCGTTCAGTCGAGGAGTCGCTCGGCGTGGGCGACGTCCTCGGCGGTCATGCCGTCGTAGCCGACGTCGTGCGAGCGGCGCTTGAACGCGTTGACGACGACCCGGCTGGTGTCCTCGTCGGCGATCCGGACCACGCGGTCGACCCCGGCCTCGACGAGCGTCCGCTGGGCGGCCTTGATCGGCTTCGCGGCCTCCGGACTGGGCGGGGAGAACCCGCGCAGGTCGTTGACGACGTCGAACCCCTCGCGCAGGTGGTCGACCTCCGCCTCGGTCTCCGCGGCCGCCCGTTCGATCTCGTCGGCGGAGAGCCGACCGTTCAGCGTGATGTACAGTCTGTTCTCTCGGACGTTGGCCTCGACCTCGAACTCGGGAATCGTCTCTGTCGCCATACCTCTATATGGGGCTACGGACACTCGGGAGTGTCACCTCACTGTCTTGGGAAAACGGGGGTGTGAGAGGGTATCCCGGGCCCGGTCGTTTATATGTCTTTTATACGTGCGGGGGTGAGAGCCGGCGCGGGAGCCCGCGGCTCAGGCGAGCCACTCCTCGGGCTTGGTGTCGTAGTCGACGTCGTCGGCGGCGAGGTGTTCGACCTCGGACCAGTCGGCGTCCTCGATGGTGACGTCGGTGCCGTCGTAGCGCAGTCGCTTGCCCACCTCCTCGGGTTCGGGCTCGCGGTCCCGGCGCTTCGCGACCTCGACGTCGTGTTCGTCGAACTCCTTGACGATGGTCAGCAGGTTCACCGGCCGACCCCACAGCTCGAACACCCGCTCCAGGACGTCGACGGCCTGGGAGACGTCCAGCGCGACGCCGTTGTACCGGTGGCCCAGCAGCAACTCGTTGCGGTTGCGGTAGTTGCCGTCCTCGACGACGACCGTGGGCTTGCCGAAGTTGGTGAACTGCAGGAGCAGCTTCTTCTTCACGTCGGCGTAGTCCGTCGAGGTGACCCGGTAGTCGTCGGTCGCGTGGGCGTACTCGTAGGTGAAGTAGTCGTTGTCGTCGACGAACTCCTGGGTGAGAAACTCGTCGATGAAGGTCACGTCGTTGTGG
>CAZMWG010000071.1:9585-13413 GCA_964569925.1 uncultured Halobacteriales archaeon | reverse complement strand
TGGGCGGCGGGCTGATGGACCAGCTCCCCGACGACGCGATGGACGTCACCCAGGAGCGGATGCGGGACTTCGAGGTGATCATGGACTCGATGAGCGAGGACGAACTGGAGGACCCGCGGTCGATCGGCCGCTCGCGCACCGAGCGGATCGCCCGCGGCTCGGGCAAGCCCGCCGAGCGGGTGCGGGAGTTGCTCCAGCAACACCGCCAGATGGAGCAGATGCTCAAGCAGTTCCAGGGGATGGGCGACGGCGACATGGAGCGGATGATGCAGCAGATGCAGGGCGGCGGTGGCGGCGGTCCCGGCGGCGGCATGGGCGGCATGGGCGGCGGCAACAACCCCTTCGGCGACTGATCCTCGACGACTGATACCTCGTCGACGACTGCTCCTGCGACGGCGGATCGTTCGGCTCGTCGTCGACGACTGCTCCTCCGGCCACGATCCGCACCGACGGCCGTCGATCTCTCACCAGATCCCCGGCACCAGTCGGTATGGCGTCCGCTCGACGTAGGCCTCGTAGCCGGCCAGCGTCTCGCGCAGCGCCCGCTCCTCGATCCGGACGCGGTGGCCGAAGCCGACCAGCGCGCCGGCCGTCGTCGCGACGACCCCGACCCACGTGCCGGTCGCGAGGCCGATCCCGAGGTAGGTGAGCGTCGCGCCGGTGTAGGCCGGGTGGCGCACCACCCGGTAGGGCCCCCGGTCGACGACCTCGTGGTCGTCCTTGACGGCGACGCGGTGGGAGAACAGTCGCCCGAGCGCGAGCATCGCCGACAGCCGCACCGAAAAGCCCGCGAGCATCGTCGCGATGCCGAGCCAGAACGCGGGCGCCGGCGCGCCGATCCGGCCGACGCCGGCCAGGGCCGCCCCCATCGCGACGGCGACGCCGAGCCCCGTCGCGGCCCACAACAGCCGGAACGACCCCCGGTCGACCGGCCGGTCGGAGCCGGGTCGCCAGAGTCGCCGGGCGATCGGCTCCCGCAGAGCCAACACCAGCGCCGTCCCCAGGAAGACACGGAGGTGGGGCGGGCGCAGGAACAGGGGCTCGGTCACGCCGTCCGCGTAGCGACCGCGCGGAGAAGTGCGTGACGGTCACCCGTCGGGCGACGGTCGCGGGACGACCGGGCGCCGTCGGCCGTCCGACGGTCCGACTCGCGACCGCGCCGGCGACCCCGTGCCGTCCCTGCGGGCGACTCCACGCCGGCCCCGCGGGGACCGACGGTGCTTTGATCCCGGCGCGAGACCCGCGTCCATGTCGGTCCGATCGGTCGCCGTGACGGCCTACCGCGAGGGGCTGGGGGCGCTCGCGGTCAGCGCGGCCGGCGGGCTGGTCGCCGGGGTCGTCCTGGGGGGAATGGAGGCGGAACTGGCCCGTATCGACGGCCTGCTGGTGCTGGTGCCGGCGCTGCTCGCGACCCGCGGGAACGTCTACGGCTCGCTGGGCGCCCGGCTGGCCTCGGCGCTGCACGGCGGGCTGATCGAGCCCCGCGTGGCGGCCGGCGACCCGCGGCTCCGGGCGGCCGTCGCAGCGGCGCTGGCAGACGGCGTGCTGGTCAGCGGGCTCTCGGCGCTGCTCGCGTGGGCGCTGCTGCGGGGGCTGGGCCGGCCGGCCGCCCGGCCGACGACGCTGCTCGCGGTCGCCCTGCTCGCGGGCCTGGTCTCGGGGGTCGTCCTCACGGTCGTCGTCGTGACGACGGTGTTCGCCGGCTACCGGCGCGGATACAACCCCGACACGATCGCCGGCCCCGTCGTGACGACCACCGGCGACCTCGTCGGGACGGCGACGCTGCTGGTCGCCGCCCGGGTCGTCCTGGCGCTGGGGGGTGGCTGAGTGTCCACCGACCCGACCCTCGAACGGGCCGACGACGGACGGACCCGGAAGCGACGCCCCCGAGAGCGGAGCGTGCCCACCGCCCGAGGGATCGTCCGGCGGACGCTGCCGCTGCTCGTCGTGCTGACGGTCGTCGAACTGGGCAGCGGGCTGGTGCTCGACACCGTCGAGGGGACCCTGCTGCGGTACCCGACGCTGCTGGTGCTCGTGCCGGCGACCATCGGCACCGCGGGCAACCTGGGGAGCGTGCTGGCCGCGCGACTGTCGACCGCGCTGCATTTAGGTCTGGTCGCGTTCGAGCCGACCGACGACCGGCTGGCCGGCAACGCGGTCGCGACGGTCGCCCTGGCGGCGACGCTGTTCCCCGCGCTGGGCGCCGGCGCCTGGGCGGTCCGGAGCCTCGTCGGCGGCGCCCGCCTCGCTCCCGGCACGGTCGTGCTGATCGCGACCGCCAGCGGCGTCGTCCTCGCGGCGCTGTCGGTCGTCGTCGCGGTGGTCGCGACCTACGCCGCCTACCGGTTCGGGCTCGACCCCGACGAGGTCGTCCTGCCGGTGGTCACGAACGTCTGTGACGTGCTGGGGGTGCTGGCGTTGCTGGCCGCCATCGACCTCCTGGTCTGAGTCACTCCGCCGCCGAGAAGGACCAGCACGACGGCGTTGCCCCCGAGTTCTCCCTCGCGGACGGACACCGTCCCGCCGGCGACGGTGACGATCCACCGCACCAGCCAGAGGCCGAGCCCGGTGGAGTGAGACGGCGGCGACTCCACCTCGTCGGCGAGGGCCCGCCGCTCGTGGCTGGGGATCCCGGGACCGTCGTCGGCGACGACCACCTCGACCGCGTCGCCGATCCGCTCCACCCGGACCCGGATCGTCGCCTCGTCGACGTGCGAGCGGGCGTTGGCCAGCAGCTCCACGACGGCGCTCTCCACGTCGTCGGTGGCGACCGCCGGCGCCCGCTCCGGGAGCGCGGTCTCCAACGCCGCCTCCCCCGGGTCGAACGCCGCGAGCGCCCGCTCGACCACCGGGACCAGGTCGATCGGCCGCCGGTCGGTCTCGCCGTCGCGCAACACCTGCTCGGCCTGGCGAGCCCGGTCGCTGGCCTGTGCGATCTCCGTCGCGGCCGCTTCGACGCGACCCAGCGCCTCGCGGAACCCCTCCTCGTCGAGCCGCTCGCGGACGTGCTCCGTCTGTCCGCGGATGACGGTCGTCCGGTTGCGGACGTTGTGCCGGAGCACCCGGGACAGCACGGAGAGCCGCTGGCGGCGTAGCTCGCGGTCGGTGACGTCCCGGCCGATCCCGGCCAGCCCGACGACCGAGCCGTCGGGGTCGACGACCCGGTTGCCGCTGAACACGTAGGGGATTCGGTCGCCCTGGGCTGTCAGCAGCGCCGACCGGACGGTCTCGGCCTCGCCCCCGTCGATCACCGTCGACGGCGCCTCGGCCACCGCGTCGCGGTCCTCGGGCGGGATCACCTCCAGGGCGTACATGCCGTCGAGCTGCTCGTCGGAGTAGCCGGTCGCCGCCGCGAACCGGTCGTTCCACCGGTCGAACCGCCACCCCGTGTCGACCACGTAGAACGCGTCGGGCAGCGTGTCGATCACGGTGTCGACGAACTCCCGCTCGGACTCGAGCTGCCGGCGCCGGTCGACGCGGTCGGCGACGTCCCTGACGACACACACCAGCCCGCCGTCGTCGAGCTCCGTCAGGGTCAGCTCCTGGGGGAACGTCGACCCGTCGGCCCGCACTCCGGTCGCCTCGCCGCGCCACCGGCCGGTCTCCTCGACCGCCGGCATCACCTCCCGCTCGAACCGCTCGATCTCGCGCTCGTCGTACAGGGTTCGCCAGTGCTCCCCGACCAGCTCCGCGGGCTCGTAGCCGTACACCTCGGCGTGGGCGTCGTTGACGTGGTCGAACCGGCCCGACTCGTCCAGCAGCCCGACGCCGTCCATCGACCCCTCCAGCGCCGAGGCCATCCGGTCGAGCCGCTCGCGGCGCTCGTAA
>CAZMWG010000071.1:0-9485 GCA_964569925.1 uncultured Halobacteriales archaeon | reverse complement strand
CCGAGGCGGCGCGGACCGACGGGTCTTTGCCCGTCTCTCCCCTCCCCTCGAACGTGCACGGAGCACTGTCGCAGTCGCTCGGGCCGACGGTCGACCTGCTGGCCGGGACGGTGCTCCCGCGGGTGGCCCGGATCGGGGTCCTGCTCGCGCTGGGGGTCTTCCTCGCCGACCTGGCGGTGGCCGTCGGCGCCGTCGACCGGATCGCGGGGCTCTCGCGACACCTCACCGAACCCGCCAACCTCCCGCCGGCCGTCGGCACGGCCGTCGTCGCCACCGCCGCCTCCCCGACCGCCGGCTACGGGATGCTCGCCGAGTTCCGCGAGTCCGGCGCGCTGGACGACCGCGCGACGCTCGTCGCCGTCACGATCAACACGTTCTTCGGCTTCGTCCAGCACATCTTCACCTTCTACGCGCCCGTCCTGATCCCCATCCTCGGGCTGGAGGTCGGACTGCTGTACGTCTCGGCCCGGGCCGCGGTCGCGCTCGGGATCACCGTCGCCGGGGTGGTCGGCGGCGCCGTCCTGCTCTCCGCGGAGAACGTCGACCCCGCGGCCGCCGGCGCGGTCGAGGCCGACGGCGGCACGGTCGGGACCGACGGCGGCGAGCCCACGGGTCGGCTCGCGACGGTCCGCGAGGCCGCCCGCTCGACGGGCGACCGACTGCGCTCGATCCTGCCGCGGCTGCTGGTGATCTATGCCGTCGTCGCGGTGCTCACCGAGCGCTACGACCTGCGCTCGATCACCGGCGTCGCCGACCCGCTCACGTCGCTCGTCGGGTTGCCGGGGGAGGCCGCCGGCGTGATCGCCGTCTTCGCCGTCGACACCACCAGCGGCGCGATCACCATCGCCCCGTTCGTCGCCGACGGCGTGTTCACCCCCCGGACCGCCGTCGCGACGATGCTGATCGGCGGGATCGTCTCCTTCGCCGTCTCCACGTTCAAGCGGTCGATCCCCTTCCAGTACGGCATCTGGGGCGCCGAGTTCGGCACGAAGGTGATCGTCGTCAACACCGCGCTGAAGATGTGGTTCATCGCCGCCGCCGTCGTCCTGTTGTTGATCTGAATCGACCGCCGTCCGCGGGCCGCTCCGCTCGTGGGTCGGCCGGCTCGTCACACCCCGGACCGGCCGACACGACCGCCCGCCCTCGCCCTGTCCCGGCACGCTTGTGTGGCCCCCGGACCTCGGACGAGTCGTGTACGGTTCGAGCCGACGCGCGGTTCTCGGCGTCGCCCTCCTGGGACTGACAGCGACCCTCGCGGGCTGTGTCGCCCTGGGCCCGGCGACCGACGGCGGGGCGACCGCGGGGACCGCCGACGGGATCGACGGGACGCCCGCCGAGGGTCCCGGTACGGTCGCCGGCGGCCAGGTCCGGGCGGCCACCGTCGTCGAGGTGACCGACGGCGACACGGTCACCGTCCGGTTCGGGGACGGCACGACCGACACGGTGCGCCTGCTGGGCGTCGACACGCCCGAGACACGGGCCTCGAACAGTCCGGGGGAGTTCGAGGGCGTCCCGGAGACGGAGGCCGGAGGTGCCTGTCTCCGGGCGGCCGGCGCGACGGCCACGACCGCCCTGACGGACCGGGTGCTCGGCGAGCGGGTCGACGTCGCCACCGACCCGGCCGCCGACCGCCGCGGCGGGTACGGTCGCCTGCTGGCGTACCTGGTCCACGACGGGACGAACGTCAACTACCGGCTCGTCGAGCGGGGTCACGCCCGCGTCTACGACTCGACGTTCGCGTTCGCCGACCGGTTCTACGCCGCCGAGAGCGCCGCCATGGACGCGGGCCGGGGCGTCTGGCGCTGTCGGGACCCGGGGGCGGGGACGTCGACGGTGACGCCGACGCCGTGACCGTGCGGGACGGCGGGACCGTCGGGGCCGGGTCGACACGCCGAGAGCTACACCGTGTCCGGGAGCCGCTCCCAGCCGTCGGGCTCGTCGGCCGCGAGGTGGACCGCCTCCCAGCCGACCGCCCGGGCGCCCTCGACGTCGGCCTCCTCGCTGTCCCCGACCATGACGTGGCGGTCGGCGTCGATCCCCGCGGCGGCGGCCTCGAACGGCGCCGGGTCGGGCTTGTGGCCGCCGGTCTCGTAGGAGACGACGGTCCCGTCGAACCGGTCCGCGATCCCGTGGCCGCGTAGCTTCGCTCGCTGCCACCCCGGCACCCCGTTGGTCACGACGCCCAGCGCCGCCTCCTCCGCCAGCGTCGCCAGCGCGTCGGTGACGTGGTCGGGGACGACGGAGGCCTCGGTCTCCGCGCGCAACAGCGCGTCGGCGAAGGCCGCCGGGTCGAGGTCGACGCCGGCGGCCTCGGCGGCCGTCGCGGCGGCGTGTTCGGTCGGGTTCGGCTCCAGCGCCCCGAACGCCTCGAAGAACGGCTCGTCGAAGCCGGCGACGAACTCGGGGGCGGGGTCGCCGAGCGTGGCCTCGACCGCCCGTTCGAGGATCGTCCCGTAGTCGTCGTCGTAGCGCAGCAGCGTCCCGTCGAGGTCGAAGTGGACTGCGGCGGTCACGACTCGACGTTCGCCGGCGGACGGAAAGACCCGACGGGGGTGTGTCAGTCACAGACACCCGACGACGGGCGTGCGACTCGTCGACACGACGACGGATCTACCCTGTCGACACCCGGCGGTGGATGTCCGCCCCGCCGACACCCGACGGCAGGTGCATGACCCGTCGACACCCGACGACACAAGTCCCTGGAGGCCCGAGAGAGGGTGTGCGCAGGCGACTCCTCCGATTCGCGCCGCCGCCGCGCCTGCTCGACTGGAGCCTCGGGGCCTCCGTGGCGATCGTGCTCGGCACGGGGCTGTACAGCCTCCTCGTGGGCCACCCGAGCGGCGCGTGGGTGTTCGACGTCCACGCCGTCGCGGCCGTCGCGCTGGTCGTCCTGCTGCCGTTCAAACTCGCTCGGGTGGTCCCGCGGGTCCGCCCCGACCGGCTGACCGGCCCGCGCCTGCTGTCGGTGCTGCTGGCGACGACGACCGTCGCGGCGCTGGCGACGGGGGTCTGGTGGGTGTTCGGCGGCGCGCTCGCCCTGGGGCCGTGGGGCCTGCTGAACCTCCACATCGGGCTGGGCCTGGTCGCCCCGGCGCTCCTCCTGTGGCACCTCCGGCACCGGTTTCACTCGCCGACCGACGTCATCCACGAGGGCCGGCGTTCCGCGCTGCAGTACGCCGCCGTGGCCGGGGTGAGTGCGCTCGCCTGGCGGAGCCAGCGGGCTGTCAACGACCTGCTGGACACCGCCGGCGCGGACCGGCGGTTCACCGGCTCCCGCGAGGAGGGCAGCGACGACGGCAACGCCTTCCCCACGACCTCGTGGGTCGCGGACGACCCGGACCCGATCGATCCGGCCGACTGGACGCTCGACGTCGTCGGTCACGTCGCCGAGCCCCACTCCCTGTCCCTCGCGGACCTGGAGCCGGACGGACGGGACCCGGAGGGGGCCGGCGACCCGGCGAGTGACGGTGACGACGCGGGCGGGACCGAGGCCGGGTCGACGGCCGTCGACGCCGCCGGCGAGCGTCGCGCGGTGCTCGACTGCACGAGCGGCTGGTACTCCGAACACGACTGGCAGGGGGTCGCCGTCGGGGACCTGCTGGACGCGGTCGACCCCGACGACGGCACCCGGTGGGTGCAGTTCCGCTCGGTGACCGGCTACCGCTGGTCGCTGCCGATCGAGGAGGCACGGGGCGCGCTGCTGGCGACACGCGTCGACGGCGACCCCCTCTCGCACGGCCACGGCGCGCCGATGCGGCTGGTCGCACCCGACAGACGGGGGTTCCAGTGGGTGAAGTGGGTCGTCGAGGTGCGGGTGAGCCGTCGCCGCGACCCCGGCGAGCGGGTGGCGATCTTCGTCAGCGGCCTGTGAGGCGGCACCCGCCCGCCGCCCTCACCCTTCGGAGCGTGGCGCTCAGCGGTCGATCGGCTCGCCGTCCTCCGTCCGCGGGGCCACGTGGTCGACGTACTCCTCGACCGACGGCTGGTCCACCCGCACCGAGACGTGGATGTCGCCCAGTTCGGAGGGGTTGCCGACAGCGAAGTTGATCCGCCCCTCGAAGGCGGCCCCCTTCTTGAGGTCGAACGCGAACCGGTCGCCCTCCGCGGCGGAGAGCAGCGCCGACCGCGCGGTGTCGAGGATCTCGAACCGGTGTAACAGCTCCGAGAACCGCTCCAGGTCGTGGACCGTCGCGACCAGTTCGCCGTCGCGGTGTTCGGGCTCGGCGTTGGGGAAGACGTTCCGGACCGCGTCGGCCACCCGGTCGGTCACCTCGGTGTCCCTGACCGGCGCCGTCACCGTCACCTCGACGCTGTATATCTCGGTCACGACCCGTCGCCCTCCGAACTCGCCCGCCGCTCCGTCGCGTCGAGGTCGATCCCGACGGAGCCCTCCAGGCGGTCCTCGCCGTAGCGGTCACGGTAGCCCGCGATCCCGTCGGTCAAGAGCGTCTCGACGCGCTCGCGGAACGCCTCTAAACTGTCCGTGTTGTCGATCCGGACGTCGGCCATCGCCATGGCCTCGCCCATGCCGAAGCCCAGTTCTCGCCGGTCGCGCTCCCGCAGGCTCTCGCCGTCCTCGTCGGTGCGGTCGCGACCCCTGTCGGCCAGCCGGTCGCGTCGCACCTCGAACGGCGCCTCGACGCTGACCAGCGCGAACTCCTCGCCGAAGGCCTCGCGGAACCGCTCGACCTCCACGTCCGAGCGGACGCCGTCGACCAGGACCCGACCCGCGTCCCCGAGGGCGTCACGGATCTCCGGCAGCGAGCGCTCGGCGATCGCTCCCGGCCCGTTCTCCTCGCGCAGCGCCCGCGCCACCTCGCCGTGGTGGGCCGCCGGGTCCAGCCCCCGGTCGCGACACTCCGAGCGGATCACGTCGCCCATCGTGACCGTCGGGACGCCCGACTCCTCGGCGACGGCGGCGGCCTCGCCCTTCCCGCTGCCCGGCAGTCCGACGGTCGCGATCACGTCCATCGGTCCCGGGTTGTCGGGTCGCCGAGTTAAGCGCGTCGGGAGCCGGATGGACGATGTTCAGATACGTGACCGCGTACCGGGAGATCGAGACGTCGAAAGCCCTCGTGCGGTTGCGGTCCCGCGGCTCGCTGCGCGCGCTTCGCGTGCTCGGGTCGCCGGGCTTGTGCAACCCCACTCGCCCCTTCCGTGTCCCCCGACCGATCCTCTCGATCTCTTCCCCGAACGCTACCGTCAGCCGGGCTCACCGCTCCCGGACGACGACGAACTCCGCGAGGTCCCGCAGGTAGTCCATCGCCCGGGAGTCGGGCGTCTCGACGGCCGACAGCGCCTCCAGGGC
Organism: uncultured Halobacteriales archaeon; assembly: GCA_964569925.1. GTDB lineage: Archaea > Halobacteriota > Halobacteria > Halobacteriales > Haloarculaceae > CAZMWG01. The sequence goes on along the minus strand of CAZMWG010000071.1, from coordinate 4,177 downwards.
GGCGTCGGACTCCGCGCGGGCCCGCTCGTTCGCCTCGTCGGGGTCGAGTCCGGTCACCTCGACGAAGGAGGGGCGGTCCATCTCGGCGTCCTGGCCGGTAGGCTTGCCCAACTCGTCGGCGTCGGCGGTGGCGTCCAGCACGTCGTCGCGGATCTGGAAGGCCACGCCCACGCGCTCGGCGTAGCGGCCGAACGCCTCGACGGTGTAGGCGTCGGCGTCGGCGGCGATGGCGCCGAGTTCCGCCGCGGCGCGAAACAGCGCCCCCGTCTTGCGCCGGGCCAGGGTCATGTACTCCTCCTCGTCGGCCGGCCGGTCGATCAGCTCCGTCGCCTCGCCCTCCCCCAGTTCTACCATCGCCTCCGAGACGGCCTGCATGGCCCGCTCGTCCGCCGAGAACAGGGCGAACGCCTCCCCGAGCAGCCCGTCCGAGGCGACGATCGCCGGCCCGTGACCGAACGCCGCCCACGCGGCCGGCGTCCCGCGGCGCAGTTCGGACTCGTCGATCACGTCGTCGACGACCAGCGACGCGTTGTGGACCAGTTCCACCCCCACGGCGAAGTCGACGGCGTCCTCGGGCTCGCCGCCCAGCGCCTCACAGACCAGCACCGTCACGGTCGGCCGGACGCGCTTGCCCCCCGCGAGCGCCACGTGTTCGAGCTCGCGGGCCAGCTCCGAGGGCTCCACCCGCTCGAGAACGTCCTCGAGACGCTCCTCGACGCGGTCCCGACGATGCTCCAGATATTCCATCGCCGACGCTTCGTGTTCCTCCTTCTTACGTCGCCGGGTTCTCGGCCGACGAGCCCGTCCTCCTCGACCGGATCGACGACGTCGGTGACCGGGAGCGCCTCGTGCCGGTCGGCCGGCATCGGAACGTGGTCCACGCTCACGCCGTGGGACGCCGCGAGCGCCGCCGGCGGCTCACTCGTCGAACTCGGCGACGTTCTCGTCGGGGAAGGAGATGAGGTTCTCGCGGCCGATCCGGAGCTTGTCGACCCGTCCCTCCTCCGCCATCGAGGACAACAGCTGTGAGACCTTGGCGTTGGACCAGCCGGTCTCCTTGACGATGCGTGCCTGCTTCATCCGGCCGCCGTTCTCCTCGAGCAGCCGTTCGACGCGCTCCTCGTCGCTGAGCAGCTCCTCCCGGACCCCGCCGTCGTCCTCCTCCGCGTCGGCGTCGCCGTCCCCGTTCGCCGTCGCGTCGGCGTCGGCCGGGGAGGACGGCGCCGGCGGGTCGGGCGGGGGGCCGTCGTCGCCCGCGTCGGCGCTCGCCCCGCCCGGGGCACCGTCGTCGTCGAGGTCACCCCGCCGGACGAGGACGTACGCGCCGGCGGTCACGGCGGCCACGAGGACGGCGCCCCCGATCAGCGGCCCGGCGCCCGAGAACGCCCCGGGACCGCCGGGGGTGGGGGTCGGCGTCGCCGTCGGACCGGCGGTCGACGTCGGGGTCGTGACCGCGCCGGCGCCCCGGTAGACGACACGCAGTTCGGTCGGCGACAGGTCGACCGGCCCCTGCCAGCGGAGGGCACCGTTGTCGACCGGCTTGTTCGATCCGGTGTCCCACACCGCGTAGCCGGCCGGCGGCTCGATCACGAGCGTCTGGTCGCGGGTAAGCCCGGGGAACCACTCCTCCGAGGTGTTGAACACGTCCTCGACGATCAGGTCGCTCCGCTCGGCCCGGGCGAACCCGGTCCAGCGAAAGCTCGTGTTCAGGTAGCCGACGCCCTCCTGGACCGTCCCCTCGTAGCTGGCGTTGCCGACCGACATCTCCCGGCCGGTGTCGGCGGCGGCCCGCTCGGCGGCCCGCCCGAACGCCGCCACCGTGTCCGTGGCGCCGTCCGTGCTCTCGAACTCCTCGACCAGGTTGGTGAACGTGGCGGTGTCGTTGTCGGTCGCCAGTCCGAACCGTCTGGAGACGGTCCAGACCGCGTCGCCGTCGGGCTCGACCTCGACGACGAAGTACGTCGCGTCGTCCGGCGGCTCGTCGGCCGCCTGGCCGACCGCCGCCGGAGCCGCGGACGCAGCGAGCAGGAGGGCGAGAACCGCGAGGGCAGCGCGTGCCCGGAGGACCATGACGTCAGTTGAACGGGCCGACAGGAAAACGCTTTCCATCACCCAATAAAACGTCTGACGGGCGCGTGAATCATCTCCGGCGCTCTCGGGCGGTCTCGGAACGCGCTAACCTCTCCCTGTCGGGACCGTGGACAGCGTCCGGTTCCCGATGTGACGCTTTTTTGGTTCCCCGTGTCGTCCCCTCGCCCATGCGTCGGACGACCGCCCTCCTGTCCCTGACCCTCGTCGCGGCGACCCTGGCGGGCGCCGGCGCCGTCTCGATCGGCGCCACCCCCGTCGACGCCCTCGAGGTCGACGCGAACGCTCCGGCCGCCCTCCCCGACGACGCCGCCGCGGACGACGCCGCCGACCGTCCCGCCGTCGCTCCCGGCGCGGGTCCGGAACTGGTGACCGCCCACTCGCCCAACGCCAGCGAGTATCTCGTCCTGCCGCGGGGGCAGTTGACAGACTCGGCTTACCGGACCGCGGACCTGGACGTCGCCGGCGCGACGGCCGTGGAGACGGCCGAACTGCGCGGCCGTCACCGGCTGCGGACCGTCCGCGAACGGTTCTACGGGACCGAGGACCCCGCCGAGCGCGACCGGATCGTCTCGACGACGCTCCGGGACGTCGCCGACCGGGTCGAACGACTCCGTGCCGACCAGCGCGCCGCCCTGGGGGCCTACAGCGACGACGAGATCGGTTCCGACCGGCTGTTCCGGACCGTCGGGTTGCTCCAGGCCCGGGCCGACCAGGAGTCCCGCATCGTCTCGGTGATGCTCGGCGAGTTCCAGTCGACCCCCGGCTTCTCGATCGGCGACCGGACGCCGTTCAACCGGGTCCGTGGCGAGGTGGTCGCCGTCCGGGGGTCGGTCCGCTCACAGATCGTGCGTGCGCTCGACGGCTCCCGGGGCCCGATCCCGGTGTACGTCGACACGAGCGCCGAGGGGCTCGCCCTCTCGCGGACCACCGCCGACGCCTACCACCGCGACTCGTACGCGGCGTCGCTGCGCGCCCCCGACGGGGTCGACCGGTTCCGCGAGACCGGCAACGCGATCAACGCGGCCTCGACCCGCACCCGGGAACTGTACCCGTGGCTCGCCCGGACGGTCCGCAGTGTCACCGCGCTTGGCGACACCGGCGTCTACCGCGCCCGCCTCGCCCGCGAGGGCGTCACCACGACGACCTACCTCGACGGCAACACCTCGACGGCGTTCAGGGAGGTCCAGCGACGGACTCTCTCGGAGGTGTCCCTGGACGAGGCCCGGAGCACGACCGCCGACGGCCTGCGTCTGCGGGTCAACCGCACCCACGACACCGGGCCGATGCTGGTCTCGCTGGAGCGGGTCGGCACCGGCGTCCCCGTGGCGGGTTCGATCGCCGTCAACGGCCACTCGATCGGGGAGACGGGACCCGACGGCACGCGCTGGATCGTCGAGCCCCGGGGCGTGGTCCGCGTGAACGCGACCACTCCGGACGGCACCGTGACCCTGCGGTTCAACTGAGAGGACCGGCCCACCGTCGGGCGTGTCCCGGCGCGCAACCTCCCCGGTCGTCGCCGTCTGTCTGCTCGTCGTGGTGGTCGTCGTGGCCGTCCTCGGCGTCGGGGGGCTCGTCGCGGGCCCGCCCGGCGTCGACCGGCTCCCCGAGGACCGATCGCCGACGCTCGTCGTCTCGGCCGACGCCGCCGCCGACCGCGTCACCCTCCTCCACCGCGGCGGTCCCGCGGTGAACGTCTCGACGGTCGAACTACGGGTCCGCGTCGACGGCCGCCCCCTGGCTCGTCACCCTCCCGTCCCCTTCTTCGCCGCCGACGGGTTCCGCGCCGGACCGACCGGCCCGTTCAACGCCGCCGCGGACCCGGTGTTCGGGCCTGGCGAGCGCGCGAGCGTCCGGATCGCCGCCACGAACGCCCCCCGGATCGACCCCGGCGAGACGGTGACCGTCTCCCTGTCCCGGGACGGCGAGCGGCTGGCGACCGTCGAGACCGTCGCCGGCGCGTAGCTCCCGGCTCAGGCTTCGGGGACCCGAGCGATCGTGGTGATGGCTCGCGGGCTCCCCGGCCGGGCCTGCTGGACGAGGTGCTCGAAGTCGCGGAAGCCGGCCTCCCGGAACATCCGGTCGGCCT
>CAZMWG010000070.1:0-13653 GCA_964569925.1 uncultured Halobacteriales archaeon | reverse complement strand
TCCTCCCACGAGTGAACTCGTGGGCTTGCGCGCTGTTACCGCTGTGACGGACAAACTGTCTACAATCAAACTCGCTTCGTTCTCGAACGACCTCGAACGGCCTCCGACGCCGGCCGAACGGGGGCCGACTGCCGGTTCAGATCCCCAGCCACTGGTCGTCGCGGATCTGGTACCCGTTCGACCTGCAGAACTTCGCCGCCTCCCGGCGCACCGCCCTGGAGGTCGGGAGCTTCTCCTTCTCGTGGATCCGGTCGACCACCCAGCGGCTGATGACCGTGATCCCCTCGTCGTCGTCGTCGGCGTCGATCCGCTCCAGTTCCCGGAGGGTCTTCTCGTAGGCCTTGCGCTGTGCCCAGTTGAACTCCGTGTTCCGGAGCGTCTCGCTCGCCACCACGATCCGTTTCATCGCCGCGGCGATCGTCGGTCGCTGGATCTGAACCCGGACGGCGGCCGGCGAGTCGAACCGCTCCTCTTCGGACTCCGGGATCAGTTCCGCGAGGCTGAAGGCGCTCCCGCCGGACTCGATCTCGCGTTCGCCGACCGCCGCGACCACCTCGGCGCCCGTCGCCGGGAAGGAGAGATCCTCGAGTTCCGTCTCCAGGTCCGCGAGTTCCGCCTCCTCGGCCGGCGGCTCCGCCTCGTCCCCGCGCTCCAGTTCCGCGGCCATCTCGCGCTCTCGCTGGCGTCGCTCTGCGTCCTGTGCTTGCTTGTCGCGCCCGCTCTTGTCGTCTGCCATCCCGACATCTTGGATCCCCAACCGGATAGCTCTGTGGCCGGCGCCGGTAGCGGGACCGCCCGTCCCGTCGACTCGCCCCCTGACGAACGTGGGTTCTTTGACGGTGCCGTCACACGGGCTCACACATGTCGAGAGCGAGACGCCACCGGGGAGCGTCGCTCGCCTTCGGGGTGCTCGTCGGCGGAGCGTTCTACTGGCTGCTCGTGGACGCGCTGTTGGCGACCGCGGTCGGCTTCGCGGCGGCCGCGAGCGCCCTGCTGTTGCTCCGGATCAGTCGGGAGTTTCCGGACAGGACGACCGGGGACGGGTGGGAGGACGGGCGCTGGACCGCGTTCTCGCTCGCCGTAGCCAACTTCGGGGCGCTCGTGGGGATCCAGACGATCCCGCTGGAGAACGGCTACCGGGCGGCGATCGGCTTTCTCCTCGTCTTCGTGGGGCTCTCGGCGTACTGCGGGGGGTCGCTGGCCGAGATGGAGCGGGACCGTCTGCGGAGCGGCCGCGAGGCCGAGGAGTCCGTCGCCGACGGGCGGTAACTGTCGATGGGTTGTCGTATCGACCGACGCCCGCGGCGGACGCGGCCGGCGGGGCCGGGTGGACCCGGCGGTCGGCGTCCGGCGTCCGTCCACGAACGGTGTCGGCGTACTGGAACGTACGATTATATATAAACCTCTCCCTGTCGTGATGGGGGACAGATGGTCTCTACCGGACAGGGCATCCCGCAACTCTCGACCGGGATCCCGGAACTCGACGAGCTTCTGCGGGGCGGGATGGTCGAAGGCCGAATGTATCTCGTCTCCGGCGAACCGGGGACCGGCAAGACGACCCTGGGAATGCACTTCCTCGAGGAGGGGCTGGGCGACGACGAGACGGTGCTGTACATCCACGGGGAGGAGTCCTCGGACGAACTCGTCGCCAACGCGGCCGAGTTCGACATCGACATCGCCGACGCGGACTTCCTCGATCTGGGTCCGGAGTCGGACTTCTTCACCGACGACCCGTCCTACGACCTGGTCAACCCACAGGACATCGAACAGCGGCGCTACACGGAGGCGATCCACGAGGCGATCCGTGAGATCGATCCCGACCGCATCATCATCGACCCGCTCACGCAACTGCGCTACATCGAGGCCTCCGAGTACCACTACCGCAAGCGGATCCTCTCGCTCATCCGGTTTCTCAAGGAGCGTGGCATCACCGTCCTGGCGACGGTGTCGTTCGACACGAACCCGAGCGGAGCCAACGAGATCCGGTCACTGAGCGACGGCGTCGTCACGCTCACCCGCACCCGGGACGGTCGGCGGATCGAGGTCGAGAAGAACCGCGGCCGGGGCCAGATCGAGGGGGACCACGGGCTCGAGATCCGGTCCCAGGGCCTGGAGGTGTTCCCGAAGGTCCGGCCGGGGCCGTCGGACCGGGTCTTCGATCCGCGACCGATCGGCTCGGGGATCGACGAACTCGACGAACTCGTCGGCGGCGGGTTCGAGCGCGGGACGGTGACCTTCGTCAGCGGTCCGCCCGGGGTCGGCAAGACCACGCTCGGGGCGACCTACGCCACACAGGCCGCGACAGAACAGGGCCGCTCGGCGGTCTACCTCTTCGAGGAGCGCGTGGAGGTGTTCCTCCACCGGTGTCGCTCGCTCGGGATCCCGGCCGACGAGTTGCGCGACGAGGGGTTGCTCTCGATCCACGTCATCGAGCCGCTGGCCCGGTCGGCCGAGGAGTTCGCCCACATCGTCCGACACGAGGTCGAGGAGGAGGGCGCCGAGACGGTGCTGATCGACGGGATCGGGGGCTACGTCTCCGCCATCCAGGGGGAGAAGGCGGAACTGGACCAGGAACTGCACGCCCTGACCCGCTACCTGTGCAACCGGGAGGTGACGGTGTTCGTGACCGACGCCATCCACCAGATCACGGGGGTGTCGGCGGGGACCAGCCGACAGATCAGCCCGATCGCGGACAACCTGCTGTTTCTCAGTTACGTCGAGTTGCGTGGGTCGCTCCGGAAGGTGGTCGGCGTGTTGAAGAAGCGAGCGGGCGGGTTCGAGCACACGCTCCGGGAGTTCGAGATCACGCCCAACGGGATCCGGGTGGGCGAGCCGATGACGAACCTCGACGGGATCCTCAGCGGAACGGCACGGATCAGCGACGATGGACCGGGAGACGGCGGGGGCGGGCGATGAGCTCCGAACGGGTCGGGACGGCACCGGGTATCGAGGCCGAGCGCGGGGCGGACGACGGACGGGCCACCGTCCGGCTGCTGGTCTCGGACCCGGGCAACCGGGCCGTCATCCGGGAGATGCTCGAGGACCACTTCGAGGTGGAGACCGGCGAGACGGTCGGGGAGGCGGACCTGTACCTCGTCGAGGACCACCTCTTCCCGAAGCACCGGGAGGCGCTGCGCGAGCGGGTGGAACGGGCACATCCGGTGTTCTGTCCGGTCGTGCTGATTCGCCGGGCGACGACGGAGCTGGCGGATCCGACCCGCGACGCGGTGGCCGACGAGGGGCCGATGCTCATCGACGACGTGGTCGACGCGCCGATCGACCGGTCGCTGCTGATACGGCGGCTCCACTCGGTGCTGGTCCGGCGCCGCCAGTCCCGGGAGCTCTCGGAGTACGTCTCGACGCTGGAGCGACGCGAACAGAAGCTCCGTCGGTTCGAGCGCGGCGTCGAGTCGACGGGCAACGCCATCCTGATGACGGGCCGGTCGGGCGAGATCACCTACGTCAACCCGGCGTTCGAGGAACTGACCGGCTACGCCGAGGCCGACGTGACCGGGGCCACCCCGGCGACGCTCCAGCCCGCGGGCGTCACCGACGTGTTCACCGAGGGGTTCTGGCGGACCATGCTCGACAGGGAGGAGTGGAACGGCGAGGTGGTGCTGGAACACGGTGACGGCGGCCGGTCGGTCGCGGACACCTCGATCACGGCGATCCACGACGACGACGGCGAGGTGGAGGGGTTCGTCGTCGTGATGGCCGACATCACCGAGCGGATCCAGCAGGAGGAGGAACTCCAGCGCCACGAGGACGAACTGGAGCGGTTGCGCCAGATCCTCACCCGCTATCTGCGACACAACCTCCGGAACGACCTCAACGTGGTTCTGGGACACGCCGAGATGCTGGCCGGCGACGAGAGCCTCTCCGAGGACCAGCGCCGGAAGGCCGAGAAGATCGTCGAGATGGCGGGCCGGCTGGACGAGAAGAGTGACACCGCCCGGAAGTACAGTCGGCTGTTGCGACAGAACACCGACCTGTCCACACACGACCTGTCGGAGATCGTGCGCGACTCCGTCCGGGCGATCGGCGAGCGGTACCCGGACGTGGCGTTCGACCTCTCGGTGCCGGACCGCTGTGAGATCCGCGCCCGGGCGGGGGTGCGGGACGCCGTCGACGAACTCGTCGAGAACGCGGCGGAACACGCAAACCCCGACTCGCCGCACGTGTCCGTCCGGCTCCACCGCGCCAACGGCGCGCGGCTGGTCGTCGAGGACGACGGGTCGGGGATCCCCGAGGTGGAGGTACGGACCCTCGAGTCTGACGAGGAGACGCCGCTCGCACACAGTCAGGGGATCGGGCTGTGGCTGAGCAAGTGGCTGATCGAGAGCTCCGACGGTCACCTCTCCTTCGACCTGCTCGATCCGGGGACCCGGGTGGTCGTCGACTTCCCGCCGCCCCAGCACGTCGGCTCGGGGAGACTGGACGTGTCGACGCTGAAGGAGCGCGAACAGCGGCTTCAGACGGTCATCGACCGGATGACCGACGCGGTCGTCGAGGTGGACGCCTCCTGGGAGATCACGTTCGTGGATCCCCGAGCCGAGGAGATCCTGGACCTGTCGGCCGACGAGGTCCAGGGCGAGGCGTTCTGGGCGGTGTTCCCGGACTTCCGGGAGACCGAGTTCGAGGCGGTCTACCGGGAGGTGATGGAGACCCGCTCCTCGCGACACGTCGAGTCCTACTACGACGGCATCGACGGCTGGCTCTCCGTCTACGTCTACCCGGAGTTCGACGGCGGGCTCTCCTTTTACTTCCGGGACACGACCGAGCGCAACAGACGCACCCGGGAGCTGGGACGGGCCCGGTCACGGATGGAACTGGCCCTGGAGGTCACCGACTCGACCGTCTGGGAGTGGGACGTCGCGACCGACTCGGTGACCACCCACCCGGAGGTCCACACGGCCTTCGGAACCCGGATCACCACCGGCGAGGCCTTTCTCGCCGCGATCCACCCGGCGGACCGGGCGCGGGTGCGGGACGCCCTGGAGACGACCGTCGAGACGGGGACGGCGTTCAGCGTCGAGTACCGGGTCCGGAGCGGGGAGGAGACCCGGTGGGTCGAGGACTACGGGGAACTCGGACGGGACCGGGACGGCTCGAAGCGGGTGATCGGCATCGCCGGAGAGACGACCGAGCGGAAGGAGCGCGAGCGGGAACTCCAGCGGTACCGGACGGTCACGGAGGCCGCCAACGACACCATCCTCACGATGGACGAGTCGGGGACGATCCGGTCGGCGACGCCCGCCGTCGAGGAGACGTTCGGCTACGAGCCCGAGGAGCTGGTCGGCGAGCCCGTGACGACGCTGATGTCCGAGGAGACCGCACGGCGCCACCGGACGGCCGTCCAGCGGTACCTCGAGACGGGCGAGCGCTCGGTCGACTGGAACGACGCCGAGTTCGTCGGCCGCCACCGGGACGGGACGCCGGTCCCGGTGGCGGTGTCGTTCGGCGAGACCACCTTCGAGGGCGAGCGCTTCTTCGTCGGCACGATCCGGGACGTCACCGAACGCACGGAGCGCGAACGGGAGGTCCGTGCGGCCGGGGCACGACTCCGGAACGCCGTCGAGGCGGGGGCGGTCGGGACCTGGGAGTGGGACCTCCGGACCGACGAGTTCGTCGCGAACCGGGAGTTCGCCGACGCGGTCGGCCTGGACCCGGACCGACTCGAGGCGGGTGTCGACCCCGAGCGGGTTCTCTCTCGGATCCACGACGACGACCGCGAGGCGGTCGAACGGGAGATCGAGGGCGCCGTCGCGTCCGGTGACGACTACGAGGCCGAGTACCGCGTCAGGGACGCCGCTGGGGAAAAGCGGTGGGTGCTGGCCCGCGGCCGCGTGGCGGAAGCCGAGGACGGCACGCCGGTCACGCTCCGGGGAGTCCTGGTCGACATCACCGACCGCAAGCGGGCCGAGCAGGAGCTACAGCGACACAACGACTACCTGGACGAGTTCGCCGGCGTGGTCAGTCACGACCTCCGGAACCCGCTGAACGTCGTCGAGGGGCGGGTGGAGCTCGCGCGGGCGGACTGTGACAGCGAGCACCTGGACGCCATCGAGTCCGCCGCCCGACGGATGGACCGGATCATCGACGACCTGCTGTGGCTGGCCCGCGAGGGACGCGACATCAGGGGGCGAGACACCGTCGCCGTCCGGACGATGATCGACGACGCCTGGACCATCGTCGCCGACGGCGCCCCCGGGGCGACGGTGCGTGACGGCGACGACGCGCTCGGCGGGACGACCCTGGAGGCGGACCCGGATCGGCTCGCGCAACTGTTCGAGAACCTGCTCCGGAACGCGATCGAACACGGGGGCGAGAACGTCACCGTCACCGTCGGCCGCCTGGACGACGGGTTCTACCTGGAGGACGACGGTCCCGGTATCCCCGAGGGGGAGCGCGAGGCGGTGTTCGACGCCGGCTACTCGACGCGCACGAACGGCACCGGGTTCGGGTTGCGCATCGTCCGACAGGTGGCCGAGGCTCACGGGTGGGCGGTCCGGGTCACCGAGGGGACCGACGGCGGCGCCCGGTTCGAGGTGACCGGCGTCGACTCCCTCTCGAAGTAGTCACGACGCCCGGGACCCGCGTCGCCCGTCCGGACCCGGCTCAGTAGTAGCCGTCGTCCGGCGTCGGCGTGGGCGTGGCAGTCGCGTTCGGCGTCGGCGTGGCGGTCGGCGCTGGCGTCGACGTGGGTGTGGCGGTCGCGGTCGGCGTGGGCGTGGCGGTCGGCGTCGGCGTGGGTGTGGCGGTCGCGGTCGGCGCTGGCGTCGACGTGGGTGTGGCGGTCGCGGTCGGCGTGGGTGTGGCGGTCGGGTCCGGATCGGGGGTGTCGGTGGGCGACGGCGTCGCGGTGCCCGCCGGTCCCGAGGCACCGCCACAGCCGGCGAGCAGAACTACCACCGCCACCGCGAGCGAGCGAACTGGAGGCGTCATCGACGGGGCCAGGGACTGCGGACGGAAGTCTCCCGTGCCGACGGCCACCTGACCCGCCGGCCGTGGTCGCCGGTCGACTCTCCGCCTCGACGCGCTCCGTACACCAGGGCGACGCTCGACGTCGGCGGACCGAGACGGCTCCGGAGAGACACCCCTCCTGCCGGTGTCTCGTCCGGTCGGGCTCGCGGGGCCTCAGTCCTCGCGCCGGACGGCGAGCGAGTACATCCGGCCGGTCCGTTCCTCGCCGTCGGCGGTCAGCCGTCGGGCCCGTTCGAGCAGCGGGTCGGCGACCTCGTCGGGGAGGTCCCTCGCGGTCCGGCGGGCGGCGTCGACGTGGGCCGTCAGGTGGTCGCGGGTCCAGGGCACCGGCTCGAGCAGCGTCGTCGTCCGCTCGTGGGTCCACCCGTGGCCGGCCAGCAGGGCGCGCAGTTCCTCCGCGGGGTGGAAGACGTACGCCGGTCGCGCCTCGGCGAGTTCCGCCAGCGCGTTCTCGACGCCGTGGAGCCGCCGGATCCGGGAGTCGGGCGGGTGTGGGTCGTAGTCGTCGACCACCAGCCAGCCGCCCGGCCGCGTGACACGCGTCAGTTCGGCGACGACGGCCGCGGCCGCCTCGTTGGGCAGGACGCTGAACAGACCGTGGGCCAGCGTCACGTCGACGCTGTCCTCGGGCAGCGGGGTCGATTGCAGGTCCGCCCGGAGGACCGCAGCGGCCGGACAGCGGTCACGCACCGTCTCGGCGTGGTCGGCCTCGTCGGTCACCGAGTGGACCCGCTCGGCGCCGGCCGCGAGCAGTCCGGCTGTCCCGTTGCCGACGCCGGCGCCGGCCTCCAGCGCCGTCACCCCCTCCACGGGCACGTCCGCGAGGGCCTCGGTCACGGTAGCGGGGATGGAGTCGGACACGACCACGTTCACGGCAGGTGGACACAAGAACGGACAGCCAGAGAGTTCCGGCGAACGCTCCGAGAAGGCTTTGACCGTCCGTCGCCTCCCCTCGCCGTGTCCGTCGCCGCCCTCCGACCCACCGATGTCGGGTCGCTCGCCGCCGTCGCGGTCTCGCTGGCCGTCGGCCTGGTCGCGCTCCCGGCCCTGCCGGCCGAGACGGCCGTCCAGTGGGCCGCCGACGGTTCGCCCACCACCGTTCTCCCGGCGCTTCCCGGCGTCCTGCTGACACCCGCCCTCGCCCTGCTGGGGTTCGTGTACCTGCGGGGCGGCGAACGCCCGCGAGGTCGGGCCGCCCGGGTCGGACCGACCGCCGGCTTCGCCGTGGTCGCCGGCGTCGCGTACCTGCAGGTGGCCCTGGTCGCGCTCAACCTCGGCGTGGCCGTGAGCCCGCCTGTCGCCGTCGCGCCGGCCGTCCTGGCCGTCCTCGCAGCGGTCTACATTGAGCGGACGAAGGGCGCCTGAGAGCGGGCAGTCGGTCGTCGGGTGGGGTCTGACGTGGTCGGGTTCGTCCCGGGAGCCCGGCGTCTCAGAGCGCCGCGACCTGCACGAGCGAGAGCGCCACGAGCGGGACGTGGAAGGCGGCGTGGCTCACCATCGCCGCCTCGAGGCTCCGGCGCCAGTAGAGCCAGCCGAACGGGACCCCGACGACGGCGTTCAGCAGGACCGTTCGGGCGACCATCGCCGGGGTGAGCGCGACCGACTGTGAGAGCGCCGGGAGGTGGCCGACGCCGAACAGCAGCGCCGAGACGACGACCGCGGCCCACATCACGTCGGACCCGGGGCCGTCGGCCCGGCGGTCGACGAGGCGCCGGCCGGCGAGCGCGAGCGCGGACAGCAGCCCGAACCGGACCATCAGTTCCTCCGTGATCCCGCCGTAGAGAAACCGGACGGGGGCGTACGCGAGGACGGTACGCAGGCTCGGTCGGCCGGCCCCGAGCGCCGACCCGGGCAACGCCTCGCCGAGCAGGGGTCTGGTCGCCGCGTCCAGAGCTACGACGGCGACGGCCCCGAGGACGCCGACCCCGGCCGCGAGTCCGATCTCCTCGCGGAGCCGTGGACCGGATCGTCGGTCTCCCGCAGTCCGATCGAGGAGGTGTGAGCGCAACCCGACCCGCGGCGCCGCGTACGCGCCGAGCAGACACGCGACGGCCAGCAGGAACAGGGGCGTGACGGCCGAGAGAACGGCCAGCAGCGGACGCGACAGGCCGACCGGGACGGCGGCCGGGGGCGTGGTGACGTAGACGTAGCCGGCCAGGGCGGCGATCCCGGGGACGCCCGCCAGCAGCGTCACGCCGAACCGTCTGCCGAAGGGGACGGTCGACGCCGTGAGCGGCATGGACGGTTCGCCTCACGGCGGCGGAATAACGGTTGTGCCGGCCCCCCGACGAGCGTCGGTCCGGGGTCGAGCGGGCCGGCCCGCTCGACGGAGCCTCCGACGGCGACGAGGGCGCTCGGCGTCTCGTCGGCCCGAACGGCACCTGCCGGTCGCCTCGGGTGCGGTGGCCGTCGCCCTCTCCTCGACGCTCGTCGTCCGCTTCCAGAGGACCCCGAGCGCAGTGTGGGCCTCGGCTCGATCCGGAGAACGTATGTGGCAGCGGGTTCGTGCCGGCCGACATGAAGCGCCGTCGGATCCTCGCCACGCTCGGTACCGCCGCGGTCGGGTCCCTGGCAGGGTGTGCCGGGTCGCTGCCGTTCGGGAGCGATCCGCCCGAGGCGGCGGCCGTCGTCGAGGGCTTTCGCTTCGAGGGGACCGAGGTGGTCGTCCGGTTCGGCGAGGCGTTCGAGATCGAACGGGCCACCATCTACGACTCCGACAGCGACACGCGGTACGCCTCCGTGGAGCGGCCGGGACGGGACTGCCGGTTTCGGGTACTCTTCCCGGAGCGTCTGGAGACCTACGCCACGCGGTCGCTCCACGTCGAGGTGGAGACGACCGACGGGACGGTCACCGAGTGGCTCTGGGAGGGGCCCGCACACGGTCACGTGTCGACCGTCCACGTCGGGCCGGAGGGCCAGGCCCGCTTCGAGGTGACGAACCAGGGCGAGACGCCGCTGCTGGTCCGGTTCGTGGCCATCACCGGCGACGTCCCCGAGCCGACGGTCGACCCGCAGGGCGACTCGTTCGACCGCTCGGCGCTCGGGTTCGGACCCGGGGTGGTCGGGACCGGTCCGAACCGGCCGCGGTCCCCGGACCGGTCGGATCTGGTCGTCTCGTCGGGGGAGACGGCGCCGTTCGAGACGACCTATGCCCCGTTCGCGGTCCCCGAGGACGGCGGTGACGAGTGGCGCGGGACGGACCGGACCGGCCACGTCACGGTCGTGCACGGGTCCGGCGGGAGCGCGAGGTACGACTTCACCTACCGTCTCGACGGCGGGTGACGGTCGGGCGCCACGGACGGCGGCGTGGGGACTCGGGGCTCCGGGCGGTCCGGTCGGACGGACGAGAGCCGACGTGACCGGGTGATTTGAAGGAGAGCCGACCCGTCAGACGCCCACGACGATGCTCCGGGCGAGCGTGACCGACGGCGCGCTGCTGACGCTCCTCCAGGCACTGGTCGCTCTGGCGTTTCTGGGGGTCAGCCTCGCCGCCGTCCACTTGCTCGTCGGGGCGCTCCGGTCCGAGCAGGGACACCTGGGCTACCGGCGAGCCCGGTCGGTCCTCGTCGCGGCGGGGGTGTTGTTCGTGGCCGGCTTCGTCCGGCTGGTCGTCGTCGAGGGCGTCCCGTCCGCGAGTCTGGCGGGGGTGGCCCTGGGGGCCAGCGCCATCGCCTACCTCCTGTATCTCGCCCGCCCGGAGCTGTTCGCGGCTCCGGCGGAGGACGAGGCGGCCGAGGGCTCCACCGAGGAGAGCGACGCGGAGTCGGGACGCTGACCGGTCGCCCCGACGGGCGGAGCCCGCCCACCCACGGTCCCCCGTCCCAGTCCGGCCGCCCCCGCGCCGGCACCACCGTCGCCGCCGACGCGGCCGGGAAAGCCGTCGAGGACAGCCCAGCCGGCCGTCGGAAGCGTGGTGGGTTCAAGTCTCACGAGGCCGAAGCGGGGCCATGCGTTCGACACCGGACCTCGACGGACGGACGGCACTGGTGACCGGCAGCGCTCGGCGGGTCGGCCGGGAACTGCTGTTGCGGATCGCCGACTGTGGCGCCGACGTCGCGGTCCACTACAACGGGAGCGCCGAGGCGGCCGCGGCGACGGCCGCCGAGGCCCGCGAGCGGGGCGTCGAGGCCACCACCGTCCAGGGCGACGTCACCGATCCCGAGTCGGTGGACGCGCTGTTCGACGCCGCCGAGGCGGAGTTGGGCACGGTGGACGTGCTCGTCAACAACGTGGGTGACTTCGACGCCCGTCACTGGGAGGACATCGAGTGGTCGGCCTGGCGCAACGTCGTCGAGAGCACCTTCTACGGGACGGTGCTCTGTTCGCGCCGGGCGCTTCCCGGGATGCGCGAGAACGGCTGGGGGCGGATCGTCAACATCGGCTTCGCCGACAGCGACCGGATGCACGCCCACCCGGTGAACTTCCCGTACTTCGTCGCCAAGACGGGCGTGTTGATGTTCACCCGGATGCTGGCGGCCGACACCCAGGACGACGGGGTCACGGTCAATGCCGTCTCCCCGTTCGCCGTCGAGAACACCGTCTCCGACGTCTCGGGCTACCCCAGGGGCCGGCCGGCCTCGTTCGACGACCTGGCGGCGCCGCTGCTCTTCTTCCTGAGCGAGGCGGCGTCGTACATCAGCGGCGAGAACGTGGCCGTCGACGGCGGTCGGCTTCCGGAGCGCTGACTCGGCGGCCGTTCGCGTCTCCGTTCACGGACCTCCCGCTCCGGTGGGTCGCGTGTCCTCCGGCGCCTCGTCCGGAAGTCGGCGGCGGTCCCCGACGGGAAATCCCGTCGGCGAGCACCGACGACCGTGTGCCGTCGAAGGGTGGCTATTATGATCCCGACGGCGCAGGTGAGGCCGTATGGACCGGCGTACGCGTCTCACCGTCTACTACCTCCTCGTCGTCGTCACCGTGCTCTCCGGGTTCGTCGTCCTCTACAACTACGGCATGGCAAACTGGGAGGGGCGCCCCCAGCCGCTGTACCGGTCGATCGAGGTGGTCGTCCAGACGGTCACCACCGTCGGGTACGGCGGTGACGCCCCGTGGTCCAGCGCGCGGATGAACGTCCTCGTCTCGCTGATGTCGCTCTCCGGGCTGGTCCTCATCTTCGCCGCGCTGCCCGTCCTCGTGGTCCCGCTGTTCGAGGACGCGTTCAGGTCGACCGCCCCCACGTCGGTCCGCGGGATCGACGACCACGTGGTGCTCTGTGGCTACGGACCCCGCGAGGAGGTGTTGATCGACGAACTCGTCGACCGCGACGTCGACTACGTCGTCGTCGCGGCCGACCGCGAGGTCGCGACCGACCTCTACACGACGGGGTACAGGGCGATGTTCGGGGATCCGGAGTCCGACGCGGCGCTCCGGAACGCCCGCCTGGAGGAGGCCTCGGCCCTGATCGCCAGCGTCGACGACGAGACGAACCCGAGCGTCCTGCTCTCGGCCGGGGCGGTCAACCCCGACGTCCGGACGGTCAGCCTGGCGACCGACCCGAAGGCGGCCGACTACCACCGGTACGCGGGCGCGGACCACGTGCTCTCGCCCAAGCGGCTGTTGGGCGATCACCTCGCGGCGAAGGCGGCCGGCACGTTCGACCGCGAGGCGATCGAGGCCGTGGCGATCGACGAGGACTTCGAGATAGCCGAGTTGCCCCTCCAGAGCGGGAGCGAACTGATCGGCCGGACGGTCGGGGAGAGCGACGTCGCCGAGCGGACGGGGGCGACCGTCATCGGGGTGTGGTCCCGCGGGACCTTCCGGAGTCCGCCGCCGTCGGACCTCGCGCTCGACGCCCGGAGCATCCTGGTCGCGACCGGCGAGGAGGCGGAACTGGACCGGCTGAAGGCGATGACGCTCTCCGAGGGACGCCGCCGCCGGGGGGACGTCGTCGTCGCCGGGACCGGCGTCGTCGGGCGGTCGGTGGCGACCTCGCTCTCCGAGGCCGGACTGGACTACACGACCGTCGACGTGACCGACAGCTCCACCACCGACGTGGTCGGCGACGCGACCGACCGGGACGTGCTCCGCGAGGCCGGCGTCACGGAGGCCGGGACGGTGGTGCTGGCGCTGCCCGACGACACGGCGACCGTCTTCGCGACGTTCGTGGTCCGCGAACTGAACCCGCGGATCGAGATCGTCGCCCGCGCGAACGAGCGCGAAAACGTCTCGAAGCTGTACCGCGCCGGCGCCGACTACGTGCTCTCGCTGGCCTCGGTCAGCGGACGCATGCTCGCGTCGATCGTACACGACGAGGAGGTGCTCTCGCCCGGGACACAGCTCAAACTCGTCCGGACGACGGCACCGGGCGCCACCGGCAGGTCGCTCGCCGAGACGGACGTCCGCAACCGGACGGGCTGTAGCGTGATCGCCGTCGAGCGCGACGACACCGTCGTCACGAGCCCCGAGGCCTCGTTCGTGATCGAACCCGGCGACATGCTGGTCGTCGCCGGCACCGACGAGAACATCAGCCGGTTCCACGCCGCGTTCGTCTAGTCACTGCGGTAGTGTTTGCTGTAGCGGCGACGACCGGGATCGGGAGGAAAACCGTCCAGGAAGCCCCGGCCGGCTCGACTCGGGGGTGGTTCGGGAGAGCGACGCTCTCTCGTCGTCACGGAAGAGCTCCGCTCTTTCGAACGACCGTCCCGCGCTCCCCGGTCACTGGCCGAGGAGCGC
>CAZMWG010000069.1:0-13758 GCA_964569925.1 uncultured Halobacteriales archaeon | reverse complement strand
GCTTACGCGCTTCCTCCCACGAGTGAACTCGTGGACTTCCGCGCTGTTACCGCTGTGACCGACGCCGTCGCCGACCGGGAAGACCACCGGGCGACCGTGGAGGGCGACGCGGACGTGGGGACGCTCGTCAGAACGGTCGAGGACGCGGGCTACGACGCTCACGCCCGAGGCGGCGTCGGCGGGACGGACCACCGAACGAGTCGGCAGAACAGGCCGACGAACGGGGCGGCGGGAGGCCGACGGAAGAACCGGCGCGGTCGGCCGGTCGGAAGGGAGACGACGGCCGGCGGCTCAGAACGTGAGCCGTCGGAACAGCCGGTGGGCCGGCCCCGTGTCCCCCGACTCGTGTGGGTAGACGGTGATGGCCGTACACCCCGGACTCGGGAGGAGCGTGTCCGCGCCGGCGAGCAGACTCCGGGCGCCGGCGACGGTCCCGGGGCGGACGACGACGTCGGGGGCCGACGGCCGGCCGCCGTCGAACCTGACCGGTTCGGCGTCGATCGGAACGGAGACCATCTCCGAGAGTTCGGCCCGGTAGTCGTCGATCGTCCGCCGGTATCGGTCGGTCGCCTCGCGGTCGGCCGGGTACCACAGCGAGAGGTCGCTCCCGTTGGCGGCGGCGACGGCGTCGCCGACGGTGACAGCCAGCGGCGAGTACGGCCCGCCGTCCCCGGAGAGGACGACGTGTTCCGGCGAGTCGTACCCGAGGTTGTCGACGAGCGACACGTCACACGGGGCGTGGCGGACCACCCAGTCGATCGGGTCGCCCAGCAGGCGCGACCGGAGCCGGAGCGGTTCGTGTTCGGCCAGGATCGAGTCCACGCCCCGTCGCCGCGCGAAGTTGACGACGGCGTGTTTGGTGTCGTGGCTCACGACCTCGTCGGCCTCGACGTCGACGTCCAGGTCCGCCCCGAGCGCCTCGATCCGGCTCTCGAAGGAGACGTCCGCGGCGGTCTGTACCGTGGCGTCGTCCGTGAGCGGGGCCTGATCGGGGATCTCCTGGAACCTGACGGCGACCACGCGGCCGTCGTCCGGCCGGACCAGGTCGGCACCGATCGCGACCAGCGCCCGCTCCCGCCGCTCGTCTAAGTCCTTGGTGAGCGCGACCAGCACCTCCCCCGGGGCGGTCTCGACCGCGGCGGCGGTCTCGTCGAGCGCCTCCCGGCCGACACGTCGCCGGACCGCGTCCGTCGCCACTCCCTCCCGGCTCACCCGCGGCCGGACGTAGAGGAGATACCAGGCGACGCTGGCCACCGTGATGACGGCGGCCCCGAGGAGCGCGACCGTCCCCATCTGGGTCAACAGGAGCAGCCCGGTCACGGCGCCGAACACCTGCACCCAGGGGTACAGCGGCGAGGTGAACTCGGGCTGGTACTCGGCGCTCCCCTCGCGGAAGGCGATCACGGCCAGGTTGATCAGCGCGAACACCAGGATCTGGAACGCGCTGGCGAGTTTGGCGATGTCGAGGATCGGGACGAACGCGATCAACACCAGCAACACCGCACCGGTGAGCGTGATCGACGCGACGGGTGTCCCGAACCGCTCGCTGACCGTCGACAGCGACGGCGGGGCCAGCCGGTCCCGGCTCATCGCGAACGGGTAGCGCGACGAGGAGAGGATCCCGGCGTTGGCAGTGGACACCAGCGCCAGCAGGGCCGCGAGGATGATCACGACCACGCCGGCCTGTCCCAGCGTGACCTCGGCGGCCACCGCCACCGGGGTGAGTGAGCCGGCGACGCTCCCGGGGTCCGTGACCCCGACCAGGACCACCACTATCGCCACGTACAGCAGGGTCGTGAACGCGAGCGAGCCGAGGATCCCCAGCGGGATGTTCCGTCCGGGGTTCTCGACCTCCTCGGCGACGCTGGCGACCTTGGTGACGCCGGCGTAGGAGACGAAGACCAGTCCGGTGGCGGCGAGGACGCCGCCGGCCCCGGCGTCGAAGAAGCCGGCGTAGTTGGCCGACTGGACCTGCGAGACGCTGCCGGCGGCGAACCAGCCCAGCGCCGCCAGCATCACGGTGACGATCACCACCTGCAGGCGGCCGGTCTGTTTGGCGCCGACGACGTTGATCAGGATCAGTACCGCCGCGAGAACCAGCGCGACCGGCGTCAGCGGGAGGTCGAAGAGGAGGAGCAGGTACGGGACGCCCCCGACCAGCGCGAGCGCGCCCTTGAACGACAGGGAGAACCAGGTGCCGACGCCGGCGACGGTCCCAAGCAGCGGCCCCATCCCGCGCTCGATGTAAATGTACGACCCGCCGGCTTCGGGCATCGCGGTCGCCATCTCCGACTTCGAGAGGGCCGCGGGCACGACGAGCAGTCCGGCCAGCGCGTAGGCGACGATCACCGCCGGCCCCGCGATGCCGAGCGCGAGCGCGGGGAGGATGAAGATACCGCTCCCGATCATCGCGCCGACGCTGATCGCGAGCACCGACGGGAGCCCGAGGTCGCGCTCGAGCTCCTTCATATGTTGGCGACCACCGTCTCCGACAGCATCGTCGGGACGCACAGCGGTTCGTGGCCGGCGTCGGCGACCGCCGACAGTCGGTCGGGGTCGTGGACGAGCACGACGATCCGCGGGACGTCGAACCGGGCGCGCACGAGCTGTGCGACGAGCAGGTTCCGCGCGTCCGACTCGGTCCCGACGACCACCGCCTCGGCCGTCGCCAGTCCCGACTCGGTCAGCAGATCCAGGTCTCCCGGGTCGCCCTCGATCCCGAGGACGTCGTCGGACCTGGGCGCCTCGTCGACGACCGCCACCGCGTGGCCGTCCCGCCGTAGCCGTCTGGCTATCTCCGCTCCGACGTGGTCGCCGCCCAGCACGAAGTGGGTGGTCTCCGGGTCACCGCGCCGGGGGCTAGCGTTGGATCGTGTCGTCATCATTTCGGGTACCTTGAGCGACATTTTGCGAACTCCCGTAGCCGGAGGTAGGTGACGCAACATCATAAACTAGCCCGTTTCGAACACGATCCGTCAAATAATGCTCCTTCCAATCCGGTTCCGTCAGATCGGTGGTGGTAGAAGGCGCCACCAGTTCGGACCGACTGCCGACCGGCGGCCGGTTCGGCCTCGGCGGGGGGAGAACAACACTGATATCGCCACAGGCTGTCAGTGCGTGGGTATGAAGGACGGCGAACTGGACTCGGTGGACAAACAGATTCTGTACTATCTCCAGGAGGACGCGAGGGGGATCTCCTCCAGCGACATCGGCGACCAGTTGGGGCTGTCGCCGAGCACGATCCGGACGCGTCTGAACAAGCTGGAGGAGAGCGGGATCGTTCGGGGGTACCACATCGACATCGACTACGAACTGGCCGGCTACCCGCTGTACACGAAGATCATCTGCACGGCGCCGGTCCCCGAGCGCGACGAACTGGCCAACCGGGCACAGGAGATCCACGGGGTGACGGCGGTCCGCGAGATCATGACCGGCAAGCGGAACGTCTACGTCAACGCCATCGGCCGGTCACACGACGACCTCAACCGCATCGCGGGTGACCTCGACGAACTGGGGCTGGACATCGTCGACGAACAGCTCATCCGCGACGAGTACGTCCGGCCGTACCACGGCTTTCTCTCCGAAGAGGAACTCGACTCGACCGACGACGAGAACTGAGACCCCGGAGACGAGCCCCGGGGAGCGGTCTCGAACCGTTCGTGGACGGTCGGACCGTGATCAGTCGTCGGCGGGGGCCCCGGCGGCCCGTCCGCTCCCGGAGGTGGAGACGGTCCGCTCGTTGGCGGCCACCCAGCGCAGCAGGAGGAACGCGAAGACGTACTTCGCGAGGATGTCCAGCGCGGAGTAACCCCAGGAGGTCAGCCCGACGGACTGGACGAGCGCGAGCCCCTCGACGCCCAGCGCCCAGATGATCGGGTAGCCAAGCCAGAGCACGACCGTCAGCACCCGGAGGGTGCCGAAGATCTCACCCGTGCCGGCCTCGGCCGCCGCCGTCGACCACTCGGTCAGCAGGGCGTACAGCACCACGACGAAGAACGCGCAACTGACGAGGTAGTACGCCCACCGGAACAGGACCGAGGAGGTCGTCAGCGCGGCCGCCAGCCCCGTGACACACATGCCGACGTCGGCGGCGATGACGGTGAACAGGCTCCCCCTGTCGACGTCGGCGAGCGTGCCCAGCGCGAGCAGGATCATCGGCGTCGAGAGCGCCCAGGTGAGATAGCGGCCCCACTGGCTCAGCACCTCCTGCCCGGCCAGGGCGTGTCCGGGCGGCATCTCGATGAGACCGACCGTCAGCCCCGACGCCAGCCCGAGGTAACTGGAGATCGAGACCAGCGGGATCATCAGCGTCGCCCCCCAGATGAGGCGGGCACGGCCGCTGGTGATGTTCCGTCCCATGTAGACGAACAGGAGGATGGACAGCCCCGCGAGAGCGATGTTGGCCCACAGCGAGGAGCTCAACAGCGCGTCGTTCTGTACCTGTGACAATACGTCCGACTGCGTCGCTTGTAGCAGGACTCCGCCCGCTTCGATCGATCCGGCTGGGAGCATGCATCAGTCGTTCGGGGTTTCAGGTATATAAAACATGAGATAGACCGACAAGGAATCGGGCTATAGTTGACGATGCGTCAACGGAGAGGCGAACTTCTTCGGGACTACCGACGAGTGCCGCGTCACGGCCGGGGCGGCCGGCCGTCGACGGTGGGTCGCGACGGCCGTGGGCCCCGTCCGGCAGTACTTGTGTCTCCGAAACGGAGTGGCGGGCATGAGTCGACAGTCCAACCTCGATCGCGTATCGTCTCGGCTTCCGAACCGCGACAGCGAGGAGCGGGATGGCGCCGCCTGAGGACGGCCACCGGATCGACGACCTCGACCGGCGCATCATACACGCGCTGATGCGTGACGGCCGGGCCACGGCCACCTCCATCGCCGAGACGGCGGGCGTCTCGGGCGCGACGGTCCGCAACCGGGTGGAGCGTCTCGAGGACCGCGGCGTCATCACGGGCTACCGGGCGGACGTCGACTTCGAGGCGGCCGACGGGAAACTGCGGAACCTCTACCTGTGTAACGTCTCGGTCGCCGAGCGCGAGGCGCTGGCCCACGAGGCGCGAGCGATCCCCGGGGTGATCAACGTCCGCTCGCTGATGACCGGTCGACGGAACCTCCACGTGCTGGCGGTCGGCGACTCGACGAGCGACCTCCGGCAGGTCTCGCGGAGCCTCTCGAAACTCGGCATCGAGATAGAGGACGAGGACTTACTCGAGGACGAACTGTTCGACCCCTACGAGCCGTTCGACCCGGAGGCCGGCTCCCGGGCGCCGGCGCTGAACGACTTCGTCGACCTCACCGGCGGCGCGAGGATCCTCACCGTGAACGTCGCGCCCGAGGCACCCGTCGCGGACCTCTCCCTCGAGGAGGCCAACCGGAGCGGAGTCCTCGACGAGGACACCCTCGTCATCGCCATCGAGCGGGGTGACGAGGAGATCATGCCCCACGGCCACACCGTCGTCCGGCCGGAGGACGTCGTGACCACGCTCTCGCGACATCAGACCGACGACCGGGCCTACGAGCCGTTCCGAGCCCCCGCCGACGAGGAGTCGTCGTGACGCCTCGCCGGGCCGACCGGGAACCGACGTGTCCCGGCCCCTCCGGGCGACGCGGCGAGCTTCGGATTCGAAATCTTTGAGTCTCTAAATATCGGTAAGCCAAATTTGCAACGGCACGGTTATGCCTCTCCGCAATCAACGGGGTGTATGGTTCACCTCGCAGCCGGCCGCCACGCCGGCGGTCCGTCGGCGCTCGGACACCGTGATCGACCCGCTCCGACGCGTCTGTCGACGGCCGGCGGTGCCGTCCCCGCGCGTGCTCGGGTCGAGTTCCCGACCATCCCCGCGGGAGGGGGATGACGGGATGATCGCTCTCGAGCGTCGACGCCGTGACGCGGGAGGTCGCTGATGGCCGACGAGGAACTCGCGAAGGACCTGGGGCTGCTGTCGGCGCTGACCATCGGCATCGGGACGATGATCGGTGCCGGCATCTTCGTGCTCCCCGGCGTCGCGGCCAGGACGGCCGGACCCGTCGTCGTGGCCTCGTTCGTCGTCGGGGGGTCGATCGCGATGGTCAACGCGCTGTCGGTCTCCGAACTCGGGACGGCGATGCCCAAGGCCGGCGGCGGCTACTACTACGTCAACCGCGCGCTGGGCCCGCTGTTCGGCTCGATCGCGGGGCTCGGCGACTGGATTGGACTTGCGTTCGCCTCGGCGTTCTACAGCATCGGCTTCGGCCAGTATCTCACCACGCTGCTCCCCCTCCCGGGAGTGCCGTTCCTCTCGGACATCCAGGTCGGGGCGCTCGTCGCCGGGGTCGTCTTCGTGGGCGTCAACTACATCGGCGCCAAGGAGACCGGCGGCGTGCAGGTGGTCATCGTGACGATCCTGCTGGCGATCCTCGCGGTCTTCGCGGTCCAGGGGTGGCTGTCGTTCGACCCGGGGACGCTGCTGGGCGAGGGCGGGGTCGCGCCGCTCGGGTACGGGGCGATCCTCCCCGGGACGGCGCTGATCTTCGTCTCGTTTCTGGGCTACGCGAAGATCGCGACCGTCGCGGAGGAACTGAAGAACCCGGGACGGAACCTCCCGCTGGCCGTGATCGGGAGCGTCGCCGTCGTGACGGTCGTCTACGCGGTCCTGGTCAGCATCATGCTGGGCGTGGTCCCGTGGCCCGAACTGAGCCGGACGGCGCCGCTCACCCAGGCCACCCGGGTCGCCTTCCCCGGCGGACTGGCCGCCGTCGCCGTCACGGTCGTCACCCTCGGCGCGCTGCTGGCGACGGCCTCGAGCGCGAACGCCTCGATCCTGGCGTCGGCGCGGATCAACTTCGCGATGGGCCGGGACCGGATCGTCACCGACTGGCTCAACCGGATCCACCCCTCCTACGCCACCCCCTACCGGTCGATCCTCCTCACCGGCGGGATGATCGTCGCCTTCATCGTCCTGCTCGGGCAGGACATCGAGGTGCTCGCCAAGGCGGCGAGCGTCCTTCACCTGGTCGTCTACGCGCTGATGAACGCCGCGCTCATCGTCTTCCGCGAGACCGACCCCGACTACGACCCCGCCTTCCGGGTGCCGCTGTACCCGCTGACGCCCGTTCTGGGCATCGTCCTCTCGCTGGGCCTGCTTGGCTTCGTCGGGCAGCGCGAGTTGCTCCTCTCGGGGGTGTTCGTCGTCGCGGCGCTGGTCTGGTATTTCGCGTACGCGCGCCGCCAGACCGAGGGACAGGGCCTTCTGAGCCGGTACGTCCTGGACCGCGAGGACCGACTCCCGTCGTCGATCGTCGACACGGCCGCGGCGGTCGCGCCCGACGGCGTGGGGAGAGAGGCCGGCCCGCCGACGACGATGGTCGCGCTCTCGAACCCCCGGACCGAGGACGCGCTCGTCGCCCTCGCGGCGGCGCTCGCGAGACACGACGACGGCCGTCTCCTGGCCACCCACGTGATCCAGGTGCCCGACCAGACGTCGCTGGCCGCGGCCGCCGACCAGCGGGAGCGGATCTCGGAGACCTCGGACCGACTGCTCGCCGACGCCCGCGACGACGCCGACCGGCTCGGGGTGCCCGTCGAGACCCGGACGATCCTCTCTCACGAGGGGCTCGACGAGGTGTTCGACACGGCGCGGGCACACGGCGTCGACAGGCTCGTCATGGGTCACCGCGGGACCCGACTCGCCGGCGGCCGTGCCGAGGGGCGACTCGACGAGTTGACCAACGCTCTCCCGTGTGACGTGCTCGTCCTCGACGAACGGGGGTTCGACCCGACCGAGGTCCTGCTGCCGACGGCGGGCGGGTCCTCCTCCGATCTCTCCGCCGAGGTCGCGCGGGCGCTCCGGGAGACCGTCGGCGCACGCGTCTCGGTGCTCCACGTGGCCGAGGACACCGCCGCCGGACGGGCGTTCCTCGAGGAGTGGGTCGCCGACCACGGACTGACGGACGGCGAGTTGCTCGTCGAGACCGGCGACGTCGAGACCGCCATCGGCGACGCGGCGGCCGGACGGACCATGGTGATCGTCGGCGCGACCGAACGCGGACTGCTCTCGCGGATCGTCGGCGGGTCGTTGAGCTTCTCCGCCCTGGACGACCTCGACACCACGGTGTTGCTCGCCGAGCGGCCCCGCCCGCGCTCGCTGCGGGAGCGACTGCTCGGCAGGTGAACTGGCCACCCCCGTCGGCGACCCTGGCCCGTCTCTCGTCGTGGGTTCGTCCCGATCGCGGGACACCCTCGGACCGGGTCACGCCCGTTCATCCGCCGGGATCCGGCCGTCGAACCGTCCGAACCCCGGCGGATGGAAGCGAGTGGGGTTGCACGAGCCCGGCGACGGGAGCCACGAGGCGGCCTCGGGGAGGCCGCCTCGGCCCGTAAGCAGACACCGCAGCCCGGAGGGCGAGGAGCACAGCGAGCCGCGGGACCGCACCCCCGCGAGGGCTCTCCGTGCCCCGTGACCGGTCCGCTCGATCTCTCGTCCGAACGCCGTCGGGGGTCCGCCGACCGAACACCCTTGCAGGAGCAGACCGTACGTCCGACGATGCGTGTCCTCGTCGTCGGAGCGACCGGGTTCGTCGGAGGCAGACTCGTCGAGGCGCTGCAGGCGGCCGGCCACCAGGTGGTCGCCTTCTCTCGGAGTGCGAGCGCGTCACAGTTCCCCGACGGGGTCGAGATCTTCCAGGGCGACCTGGAGGACCCGACCTCGCTGGAGGGGCTCTGTGACGGGATCGACGTGGCCTACTACCTGATCCACTCGTTGACCGCGGAGAACTTCGCGGAGTTGGACCGCACGTACGCCCGCCGGTTCCGGGAGCGGGCGTCCGCGGCCGGCGTCGACAGGGTGATCTACCTGAGCGGGATCAGCGGCGACGAGCGGAACCTCTCGCCACACCTCGCCTCCCGGCGCGAGGTGGAGTCGGTGCTCGAGACCGGGGAGTTCGACCTCACCGTCCTCCGGGCGGCGATCATCATCGGCGCCGGCAGCGCGAGCTTCCGGATCGTCGACGACCTGACCGACCGACTGCCCGTGATGACGGTCCCCAAGTGGGTGCGGACGCCGTGTCAGCCGATCGGTATCGACGACGCAGTCGCCTACCTGGTCGGCGTGCTCGACGTCGAGGAGACCCGCGGCGGGATCTACGACATCGGCGCGCCGACGGTGTGGTCCTACGAGTCGCTGCTGAAGTTGACCGCCGGTCAGAAGGGAAAGCGTGTCCTGATCGTGCCGGTGCCGGTGATGTCGCCGGGACTGTCCTCGCACTGGCTCCGACTGACCACCGACGTCCAGTACGCCATCGCCCGGCCGCTGGTCGAGAGCATGCGCAACCCGGTCACCGTCGACCCCGAACGGGACCTCCAGTCGGTCGTCCCCATCGAGCAGACTTCCGTCGAGACGGCTGTCCAGCGGGCCCTCGCGGAGGGGTGAGGACGTCGGCTTCCGGGACGCCAGCGACTACGTCCCCGTGGACGCCGGCACCTACGACCTCGAGGCGGTCCCGACCGGGAGCGACGACGTCGCGCTGTCGCTGCCCGGCACCGATCCCGGGCGGTACCGCCGTCTCGGCGATCGCCGTCGGCAGCGTGGAGGACGGGTCGCCGGGCGCGGTGCTCGCGGACGACACCCGCTGAGACTCCGACGATCGAGGGTCGGTCGACGGCGTGTCACGGCCCGGGATCGGTGTCGGGCGAACCGACGGTGGGGACCGTCGCTCTCAGTCACAGGGAGCGATCCCAGGCTGAGACCCCGGGAACCGGACGGCCTCGACCTGCACCGGGCTCGGGACCGGTCCGCTCGACGCCCGTGTCGGGGACACCGAACTTTATGCCCACGAAGGTGTGTGTATCGATCGCAGTGTCCTCGGAGATACATCCGCTCGGCGTGGTCGGCGCGCTGGGCGAGGCGACGGTCGGCGAGTTCGCACGACGACTGAACGGAGACCTGATCGGACCGGACGACGAGGCCTACGACGGCGCGCGCGACGTCTGGAACGGGCTGATCAACCGGTATCCGGCGCTCGTGGCACGGGTCGAAGACGCCGGTGACGTGGCGACGGCGGTGGAGTTCGCCCGCAACAACGACCTCCCGCTGTCGGTCCGAGCAGGCGCACACAACCAGGCGGGGAGCGCCATCGCGGAGAACGGGGTCGTCGTCGACCTCCGGAACCTCGACCACGCCGAGGTCGACGCCGACCGGCAGGTAGCACGCGTCGGTCCGGGCAACAGCACCGCCGACGCGCTCGCGGCCACCCAGGAACACGGCCTCGCGTTCCCCACCGGCAGCGCGGGATGTCCCGGCGTCGCGGGGACGACCCTCGGCGGCGGCATCGGGTGGATCCGGCGGAAACACGGGCTGGCCGTCGACGCCCTGCGGAGCGTCGAGGTGGTGACCGCGGCGGGCGACGTGCTGCGAGCCTCCCCGGAAGAGAACGCCGACCTGTTCCGGGCCACCGGGGTCGGCGGGGGCAACTTCGGCGTCGTCACCGACTTCGAGTTCGACTGTTTCGAGGTCGGACCCACGGTCGGCGGACTGAGCGTCTTCTACCCCCGGTCGGCCGCCGACGAGGTGTTCGAGGCCTTCCGCGAGTTCGCCGCCACGGCCCCGCCGGCGGCGACGACGCTCTGTAACTACGCGGAGGTGCCGGCGGTGCCCGGAGTGTCGCCCGAACACCACGGCGAGGAGGCGATGGTGTTGATCGGCTGTTACTTGGGCGACCCGGAGGCCGGTATGGAGACGTTCGCCCCGCTCCGGTCGGTGACCGAACCGCTCGTCGACAACAGCGGTCCGGTGCCCTACGAGATGCTCCACGAGATGGGGACGATGCTCCACCCCTGGGGTCGGAAGTACGTCCACCGGTCGACGTTCGTCGACGACCTGACCGACGACCTCCACGAGTTCCTCCTCGACCGGACGGCGGCCGCCCCGGGACCGATGGACGGTGTCGGCGTGTGGCCGATGGGCGGCGCCGTCGCGGACGGCGACTCCGCGTTCCCCTGGGCGGAGAAGTCCCACATGGTCGTCGTCGAGGCGGCCTGGGAGTCCCACGACAGCCCCGCCCACATCGAGTGGGCCAGAGAGACTACCCGCGCCCTCCGGGAGCGCTGGGGCGAGGGTGCCTACGTCGGGTACGTCGGCGTGGAGGAACAGGAGTGGGAGGACTGGGCCGAACTGGCCTACGGCGACGCGCTCGACCACCTCCGGACGGTCAAGGGCGAGTACGACCCCGACAACCTCTTCGACAACGGCGTCGCCGTCGTCCCCGCCGACGACTGAGTGTATCGCCTCTCGGCGGCCCGCGTGGCGTCTCCGGTCCGTCCGACATCGCGCTGGGATCCCGACAATGTATTGTGTTCGGGGTACAATTCTTTCGGCATGCCTCGAAACGTCGGATCCACGGATCGCTTCGCCCGAGTCGCGGTCGGCGCCGTCGCCGGAGCGGTGTCGCTCGCGGTGCTTCTGGAGGCCGTCTCGCTCCCCTCGATCGCCTCGCCGGTGCTCGGCGCGGTGGCGCTGACACTGCTCGTGACGGGCCTGACCGGCACCTGTGGGCTCTACTCGCTGCTCGGCGTCAGCACGAACCGGTCCTGAGCGTTCCCGGGGGTGGAGAACGGTACGACACCGCCCCGACGCGGGTCGAGCCGGCGGTTCTCCGGGACGGTACACGACGGGAGTGCGCACCGCTCTCGCCCGGCGGTCGAAACGCTCTTGTGCGAATCCTACAATCATAGCGTTGTGCATATCGTGCAATCGAGCCCTGGTTCCGGAGTCGGAAGACGAAGCCGGCGCCCGCTGACCGGACCGCGGGGTCGCCGCCGCGACTGGGACCGACCCGTCGCCCGACGCGTCGCTCGCGAACCGACACCGCGGCCGTTCACCCCACCACTCCATGCTTCGTGACGTCCTGGCTGGGATCAAGGGAACCCTGATCTACGTCGTCGTCGGATCGCTCGCCGCCGGACTCGCCGTCGGACAGGTCGCCGGTCCCGACCTGAAGAGCGTGATGCGGACCGCCGTCGTGCCCGTCCTCTTCCTGATGATCTACCCGATGATGGTCAACATCGATCTCGGGGAGGTGATGGACATCCGCAGGCACGCGGGACCGGTCGGACTGAGCCTGCTGGTCAACTTCGGACTGGCGCCCCTGCTGGCGGTGGGCGTCTCTCGGGCGTTGTTCGGCGGGACCGTCGGGGCCGCCGTCGGACTCTACTTCGTCGCCCTGATCCCCACCTCGGGGATGACGGCCGCCTGGACCGGGTTGGCCGACGGCGACCTGGAGGCGGCGCTGGTCGCCACGGCGGTGAACCTGCTGGCGGCCGTGGCGCTTCTCCCCGCGTACCTCTCCGTCCTGGTCCCGGCGAGCGTCGGCTTCGACCCGACGGCGCTGTACCGGCAACTCCTGCAGGTGGTCGTCGTCCCGATGATCGCGGGCACCCTGACCCGTCGGGTCCTGCTCCGGTCGTCCGGGCCGGGGGGGTTCGAGCGGCTGAAACCCGTCCTCGGCGGCCTGTCGTCGCTGGGCGTGACCCTCGTCGTCTTCGTCGCGATGACGATGCGGTCGGGACAGATCCTCGCCGACCCCGTCGCCTCCGCGGGCACGGTCGTCCCGCTGGTCGTCTTCTACCCGGTGGTCCTCGGCGCCGGTACGGCACTGGGTCGACTCCTGCTGGACCCCGAGCGCGAGGTCGCGCTGGTGTACGCCACCGGCATGCGCAACCTCTCGATCGCGCTGGCGGTCGTCGTCGCCACGGACACGGTGCCACCCGCCGCCGTCCTGCCGATCGCGCTCGCGTACGTGATCCAGCCACCGCTGGGAGCGGTGTACATGCACTACCGCCGCGACGTCCTCGGCGAGGGCCGCACGGTCCGCGAGACGGTCGCCGACCTCGTCTGAGCGACCGGGCGACAGGAGAGGCGACCCGCCACAGATCGGGGCGGACGGCCGTCCGTTCTCTGGCGGCCCGCCGGGATCCGGCGACGGGCTCCGCGGCGGCCGTCATCCCCGAGGTGGGGGAGCGCCGTGGCGGCCACGGGAGACCCGACGGACGTCCTGAGGACGCGCCGACGTGGCGGATCCCGCTCCCCCGTCGGAGCCGATCGGGAGGTGAGACTCGTACATTACTCGTCCGCAGCGGCCGGTGTCACCGACCGCCCGTGGTTCGACGTACAACACCCCCCGTACCGAGATGTGGCGATCGACGACGGCGGCCGTGCCGGGACGGTTGTTCGGACTCTGCACAACACCTATGGGACCGACCCGTCTACTCCGCGGTATGCCCGACTCGATGAGCGAAATGTTGCAGCGGGACATGTCCTGTGAGGGGTTGCTCGAGTGCTTCCACGGGCTGACGGACCTCGACCGGCAGGTGTTCGAGGTGCTCACCGGCGGCGACGAGCCGCTGACGGTCGACGAGGTGGCCGACGCGGTGGACCGCGAGCGGTCCACGGCCTACCGGTCGATCCGGCGTCTGGTCGAGGCGGGCTTCGTCCGGACGGAACAGGTCAACTACGAGCAGGGCGGCTACTACCACGTCTTCGAGCCGGTCGACGCCGACGAGGTGGCCGGCGACCTCCAGCGGATGCTCAACGACTGGTACGCGAAGATGGGACAGCTCCTCGCCGAGTTCCGCGGGAAGTACGACGACACCCCCTCGACGGCCGCCGCCGAGCGGTAGAGTCACCGCCCGCGCGCGTCTCCCACACGTACACCTGATTGAGGAAGACGAAGACCACGCCGATGACACCACCCCAGACGAGGGCGGCGAAGGCG
>CAZMWG010000068.1:0-13771 GCA_964569925.1 uncultured Halobacteriales archaeon | reverse complement strand
GGTCCGCATCTGGTTGCGCTTGCGGGCCTCCTCCTTGTGGGCCTCGACGATCTGTTCGCCCTTGCCCGCGGGTACCGTCCGGACCTTGGGCTCGTTGCCGTCGTCGGGGTTGTGATAGACGAGGACGTCCTGTAGCTCCTCCTTGGGGAGCAGCTGGCTCATCGCCTTGGCCAGCATCGACTTGCCCGTCCCGGGCGAGCCGATCATCATCACGTGGCGGCGCTGCTTGGCCGCCTTCTTGATCACGTCACGGGCGTGGTCCTGCCCGATGACCTGGTCGACGAGGCGGTCGGGGACCTCGATGTCCGCGGTGGTGTCCACGGAGAGCCCACCGAGCAGACCCTCCTCGTCGTTCTCGACGACCGTGTCGCCCTCGACCTCGACGTCGCTGCCGAGGTCGGTGTCGCCGACGTCCCCGTTCTGGCTCGGTCCTTCGGGGACGTGATCGTCGTCGTGTGGCGTGTGGCCGTCGCTGTCGTCGCCGGGCGGCGCGTCCGATGCCTCCCGTGTGGCGTCGGGAGCGTCGTCTGGCTCGGTGTCGTCGTTCATACAAACGTTTCTAACAACAGTTGGGAAGGGCTGTCCACTGATATACTTTCTCCCCAGATGCGTCGCGCGGATACGCCTTTCGGGACCTGAGACGGTCGATATCGGCCGTTTCCCGGGTCGGCCTCGCGAGCCCCGCGCACGACCGCCGCCGCCGGCTCTCAGGGCGTCGAACCGCCGTGGCCGCCCCGGTGGAGCGTGAACGACCACGCGTCGGGTTTATGCGGCCCGGCGTCGAGGGAGGCCACATGCGCGGGTTCTACATCGGGCGGTTCCAGCCGTACCACAACGGCCACCACACCGTCGTGGAGACGATCAGCCGCGAGGTCGACGAACTGGTGTTGGGGATCGGCAGCGCCGGCGACTCCCACACCGCCCACGACCCGTTCACCGCCGGCGAGCGGATCATGATGATCACCAAGGCCGTCCGCGAGTTCGAGCGGACCAACGGCCTGGTCACCTACGTCGTTCCGATCGAGGACCTCGACCGCAACGCGGTCTGGGTGAGCCACGTCCGGAGCATGTGTCCCACCTTCGACGTCGCCTACTCGAACAACCCGCTGGTGGTCCGGTTGTTCGAGGAGGCCGGCATCGAGGTGCGCCAGTCCCGGATGTTCGACCGGGAGCGCCTGGAGGGCAGCGACATCCGCGACTCGATGATCGAGGGCGAGTCCTGGGAGGGGCGGGTCCCCGACCCCGTCGTCGACGTGATCCGGGAGAGCAACGGCGTCGGTCGGATCCGCACCGTCGCCGAGTCGGACGTCGTCGAGCGCTGGGAGGCCGCCGGGGAGCACGACGGGCGGACCGGCGACGACCGCGCGGTCGCCGGCGACGCCGCGAGCGGTCGCGACGGCGACGCCGGATCGGCCGAGGAGCCGGCGGGGGGCGAGGAGCCGTGATCACGCTGGCCTCCGACTTCGGCTCGCCGTACCCCGCCGCGATGAAGGGGGTCCTGCTCGGGCGGACCGACGCCCGTCTGGTCGACGTCGCCCACGACTTCCCCCGCCAAGACGTGCGGGCCGCGGCGTTCTGGCTCCGGGAGGTGCTGCCGTGGTTCCCGCCGGCGGTCCACCTGGTCGTCGTCGACCCCGGCGTCGGCACCGACCGCGCGGCCCTCGCGGTGCGGGTCGGTGACCACGCGCTGGTCGGACCGGACAACGGGGTCCTGCTGCCCGCGGCCCGGGCGCTGGCCGCGGGGAGCGACGAGCCGAACGGATCGGGGGAGGAGGCGGACGGAGCCGGGGAGGACGCGGACCCGACACGGGAGGCGGGCGGCCCCGCCGTCGAGGCGTTCGTCGTCGAGGAGGGGGATCCGGCCTCCAGCACGTTCCACGGCCGGGACGTGTTCGCGCCGGCGGCCGCGGCCGTCCACGAGGCCGGCGTCGCGGGCTTCGAGGCCGGCGACCGGTTCGCGCCCGCGGAGGACGTCGTCGACCTGTCGTTCCCGTCGCCGACGGTCGAGGGCGGGACGGCGACCGGCGAGGTGCTGGTCGTCGACGGCTTCGGTAACGCCGTCACGAACGTCCCCGGCGGCGTCCTCGCGGGGCGGTTCGGGACGACGGTGCGGGTGAACGGCGAGCCGGTGCCGGCCGAGCGCACCTACGCGGCGGTGGGGGCGGGCGAGCGGCTGGTCACCGTCGGGAGTCACGGCAACGTCGAACTGGCGGTCAACCGGGGACGGGGGGAGGCGGCGTTCGGCGTCGCGGCGGGCGACCGGGTGACGGTCGCGCCGGAGTGACGATCGGGCGACGGTCACGACGGGGTGAACTACAGGGAGAACGGGCGCCACTCCTCGGAGCGGTCGCGCAGCCCGCGGACGCGCAGTTCGCCGTCGGCGTCCGGGTGCTCCTCGGGGTCCCGGACCTCGATCCGGCCGTCGGCGGCCTGGCTCAGCGTGTTGACCTCGCGGGTGTCGTGGGTGGTGGGGTCCAGCGAGAACACCCCCAGCCCGTCGGCGCTGTCGATACGGCCGGAGATGGTCTGTGCGAACCGGAACAGTTTCCGCAGGTCGACGTACATCGCCAGCGACGAGAGGCTGATCAGCCCACACCGGATCCGGCCCGCCGAGACCTCGCCGTACAGCGCCTCGTACAGCGAGGAGAACTTCATCCCGATCCCGGTGAGGTCGCTCTGGGTGGAGACGTACTTCACCCGCATCGGGGAGGAGCCGCCGATATCCTGGCCGCTGCAGTCGACCACGCCCATCCGAACCGGATCGAGCGACGGGCGGTCCCGTCGGCAGGTGTCGAGCAGCGTTCCACAGGTGGTGTTGGTGGAGACGAACAACATCCCCTCCTCGCGGCCGACGGCGTCGACCACCATCGTCCGGGCTAAGTCCTCCGCGCGGCTCAGCGCCGGCCCGGCGACCAGCAGCGTCGTGCCGGGACCGATCGGATCGATCGGCACGCCGTCGGCGAACTCGTAGCCGGCGTCGCTCATCGGTCCACCCCGGCAGGCTCCCCCGTCCCGCCGGCTTCCTCGCGCCGGTCGGTCGCCGCGTCGGCGCGGGTCCGCAGGTCGATCAGGTCCATCGTCGTCCGGGCCAGGTCCCGGAGGTACCGCTCGTCGGCCGCCGAGAACGACCGGGGCTCGTCGTCGTACACACAGAGCGTGCCGATCGCCAGCCCGCCGGGCGTGACGAGGGTGGCGCCCATGTACGCCCGGATCCCCATCCCGCCGAACTGGTCGGTCCGGGACTCGAACCGGGGGTCCTCGGCGACGTCCGGGACGGTCATCACGCCCTCGTCCTCGAGGATCGTGAACGTACAGATCGAGTCCTCGCGCTCGGTCGGCTCCCAGTCGCCGGCCGGCCCGTGGCAGGCGAGAAACTCCTGGCTGTGCTCCTCGATGAGGTTGATCGACGCCGTCTCGACCCCGAAGTGACGGGCCGCCAGGTCCGTGATCCGGTCGAGCGACTCGCGCAGCCTCGGGTCGTCCAGGCCGTAGGAGCGCAGCGCCGCCAGCCGTTCGTCCTCGTCGCGGGGCAGCGGGTAGTTCCGCCCGGTCCGATCCTCGACGGTCGTCCGGACGAGCCCCGCGAGACGGTCGGCCCCGAACGGCGACCCCTTGCCGACGTACTCCACGATCGTCCCCCGGAGTTCGTCGGTGTCGAGCGTGTCCGGGTCCGTGTCGGTGTACAGCACCCGGCCGGCGTCCGGACAGGTCTCCTCGGCCCGGTGGAAGACGTCGAACCCGGTCCCGTCGGAGAAGTCGTACTCGGCGATCACGGCGGCGGTGTCCCCGGAGAGGGTCGCCGACGCGTCGGCGACCGTGCCGGCGGTCTCGACGGCGACGTCCAGATCGTCGAGGCTCGTCCGCAGACTCTCGGCGGCGTCCGCCCGAGCGTCCCCGTCCGGGTCAGCCACCAACAGACGATGGGTCGTCACGTCCCCACCGTTTCTCGCGGTCCCACGTGAACGTACCGGCGGCTGGCGGGGCGTCGTTCGGTCGCGAAAGAACTCGGAGGTTCGGGGCGTCGGCGTCGGACTCGTCAGTTCGCCGAGATGACGTCGTCGATCCGAACGATCATCGTCGCGGCCTCGCTGGCGGACTCGACGGCCTCGTGCTTGACCGCGACGGGGTCGAAGACGCCGTAGTCGACGGGGTCGTCGACCACGCCGGTCTGGCCCTCGCTGATCAGGCCGGCGATGCCCTCGCTCTCCTGGCGGGCTCGCAGGTCGACCAGCGCGTCGATCGGGTCCATGCCGGTGTTCTCCGCGAGGGTGCGCGGGAGCACGTCGACGGCGTCGGCGAAGGCCTCGACGGCCAGCTGCTTGCGGCCCTCGATGCCGGCGGCGCTCGACCGGACGTGGTCGGCGATCGCGATCTCGGTGGCGCCGGCGCCCGCGACGACGCCGCCCTCGTCGAGCGCGGCGACGACCACGTCGATGGCGTCGTTGAGCGCCCGCTCGAGCTCGTCGGTGACGTGCTCGGTCCCCCCGCGGGCCAGCACCGTCACGGACTCCGTGGTGTCGCCCCCGCGGATGAACGTCAGCTCGTCGTCGCCGAACTTCTCGACGCCGACGCTGTCGGCGTGGCCGAGGTCCTCGGCCTCCAGCGCGTCGACGGAGCCGGCCCGGCTCGCGCCCGTCGCGGAGACGACCGCGGCGAGGTCGTCGTCGCCGACGTTCTCGTAGGTGAGCACGTCGGCCTTGGCGAGGTGGGCCGCGACGCGGTCGTCGACGTCGCCGGAGACGAAGGCGACGTCGGCGCCCGTCTCGACGATCCCCTCGGCGTACTCCTCGAGCTCCGAGGCCTCGGCGTCGAGCGCGGCGTCGAGCTGGTCGACGCTGGAGACGTTGTACTCCGCGTCGACGTTGCTCTCGCGGACCTCGAGGTCGGCGTCGACCACCGCGATCTCGGCGTCCTCGACGCTCGGGGGCATGTTGTCGTGGACCGGCTCCTCGTCGACGACGACGCCCTCGACCAGGTCGGTGGCCGAGGAGGAGGCGCCGGTCTGGGTGTGTACCACCACGTTGTCACGCTCGACCCCGTCGTCGGTCTCGGCGTGGCGGACGGCCGCGACGACGACCTCGGCGAGGCGGCCGGCCTCGACGTCGCCGGTGCCCTTGCCCGTCATCGAGGACTCGGCGACCTGCGCGAGCCGTTCGTCGTCGAGGTCGGCGTCGAGCACGGCCTCGTCGATGGCCTCGTGTGCGAGGCTCGTGGCCTCGTAGTACCCCTCGACGATCGTCGTCGGGTGGACGTCGTCGTCGAGCAGGTCCTCGGCCTGGGCGAGCAGCTCGCCCGCCAGTACCGCCGCCGTCGTCGTGCCGTCGCCGACCTCCTCCTCCTGGGTCTGGGCGACCTCGACGATCATCTGGGCGGCGGGGTGTTCGATGTCCATCTCGTCGAGGATCGTGGCGCCGTCGTTCGTGATGACGACGTCGCCCGAGTCCGAGACGAGCATCTTGTCCATTCCCCGCGGGCCGAGCGTCGTCCTCACGGACTCGCTGATCGCCTTCCCGGCGGAGATGTTCGAGCTCTGTGCGTCCTGTCCCTGTGTGCGCTGGGCGTCCTCGCTCAGAATGAAGAGGGGTTGACCACCCATGCGTCGCTGGCCAGACTGTGACATATCTATCTTCCTCACACATGGATCGTTAGCGGTTCTATATAAATTTTTCTATCGCGGCGGGCCGCGGGGGCGCGCTGGGGCGGTGCCCGGGGCCGCGGGCGGGGCGTCCGGCGATGGTTTAATGCGAGCAAACACCGTGGGTCCGACGATGCTGGAGTTGGAGCACGGCTTCCGGGTGGTGGACGTACACGCGCGGCTGGAACCCGAGTCCGGCCGGCGGGCCCGCGAACCGGGCGGACCGGAGCGCCTGGAGCGGGAGATGCACCAGGCCGGGGTGGTCCGGGCGGTCGTCTCGCCGGCCGCCCGGGAGGACGGCTACCTGAAGTCAAACAACGCCGTCGCGCGGATGAGCGTCGGCCGGCCGCTGGTGGCGTTCGCCCGCATCGCCGGCGCCCGCGACCCCGGCGAGGGGGCCGGCTCGCGGCTCCGCAACTTGACCGCCACGCGGGCGGAGACCGACACCTCCCCGGAGGACGTCGAGCAGTACGCCTACGACGACCGGTTCGCCGGCTTCACGCTGCACCCGCCGGCCGACGGGCTCCCGGACGAGGCGGTGCTCGAACGGCTGGCCGAGGTCGGTCAGCCGGTGGTCGTCCACGGCGGCGAGCGGTTCCCGCCGGCGGCCGTCGAGCGGGAGCTGCTCCGGTACGACCTCCCGCTGGTGGTGGCACACTTCGGCGGCCACCCGCTCCGCCGGGAGCTGATGGGCCGGGCGATCGACCTGCTCGACGAGCACGACGGCTGTCACCTCGACACCAGCGCGGTCCGCTACCGGGACCCGATGGAGCGGGCCATAATGGAACACCCCGACCGCGTGCTGTTCGGCAGCGGCGCGCCCGCGGTCCACCCGAACGTGGCGATCATGGAGATACTGACGCTGGACGTGCCCCAGGACGCGATGCGGAAGGTGTTCTCGAACAACCCCGCTCGGGTCGTGCCGGAACTGGCGCCCTGAGCGGGTCCGGGGTCGGGCCGTGGCCCTCGACCGGTGTCGGCGTTCGCCGGGGATCGTTCGCGCCGATCGTCGATCGTCCGCGCTCGTCGAGGGTCGGCCGTGCTCAGCGCCGGTCGTACACCTCGACGGCGCGGTCGCGTCGCGCGGAGCGACCGTTCGGGTTGCGCCGGTCGGTCCGGTCGCGGGCGCGGGCGACGAGACCGTCCTTGTACCCCCGTGCCAGCCCGGAGAGCACGTTCCGGCCGGCGCCCAGCCAGTTCGACGCGTCGCGTTCGCCCGCGAGGACCCCGCGCAGCGCGTCGACCGCGTCCCGGGCCGCCCGCGAGGCGAGCCGGGCCGGCACCGCCGGCCGGACCCCGTAGTTCTTCGCCAGCCGGTAGGCCCGCGCCCGGTGATCGGTGCCCCAGTCGGGCTCGCTGACCCCGCCGTCCGCCTCCAGTCCCCGGCGGACGGACATCGCCGGCTCCCAGGCGATCGACCGGTCGGTGTCCGCCAGCCGGTGGGCCATGTCGGCGGCGCCGCCGGCGCCGACGTGTTCGTCGAACCCGTCGAGCGCGTCGGCGGCCGCGCGGTCGACGGCGAGGTTCCCGGGGTTGAGCCGGGTGACCGTCCGGCCGGCGATCGCCGTCGTCTCCGGGTGTTCGGTGGCCAGCCCGGCCGCCAGCTCCCGGTTGGTCGGACCGGTGGCCGCCGCGGCGTCGTCGAGTCCGTCGCGGACCCCGTCGAGCCACCCCGCCTCGACGGTCAGCCGACCGTCGACGAACGCGACCGTCCCGCCCCG
This sequence comes from uncultured Halobacteriales archaeon, assembly GCA_964569925.1. Taxonomy (GTDB): domain Archaea; phylum Halobacteriota; class Halobacteria; order Halobacteriales; family Haloarculaceae; genus CAZMWG01. The sequence continues at coordinate 6,415 of CAZMWG010000068.1, read as the reverse complement.
GGAGCGGGCGAGTCCGGCGTTGCGGGCGGCGTTGCGGTTCCGATCGGCGATCTCGACCAGCACGTCCACGTCCGACCGGTCGCGTACCATCCCCGTCGTGCCGTCGGTCGAGGGACCGTTGACCACGATCACCTCCGCCCCGGGCGCCCGCTCGGCGAGGGCGTCGAGACAGCGCGCGAGACGCTCGCGACTGTCCAGGGTCGGAACCACGACCGACAGGTCCATCGAACCGGGCTACCTCTCCGAGGGGCATAAAAGCCGCGGGACGCCCGACCGGCCGGGAACGACCCGTTCGGCGGGTCAGACCGACGCCGACCAGTAGGAGACCGACGCGAGCCGGTCGCCGCCCGGGGCCGACCGGACGGCGGTGTCGACCGCCCGGAAGCCGGCGGCCAGCCGGTTGGGGAGCTTCCGGTAGAGGCCGTACGGGACGAGGAAGTCGTGTTCGGCGCTCTCCAGTTCGAGCCCGGCGCCGTCGAGCAGCCGGTCGACCTCCCAGGAGGAGTACAGCCGCGAGCCCATCGGGAGCGCCCAGTTGTAGAGCGACCGCGTGGAGAAGCGGTTGAACGTGTCGAAGAAGACCTGCTCGCACGCGACGCGGCGCATCTCCGCCAGGAAGGAGGCGGGCGTGTCGGCGAGGTGGAAAAATCGCATCGCGAAGACGGCGTCGAAGTGGTCGTCCGGGAACGGGAGCCGGGCGGCGTCGCCCCGCATGAACTCCACGCGGTCGGAGACGCCCACCGAACCGGCCTTCTCGCGGCCCTGTCCCAGCATCGCCGCCGAGATGTCCAGCCCGACGATGTCGGCGCCCCGCTCGGCCAGCATCGTCGTGAACCGACCCGTGCCACAGGCCACCTCCAGGATCGACCGGTCCTCGACCGGCGCCAGCGCGTCGAGCACCGCTCGCTTCTCCCGGCGATCTATCAGCCGACCGCCACGCGAGAACCGTTTCGTCTCGTAGGCCTCGGCGACGGAGTCGGCCTGGTACCACTCCTGCCCTTTCACGTCACTCGCGTTCCCCGGCGGGGGACAAAAGCGGTGTCCTTTCGATCGTGACGGTCGCGGCGCCGGGACGGCCGCGAACGCCCGGACCGGCGGCGCTCAACTCGTCGCGACGTGGTCGGCCCGGATCTCGAAGACCACCCGGGCGCCCTCCTCCTCGTCGTGGCTCGGGTACTCGTCGACGCCCATGTACCGCCGGGCCAGTTCGTCGATGTGTTCGACGGCCCCCTCCTCGGTCACCCGCTCTACCGCCCCCCGGACGGAGACGAACCGGTAGGCGTCGTCCGGGTCGATCATGCTCACGCCGACCTTCCGGTCCCGGGAGACGTTGCGCTCCTTGAGCCGTCCCCGGACGGTGTTGACGAGCAGTCGCTCGGCGTCGGCGTCGTAGTCGACCCACACCGGCGTCACGTGCGGGGTCCCGTCCGGCATCAGCGTCGCCACGTGAGCGTAGGTCCGTTTCTCGAACAGGTCGTGGAACGCCTCGGGTATCGGCGCCATGCCGACACCCCCGGACGCGTCCCACATCAACCCCGCCGCCGGGCCGAATATAAGGACATACCTACAGATCCAAGAATTTGTACTGTATGGCCACACATATGGCCAACTTTTACCCCATCACCGCGACAGCGTGGGGACATGAGTACGATCACGGAGGAGTCCGCCCGGGAACCGTTCTCGGAGCCGGAGTTCCGCGACCGGCTGCGGGAACTGCCCCCGAGCGCGAAGCTGGTGGCGAAGGTACTGGAGTCGGACGCCCCACTCTCGCAGGGGGACCTGGCCGAGCGGTCGCTGCTGCCCGACCGCACGGTCCGGTACGCCCTCAACCGGCTCGACGAGGAGGGGCTCGTCGCGTCCCGCTACAGCTTCACGGACGCGCGAAAGCAGGTCTACTACCTGGAGCGCTGACCCGCCGCGAGTCCGGGGTCGGACGGCTCCGACCCCGTCCGGTCGGGCCGACGCCGGACGGTCGGGAGGGTGAGCGCCCGTGACGGTCGTCACCGCGAGCGTCGCCGCCGACGGCGCCCCGGGTGGAACGACCGACGCCGCCGTCGTCGGGCGGGACGCGGCCCTGCTGGTCGACCCCGCGGCCCGCGACGGCGCCCTCGACGACGTGCTCGCCGACCGGACCGTCGAGCACGTCGCCGTCACCCACCACCACCCCGACCACGTCGGCGGCGTCGCGGCCTACGCCCGTGAACACGACGCGACGGTGTGGGCCCGGACGGGGCGGTCGACGGCGTTCGCGGCCGCGACCGGCCGCCGGCCCGACCGGACGTTCTCGCCGGGGACCCGGATCCACACCGACGCCGGCCCGGTGACCGTCGTCGACACGCCGGGCCACACGCCCGAACACGTCGCCTTCGCCGTCGCCGACGGCCCCTGGATCGTCGGCGACCTGGCGGTCGCCTCCGGGTCGGTCGCCGTCGCGGCGCCGGAGGGTGACCTGCGGGCGTACCTGACCAGCCTCCGGCGGACCCGGACCCGGAACCCCCCGCGGCTGTACCCCGGCCACGGCCCGCCGATCGACGACCCGCGGGCGACCTGCGAGCGGCTGATCGCCCACCGGCTCGACCGCGAGCGCCGCGTCCTCGGGGCGGTCCGGGACGGCGCCCGGACCGTGGACGCCGTGCTCGATGGGGCCTACGAGAAGGACCTGTCGGGCGTGCGGGGACTCGCCCGCGCGACGGTGCGGGCCCACCTGGAGAAACTCGCCGTCGAGGGCGACGTCCGGGTCGACGGCGACCGGGTCACGCCGCGGTCCTGACCTCGACGGCGAGACTGGCCCGTCGGGTGGTGTCCGGAAGAGCGATCACGGACCGGGAGAGTGAGGCGCCGAGAGTCCTCGCGGGGGTGCGGTCCCGCGACTCGCCGCGCGCTCGGCGTGCCCGCGTCGCCGGAGCTTCCGTGACTGCACTCGCCCGTCCGTCCGTCGGGGTTCAGACGGTTCGACGGCCGAACCCTGGCGGAACGGAAGGGCGTGCCGAAGGCTTTCGTCGTGGCTTATTTCCCCGGTCTCTCGTCCGAACACCGTCGTCTGTGGCCTGCGTGACTCGAGATCGGGTGTCCGGGTGCTCCCGGAGGGCCGTGGGGGTCACTTCTTGTTTCGGTGGGCGTGCGTTCGTATACCCGTCACAGCGGCGCGGAGGGGCACGTAGAACCGGCCACGGGTCGTCGCCGTCCGGGGTCCGGGGGTTCAGTACAGTAGACCGCGCCGATCTACTGTAGATGGTGGTGTATGGCGGAGCCGCGCGTCGAGCGTCATCGCTGGCGGTCGATCCACCGACACCACTTCTCGAAGGAATCCGCCTCGCACTGGTCGGCGATACCCCGGAGCGTTCCCTCTCTGATCCAGGTGTGCATCGGTACGGTCATCTTCCGGACGTCGTCCGAGTTCACTGGACTCTCGTACTCTAACCGGACGTGGCTCCCGCTCCGGTTTGTGATCCGATAGCCGTTCCTCGCGAGTACCTTCACCAGATCTCGGCCGGAGAAGTCCGTCGGGGGCGCCCTGGCTCCGCTACTGCATGAAATCGGGCAGTTCGTCGGATTCGGCGCGAGCCCGTTCGATCTCGTCCGAGTCGATCCCCAGTTCCTCGAGAACCCGGTACTCTTCGTCGACGGATTCGACCGGTTCACCGGTTTCCCCGTCGTGAACCGCCACAGCGTCGTCGAGCATCTCCAGAGCCTCCTCACGGGTCTCGCCCTGGGAACTCACTCCGGACTCCGGTTCAGTCGCGACCCAACCATCGCCCTCGCGTGTGAGGACGATCTCGCTGGGGCGCCCCGCGCCGGTGCTCATACCCCGATCGACGTGTCGATAGATAAGAAGCCTTCCCGATGTGGTACCGCGCGGGGCTGGTCGGCCGGGCACCTGTTCTATCGTGGCGGCAGCGTCGGTGTACCCGACTTTCTCCGGCAAATCGGCGAGGTTGCGTCGTCGGTATCCGAGAGAATACTTCCCGGATCACTTGGCGGCGGCGACGAGACGGTGGGCGGGTATTAACCGGCCGGGACACCGACGGGTTCGTGTGGAGTCGCTGGAATCCGAACTGGAGCGGGCCCGCGACCTCGAGATCGACCACTTGGCCGACGCCATCGAGTCGATCGGCTTCGAGTGTACCCGCTGTGGGGCCTGCTGTAAGGCCGTCGAGCCGGCAGACGACCCCTCCGGGGACGCCGGCGCCGACGCGCGGGGTGGCGAGGACGGCGAGGGCGACGCGGACGGAGGGCGCGAGCCCCACACGGCGACGGTCTTCCCCGACGAGGTGCGCCGGTTGCAGGGAGCCGCCGGCGGGACCGACGAGGGCGACGACGATAGGGACGCCGACGATAGGGACGCCGACGATAGGGACGCCGACGGGACGGACGACGGCGAGGAGTACGACTGGCGGGACGTCGCCCGGCCGATGCCCTACGGGCTCCGGGAGGGCCCCGACGGCCCCGTCGGTGAGACCTTCGAGTGGGCGCTCGCGACCGACGACTGCGGGGACTGTACCTTCTACGCCGAGGACGACGACGGGACCGGGGCGTGTACGGTCCACGGCGACCGGCCGCTGATCTGTCGGACCTACCCGTTCAGCGTGGCCCTGGCCGGCACCAGTCAGCCGATGGGCGAGGCCGTCGACCGTGAGGGGCTGGTCCGAGCCCACGAGTGTGAGGGGCTCGGACGGGACATCTCGCGGGAGGCGGCCGTGGAACTGGCCGGGGCGCTGAAGGAACGCGCGGTGCGGGAACTGGAGGAGGCCATCGCCGTCCGGGAGGAGTACGAACCCGCGGGCGTCGGCGGCGTCGTGGTCCACGACTCCGAGGGGGCGAAGCGGCCCGACGGCACGCCCCTCGACTGATCGCGGCGTTCGTCGGGACGGTCGGCCGACGGGTTTAGGCCCGGCGAGTACCTACAGTCGGTCATGAGCGAGACCGAGACCGCCACGTTCGCCGGCGGCTGTTTCTGGTGTACCGAGGCGGTGTTCGAGCGACTGCGGGGCGTGGAGTCGGTGACCTCCGGCTACGCGGGCGGCCACGTCGAGAACCCGAGCTACGAGGCGGTCTGTTCGGAGAAGACCGGCCACGCCGAGTGCGTGCAGGTCGTCTACGGCCCCGACGAGATCAGCTACGAGGACCTGCTGAGCGTCCACTTCGCGACCCACGACCCGACGACGAAGGATCGGGAGGGCCCCGACGTCGGCAGCCAGTACCGGTCGGTCGTGTTCTACCACGACGACGCCCAGCGCGAGACGGTCGAGGCGTTCGTCGAGGAGTTGGGCGCGGAGCTGTCGGACCCGATCGTCACGGAGATAGAGCCCCTGGAGACGTTCTACCCGGCCGAGGACTACCACCAGGACTACTACGAGCGCAACCCCAACCGGGGGTACTGTTCGGTCAACATCGACCCGAAGGTGAGCAAGCTCCGCGAGCGGTTCGCCGAACTGGTGGCGTGACCTTCCACAGTCGGGTGCCGGTCAGGTACGACGATCTGGACACGTACGGCCACGTCAACAACGCGACCGTCGCGACCTACTGCGAGGAGGCCCGGATCGACTACTTCCGGGAGGTGCTCCCCGAGGGAACTGACCTCACGGGGGCGGGCGCCGACCCCGACGGTCCGGACGAGACCGCGGACCGTAACGACGCGACCGGAGACACGGGCGGACCGGCACGGGACGACGACGCGGGCGGGCCGGACGGCGACGCGGGCGGAGCGGCGCGGGCCGGCGACACTGATGCTGACGCCGATACCGACGCCGCGGCGGCCGGGCGCATCGGCGCGGTGGTGGCCTCGCTGTCGATCGACTACGAGCGCCCGATCGGGCCGGTCGACGCCGTGACCGTCGCCGTCGAGGTGCCGTCGCTGGGCGAGTCGAGCGTCCCGATGACCTACGACGTGCGGGCGGAGGGCGAGACGGCGGCGACCGCCGAGGCGACGCTGGTGGTGTACGACCGCCGGACCGGGACCGCGACCCCGATGCCCGAAGCCTGGCGCGACGCCGTGGTCGCGTTCGAGGGACTGGCCTGACCGACGGGCGCGACCGCCCCGTTCAGGGCGCGGGGTCGAACAGCTCCTCGCCCTCGGCGAGATACTCCTCGACGACGTCCAGGTCGAGCGTGACGCCCAGCCCGGGCTCCTCGGGGATCGCCATTCGGCCCTCCACGATGAGGTCGTCCTCCTCGACCAGGTCCTCCCACCAGCCCAGCTCGTAGGAGTGGTACTCCAGGGCCAGGGCGTTGGGGATCGAGGCGCCGACGTGGGCCGAGGCCATCGTCCCGATCGGCGAGGAGACGTTGTGCATCGCCACCGGGATGTAGTAGACGTCGGCGAGCGTGGCGATCTTCGAGGCCTCGCGCATCCCGCCGACCTTCGGGAGGTCCGGCGCGACGATGTCGACGGCCTGCTCCTCTAGGAGCCGCCGGT
>CAZMWG010000067.1:0-13848 GCA_964569925.1 uncultured Halobacteriales archaeon | reverse complement strand
GCCCACGTCAACCCGTACCTCCACGGCGAGGACTACCGGATCACGACCGGGATGCTGTGTGTCGAACTGGCCCGGATGATCGACCCGTCGCTGACCGACGACGTCGAGCACGTCCCGGCGGTCGCGGGGCTCGCCGACCGCTCGGAGGGAGAGGCGATGCCCGACTACATGGAACTCGCCGCCGACCGGGGCTACGACGAGGCGGACCTCCGGGCGATCGGCGAGGCGCTCGACTACGCCACCTTCTGGCTCAACTACGACGACGGCCGCGAGTTCGTCCACGACGCGCTCAACGTGAACTGCGAGGACCGCGAGCGCCACGAGGCGGTGGTCGACTTCCTCTCGACGCGCGCCGAGCGCGACGTCGACGAGCAACTGGACGCCGCCGACAGCCACGTCGAACACGAGCGGCTGGACAACGGCGCACACCTCTACCGGCTCGACGTCGAGAACCACGCCCACCGGTTCACCTACCCCGCGCCGGGCAAGACCACCGGGAAGCTCCACGACCGGAAGGTCGCCGAGACCGGCGACCCCGTCATCACGATCGGCTACGGCCCCGACTTCGCCGTCCTCCGGTCGGACGGCGTCCGGCTCGACATCCCGACGATGGTCGCCGAACTCGTCGAGGAGGTCGACGGCGGCGGCGTCTCCGGCGGCGGCCACCTCGTGGTCGGCTCGATCAAGTTCGTCGAGGGCCGGCGGGAGGCGGTGCTCGACGCGCTGGTCGAGAAGATGGCCGAGGCCGAACTCGACGAGGAACTGGGCAGCTCCGTCCCCGCCGTCGAGGAGGCCTGAGTCGGCGCGGTCGGTCGGCACGCCCACTCCTTACACGGTCGCTCTCTCAGTCCCGGTAGAGTCGCGTCGCCGCGAGCCCCGCCACGACGGCGACCCCCGCGACGGCCAGCGCGACCCCCACCGGCAGGCTCGGACCGTCGCCGCCGCCCCAGTCCCCGTCGAACACGTCCCCGAAGTAGTCCGCGGCGGCCGTCCCGTGGAGGACGAGCACCACCTCCCGGTTCTCGGTCGTCGCCGCCGCGTTCCAGTTGAGGCTGCCGACGACGACGGTCCGGTCGTCGACGACGGCGCCCTTCGCGTGGATCTTGCCGTAGCCCGCGGGGTCGGCCAGCCGGACGGTCAGGTCGGCGCCGGCCTCCGCGGCCCACTCGCGGAACCGCTCGGCGAGCTTCCGGTTGTCCTCGCGGACGTACCAGGCGTCGCTCAGCAGCAGGCGGACCGACACGCCCCGGCGGGCGGCCCGGCGCAGCGACCGCGACAGCGCCCCCTCCCAGCCGACGGTCATCTGGATCACGTCGACCGACCGGTTCGCGCGGTCGAGCACCCCCGTCAGCGCCCCCCGGGCGTTGTCGGGGGCGACCACCAGTTCGGTGCGGTTCGTGGGGACCGTCGCCGGGGTGTGTCGGGCCGGGTAGGAGCCGTTCGCCCGTCCGCCGGCCTCGAACCGGCGGCCACGTCGGAACCGCTCCCACGGTCGGGCGTCACGCCAGCCGGCGTCGGCCCGGAAGGTGGCGGCCAGCCCCCGGACGATCGGCGCCTGGCTCGTCGCCACCCCCCAGCCGCGGCTGTCGGCGCCGCCGACGCCCGCCGGCTTCCAGTTCTCGGTCAGCACCACCGCGCGCCCGTCCGCGACGGCGTACTTCGCGTGGTGGTAGTCGTACCGGGCGGCGGGACCGCCGATCACCCGGACCTCGACGCCCGCGGCGGCCAGCCGGTCCAACGTCCGGGCTCCGCGGGCGGTCCGCCCGCCGACGGGTTCCCCCTCCAGCAACACCCGCACGTCGGCACCCCGCTCGCGGGCGGCGACGAGCGCGTCGGCCACCCGGTCTGAGGTGAGCGTGTAGCCCGCGAGCAGCACGCGCCGGTCGGCCGTACGGATCGGCGCCAGCGGCGGCCCCGGCGCGTCGGGGAGGACGAACGCCCGGACGGCGCCCCCGCGGGCGGTCACGACCGGCCGGTCGGTGGCGCCGGCGTGGGTCCACTCGATCCGACGGCCGTCCCACGTCGCCCGGTGGCCCGGCTCGGCCTCGCGGTAGACCGCCCGGTCCAGGACCCGCCCGTCACGCCGGAGGACGAGCCGCTCGCCGCCGTTGGCGAGCGACAGGTCCGGCGCCCGCAGGACCGTCGCGTCGGTCCCGTCGACCGCCCCGGGCCGGGCCGCGAGCGCGACCCGGCCGCGCGCGGTGACGTTCTCCAGGGGGATCCGCGCCTCGCCGTCCGAGAGCGTCGCGCCGTCGAGGTCGGCGCCGGGCGGGACCGAGAGGACGACGTGTTCTCCCCTGTCCTCTGCCGCGAGCGGGTCGGGATAGGCGGCGACGATACGGAGAGTCCCGTTCCCGCCGGTCGTGGAGTCGGGACCGAGACCGGCCCGTGGCGTCGCGACGGACGCCCGCGGTGGCGACGCCCCGACCGCGGCGGGTTCGTCCGGGAGCGGCGAGTCGGAGGTCGGGGCGGCAGACAGGGCGGTCGCGGGCGCTGACGGAGCGGCCACGGAGGCGGCGGGGAACGGGAGGACAGCGGTGAGCACCAGCAGAGCGGCCGCGGCGAGCGTCGTCGGGCGGACGCGGACGGGTCGCATCGGCGGGAGTGACTCGTTCCCCCTCTTGAATCCCCGGAGCCGTTCGAAACGTCGCCTTACCGGCCCGGGGGGCGAGAACGCTCCGCATACTAATCGGAGCCGACGGGGAGGAGAGGGGTATGAACATCGCGGTGATCGGGTTCGGGAACGCGGGCTGCAAGATCGCGGACGCGCTGCTGGACTACGAGGCCGACTCGGGCCGGGCGCTGTGCCGGTTCGTCCTCGCGGTCAACACGGCGGAGGTCGACCTGGCGAAGCTCGAACGGGTACCCGTGGACAAGCGACTCCTGATCGGGCAGACCGACGAGCGCGCGAAGGGGCGGGGCGTCGGCGCCGACCCCGACCTGGGGGCGGAGGTCGCGGAGCAGGACCTCACCGAGCTCGAGCGGGCGTTCGACGACCTGCCTTTCCACAACGTCGACGCGTTCCTGGTGGTTGCGGGGCTGGGCGGCGGCACCGGGAGCGGGGGTGCGCCCGTGCTGACACGGAGCATCAGGGAGACCTACGCGGAGCCGGTGTACGGGCTGGGGGTGCTCCCCGACGAGGACGAGGGCGGGCGGGCGGCGCTGAACGCCGCGCGGTCGCTGCGGTCGCTCGCGGACGCGGCCCAGAACCTGATCCTGCTCGACAACGACGCCTGGCAGCAGGCCGGCGACTCCGTCGAGGGGAGCTACGTCCGGATCAACCGGGAGGCGGCCAAGCGGGTGGCGACGCTGCTGGCGGCCGGCGAGCTGGACGGCTCGATCGTCTCGGAGAGCGCGATCGACTCCAGCGACGTCCGCCGGACGCTGTCGACCGGCGGCGTCAGCACGATCGCCCACGCCTCGGCCCCCCTGGAGCGTGGCGTCGAGCGGAACGGCCTGTTGAACCAGTTCCGCACGGACGGCCAGGAGAACGCCACGGACCCGGCGATGAAGGTGTACAGCCTCGTTCGGAAGGCGGTCCGGTCGCGGCTCACCTGTCCGGCGGAGATCGGCTCGGCCGAGCGGTCGCTGATCGTCGTCTCGGGGCCCCCCCGGGAGCTGTCACACAAGGGGCTGGACCGGGCCCGCGAGTGGCTCGAGGCACAGACCGACAGCGCGGAGGTGTTGGCCGGCGACGACCCGCGACGTGACGTCGATCGGCTGTCGACGTCGGTGTTGCTCTCGAACGTCACCGACGTCCCGCGGATCGACGCCCTCCAGCGCCAGGGGGTCGACGCGCAGGCCCGGATCGAGTCCCAGGCAGAACGGCGCTCCAACGAGATCGACGACCTGATCACCGACGACGAGGACGTGCTCGACCCGGTCTGAACGCCCCGCGGGGAGTCCGCGGATCGGACGGACGGAACGGGCGCCGCGTGACGAGTCGAAGGGAGAGACGTCCCGGGCCGTTACAGCGCCTTCTCGGCCTCGGCCTGCACGAGGTAGGAGCGGTCGTCGGCGAACTCGGCGGCGGCCTCGCGGGCGCGCTCGGTGCCGATCTGGCGCAGCGCCCACGCGGCCGAGGCGCGCACCTCGTCGGCCTCGTCCTCCGCGAGAGTGTCCGCCAGGGGCTCGATCGCCCGCGTGTCGCCGATCATCCCCAGGGCGCGGGCCGCGACCGAGCGGACGCCGCCCTCCTCGGCGGCCAGCCGGTTCGCCACGGGCTGGGTGGACTCCTCGCTGCCGATCCGGCCCAGCGCCTTCAGCGTCACCCGCTGGAGCTTCGGGTCGCCGTCGCCGTCGATGAACTCGTGGAGCGTCTCGCAGGCCTCGTCGTCGGCGATCTTCCCCAGGATCTCGATCGGACGCTTGTCGCGTTTCTGGGCCCGCGAGTGCATCTCGTCGAACGCCGGGGCGGCGTCCCGCCCCAGCCGGACGAGCTGGTCGTAGACGTACTCCTCGGTGAAGTCGGAGTCGCCGAGCTTCTCGAGGGCCAGCAGGATCGGCTCGACCTCGCCGGCCTTCGAGAACTGCTTCATCGCCGACCACTCTGGCGGGAAGTCCTTCCGGGCCTCGCTGTCGAGGTCGTCGTAGTACCCCTCGGCGGCCAGCTGTTCGCGCACGCTCAGGTCCTCCCACACCTCCGCCGCCTCCAGGTCGGTCTCCAGCGCGTCGGTCGCCTCCAGCAGCGCGGCGACGGTCTCCGCGTCCTCGTCGGGGTCCAGACCGGCCGCCTCGACGGCCTCCGCCACGGTCTCCAGGTCCTCGGCGGCGTCCGCCGGCGTGGCGCCCGCCTCCGGGACCGTGACGTGGTCCTCGGCGGCGTCGAGGAAGGTCGCGACCGCGTCGACGGCCTCGCCCTCGCCGTCCTCGGTCCACTCGGCGTCCCGCAGCGTGCCCGCCGCGTCCGCGAGGGCCTCGGTGACGTCCTCGGCGTACGGTCCCCGTTCGGCCTCCAGGTCCCCGCGGAGCTCCGAGATACGGTCCTCGAGCGCCTCGGCCGGGTCCTCGGCGTCCTCGTCGGGTTCGGGCAGGTCGGCCTCCTCGAGGGCCGCCGCCACCGCGTCGAGGTCCGCCTCGACGGCGTCCAGTTCGGCCTCGGTCTCCGCGCCCGGGAGCGAGTCGGCCACCGCGTCCAGGTTCGCCTCGATCGCGGCGGCCGGGTCGTCCGCGCCCAGCGGGTCGGGCGCCTCGTCGGGCCCCCCGTGACCGCCCGCGTCCTCGGCGGGCGCGTCGTCGGAACCGCCGTCCTCGGGCTCGTCTCCGTCGCTCATGCACGGCGATGCGGGGACCCGCGGCAAAACGGTTTCCGTTCGACGCCGGTTCCGTGGCGTCCGGCCGCCGTCGGGACGACCGTCCGACGCTTCCGGTCAGTACTCGGGGTGTTCCTCTGTGACGCCCTCGCGGCGGTTGGTGAGTCGGGCCAGCACGAACAGCGCGTCCGAGAGGCGGTTGAGGTAGGCGATCGCGACCTCGTTGATCGACTGTTCGGCCGACAGCGAGACGCTGCGGCGCTCGGCCCGCCGGCAGACCGACCTGGCGTGGTGGAGCTTCGCCCCCGGCCGCGAGCCGCTGGGCAGGACGAACTCCTCTAGGGGATCGAGTTCCGCCTCGCACTCGTCGATGAACGTCTCCAGCGTGTCGACGTGGTCCTCGGTCACCCGCGGGTCGCCCTCGTCGGGGTCCGGGTTGGCGAAGTCCGCCTGCACCACGTGGAGGTGGTTCTGGATCGCCCGGAGCTTCTCGTCGACGTCGTCGTGGCCGGTCGGCCGGACGACCCCGATCAGGGAGTTCACCTCGTCGACCGTCCCGTAGGCCTCGATCCGCCGGCTGTCTTTCGACACCCGTTCCATGTTGCGGAGGTCCGTCCGTCCCGCGTCGCCGCGGCCGGTGTATATCTTCACGGTCCACGGTGGGCGTGCCACGGGCTTATGTCCGACGCCGGTCGCCGGCCGGCGGACCCCGCGAGCGCCGAGAGTGGGACTGGGGGCCACGTCACGGCCACACACGAGCAGGTGGTCACCCTTATGTCCCGCCGTCCGCTTTGTCCGACCATGCAACCACGGGACCTCTCCGCCCACGCCGTCTACCGCGCCGGGCGGGGTGTCGAGGAGGTCGCACGCGATCTCGGACTGGAGCCCGGAGACCTGGTGAAGGTGGCCTCCAACGAGAACATGTACGGTCCGAACCCGGCGGCCGTCGAGGCGATCCACGAGTCGGCCGGACGGGCCGGCTCGTACCCGAAGACCTCCCACGCGGACCTCGTGGAGCGGCTGGCCGACCGGTGGGCGGTCGAGAGCGAGCAGGTGTGGCTGGGCCCCGGCGCGGACGGCGCCATCGACTACCTCCACCGGGCGACCCTGGAGCCGGGCGACGCCGTGCTGGTCCCCGATCCGGGGTTCGCCTACTACTCGATGAGCGCCCGCTACCACCACGGCGAGGTCCGGACCTACCCGGTCCCGAAGGCGCGGGACTTCGCCCAGACCCCCGAGACCGTCCTCGAGGCCTACGACGGCGAGCGGATCGTGTTCGTCACGAGCCCGCACAACCCGACAGGCAGCGAGATGGGCCTCGACGACGTCGCCACGGTGGCCGAGCGGGTCGACGAGGAGACGCTGGTGGCGGTCGACGAGGCCTACGGGGAGTTCACGGAGGCCCCGAGCGGCCGCGAACTGCTCCCCGACCACGACAACGTGGCGGTCCTGCGGACGTTCTCGAAGGCCCACGGGCTGGCGGGTCTGCGGATCGGCTACGCGCTGGTGCCGTCGGCGTGGGCCGACGCGTACGCCCGGATCAACACCCCCTTCGCCGCCAACGAACTCGCCTGCCGCGCGGCGTACGCCGCCCTGGGCAACGAGGAGCACGTCGAGCGGACCGTCGAGACCGCCCGCGAGGTCCGCGAGCGCTACCACGAGGGGCTCGACGCCCGGACCTGGCCCTCCGGGGGCAACTTCGTGCTCGCCGAGGTCGGCGACGGGACCGCCGTCGCCGAGGCCGCAGAGCGCGAGGGCGTGATCCTGCGGGACTGTTCGAGCTTCGGGCTGCCCGACTGCGTGCGGATCACCTGTGGCACCCCCGAGGAGGCCCGGACCGTCGTCGAGACCGTCAACGGGGTGCTCGACCGGTGAGAGTGGCCGTCACGGGGACTCCCGGGACGGGCAAGACGACCGCCGTCGACCGTCTCGACGTCGGCGACCTCGACGGGTTCGGGTCGGGCCCCGAGACGGTCCACCTCAACGACGTGATCCGCGAGGAGGGGTTCGACGAGGGCGTCGACGAGGAGCGGGACACCCTGATCGCCGACCTGGACGCCGTGACGGCGTACCTGGCGGGCCGCGAGGACCTGATCGTCGAGTCCCACCTGGCCCACCGGTTCCCGGTCGACCGGGTGACCGTCCTGCGAGCCCACCCCGAGGAGATCGAGCGGCGGCTGGAGGGACGGGGCGAGAGCGCGGCGACCGCCCGGGAGAACGCCGAGAGCGAGGCGCTGGACGTGATCCTCGCGGAGGCGGTCGAGGAACACGGCCGCGAGGCGGTGTACGAGATCGAGACGACCGACCGGACGCCCGACGAGGTGGCCGCGGAGGTCCGGGCCGCGGTCGCCGGCGAGCGCGACCCCTCGGCGGGCACCGTCTCCTACCTCGACTGGGTATGACCCTGGACAAGCTCAGGCCGATGGTCGACGGGCTGGTCGACCCGTTCGTCGCGGGGGCGAAACGCGCGGGGCTGTCCCCCGACGGCGCCAGCGCGATCGCCTTCGCCTGTGCGCTGGGCGCCGGCGGCGCCTTCGCGCTGGGCCGATCGCGCCCGACCGCCTACCTCGTCGGAGCGGTGCTGGTGCTCGTGAACGGCTGGCTCGACGTGCTCGACGGGGCGCTGGCCCGCGAACTGGAGGTCGCCTCCGACGGCGGGGACCTGCTCGACCACGTGCTCGACCGGTACGCCGACATCGCGATGCTGGTCGGCCTGGCGGCCGGGATCGGCCGCTACGACCTCGGGCTCGCGGCCGTCACGGGCGTCCTGATGACCTCCTATCTCGGCACCCAGTCCGAGGCGGTCGGCCTGGACCGGGTGTACGGCGGCCTGCTCGGGCGAGCCGACCGGCTGGTGCTCATCGGGCTCACCGGCCTCGTCGCCGCCTTCGCCGGGGGGTCGCTCGTCGCCGGGCTGGGCGTGGTGGGCCTGCTGTTGGTCCTGCTCGCCGTCGTCGGTCACCTCACGGCGCTCCAGCGGTTCTACGGCGCGATGCGGGCGCTGGAGTGACCGGCCGGCTCGACGCCGCGGGCCCCGGGCGGGCGGCCGCTCGGGCGCTCCGGCGTACGATTTATCCCTCGCGGCGTCGAACGCCAGTCCATGGTTCAGTGCGAGATGTGCGGGAAAGAGGTGGCGTCCCCGAACCGCGTGAAGATCGAGGGCGCCGAGCTCGACGTCTGCGACGAGTGCACTGACTTCGGCACGGAGGTGCGGACCGAGGAGTCGTCCTCGAGCTCGACGAAGTACTCCACCTCCTCGGGCTCGTCGTCCTCGTCCTCGTCGTCGACGTCCTCGACCACCTCGAGCGGGGGTGGCGGCGGGGGCCGCCGGCGGGACATGTTCGACGAGATGGACGAGCTCGCACAGGACTACGACGATCGGATCCGGCAGGCCCGCGAGCGCGAGGGGCTCAGCCAGGAGGAGCTGGCCGACGAGCTCAACGAGAAGGCGAGCCGGATCCGGAAGCTGGAGCGGGGCGACGTGCTCCCCAGCGACGAGGTCCAGCGGGAACTCGAACGGGCGCTGGGGATCGACCTGAGCGCCGGGGGCGGCGGCGACGGCGACGCCGAGTGGGAGGGGGGCTCCTCCGACGGCGAGTACACCCTGGGCGACGTGGTCAAACGCAAGGACTGACGACCGCGTCGGTCGCGCCGACCGGTCTCTCCCGACACTGACCGGCCGCTCTCGGTCCGCGCCGACCGGTCTCTCCCGACACTGACCGGCCGCTCTCGGTCCGCGCCGACCGGTCTCTCCCGACCGTCACCAGCCGTACGTTCCGCTCGTCGCCGGCCGTGTGCTCCGAGCGAGGTCGGTTCTCCGACGACCGTCGGCCACCGAACCCCTTTTGACGCCACCCGGAGAGACGACTCCCATGTTCGTCCTGGTGAACCTGAAGGCGTACCCGTGTGATCCGATCGAGGTGGCGACGGCCGCCCGCGACGTCGCCGAGGAGACCGGCGTCCGCGTCGCCGTCGCCCCGCAGGCCGCCCACCTGTCGGCGGCGGCCGACACCGGCGTCGAGACGTGGGCCCAGCACGTCGACGCCGTCGGACACGGGAGCCACACCGGGAGTACGCTGGCGGAGGCGGCCGCCGACGCGGGCGCGACCGGCACCCTGCTCAACCACTCCGAGCGCCGGATCACGCTGGCCGACGTCGACGGCGCGCTCGCGGCCGCCGACCGGACGGGTCTGGAGACGATCGTCTGTGCGAACAACCCCGCGCAGGTGGGCGCCGCCGCCGCCCTCGGCCCGGACGGCGTCGCCGTCGAGCCGCCGGAACTGATCGGCACCGGCACCCCCGTCAGCCAGGCGGACCCGGAGATCGTCACCGGCGCCGTCGAGGCCGCCGCGGCCGTCGACCCCGACGTCGACGTCCTCTGTGGCGCCGGCATCTCGACCGGCGACGACGTCGTCGCCGCGCGGGAACTGGAGGCGACGGGGGTCCTGCTGGCCTCCGGCGTCGCGAAGGCCGACGACCCCCGCGCCGCACTGGAGGACCTGGTCGCGCCGCTGTAGCGAGACCGGACCCGGAAAGCTACGACCGTCCCCGCGCCGGGCGTCCGGCGCGAGCGTCAGACCGTCGACTCGATCGTCGCGCGCAACCGTCCGGCCAGCCGCCGGGCCTCGTCTTCGTCGAGTTCGCGGTCGCTCTCCTCGCGGACCAGCGCCACCAGCCGCGAGTCGTACCGCCCGCGGCCGACGTGTTCGACGAACCCCGAGAGCCGGAGCCGGCGGTTGTGCGCGTAGGCGGTCGTCCGGTCGCCCGACCCGCCGGCGGCCGCCAGCGCGTCGCCCGGCGACGTCGGCCCGCGCTCGACGTAGCGGGCCAGCATGCCGCGCGTCACCTCGTCCGACTCCCGGACCTCCGCCTCCAGGTCGACCAGGAACCGCGGCGTCGTCCCCATGCCCTCGACCGGCTCGGGCGTGGGCTCGCGCCGTCCCGGGGGTTCCATCCCCGCCGTGTCCGTCCCGGAGACCGACACGGCCGGCTCGGCGTCCGTCGACTCCCGCCTGGGAACCTCCCGCGCGGTCGCGCCCCCCGTCCCGGCCGCCCAGGCCGATTCGCCCGTCCCGGCGGGGTCGTCGGACGCGCTCGACCCGTCCGCACCCGTTCCGTCGGTCCCGTCGGAGACGGCGGCGTCGTCGGCGAAGGCGCCGAAGGCGTCCCCGAAGCCGCCGCCGGAGGTCGCCTCGCCGCGCTCGTCGTCGGCCGCCGGACCGATCTCCGTCGCCGCCGGCCAGCCGCTCCCGGCGGTCTCCGGGTCCTCCTCGCGGTCGGCCTCGCCCGCCGTGGCTCCTCCGTCCCCGTTCGCCGCGGCCTCGCCGCCACCGTTCGTTGTTGCCGCCCGGTCGGCCGTCGCCGCGCCGTCGCCCGGGGTTCCGCCGTCGCCACCCGCGGTCGCGCCGTCGTCGGCTCCCGAACCGGCGGTTCGACCCGTTCCCGTGCCCGCTCCGGCGGCGCTCGCGCCGGCGCTCCCGTCGCCGCCCGGGCCGGTCCCGTCCGTGTCCGTACCGGTGCCGTCCGGGTCCGGGCCGGCGGTTCCCGTCCCGTTCGTGTACTCGTCGTCGCCCTCGCGCCAGCGTTCGCGGCGCCGGCGCTCCCGCTCTTGGACGGTCCGGCCGGGGTTGACCCCCTCGACGTGGTCGAGCAGCGCGTCGGTGAACTGCTCGGCCATCCGGGAGAGGTCCCGGGCGTCCTGTAGCTCGGCCTCGAGCTCCGCGATCCGGGAGTTCTTCTCGTCGAGGGTCTCGCGCAGCTCCTGCAGCCGGTCGTCGGTGTCGGGCTCGTCGTCGCCGATGGAGGCCAGTTCCTCGACGAGGTCCTCGCTGACGGACTTCAGCTCCGGGCGCTGGAAGTCGTCGAGCCCGGGCGTGGCGCCGGCGTCGAAGGTGGTCTTGCGGTGGAACTGCACCCGGCGGACGGTCTCGCCCCAGTCCGACATCAGGAACGCCTCGCCGTCGTCGAGGTCCTCGACGGCGCCGGCGTACGTCGAGTCGAGGATGCGGCCGACGACTTTGGTGTCGTTGTCCCAGGTGAGCCGGTGCCAGACGATCCAGTCACACTGGGTGATGAAGTCCTTCTTCACGTCGGCGGGCCGCTGGCTGATCCCGACGATGCCCAGCCCGTGCTTCCGGCCGCGCTTGCCGATCTTGATCAGCATCTTCCCCGGCTCGCCCACCGAGCCGTTCTCCGGGATCCACTCGTGGCACTCCTCGACCAGCATCAGGAACGGCTGTTTCTGTTTCTTGGCCTTGGCGAACAGCTGTCGGGAGACCTCGGTCAACAGCTCGTCGGCCTCGTTCTCGTCGAGAAAGGAGGAGATGTCGAGAATGATCGGGACGTTCTCCTCGAGGGCCAGCGCGGCGATCCGCTCGGCGTGGTCGACCGTGACCTGGATGTCACACTCCTCGTCGGCGCCGGCGTGGAGGATCTCGTACTCCTCCTTGAGCCCGTAGTACTCCCCGTCCACGTCGACGATGAGCAGCCCGAACCCGTTGTCCAGCAGCTTCTCGGCGACGACGGAGGCGGTGTTCGACTTGCCTCCGCCGGACTTGCCCGTCACGAACCCGCGCCCGGTGAGCACGTCGACCACCGGGAGGTCGACCGACTCGGCGGCGGCGCCCGTCGCTCCGACGCCCTCGCTCGTCTCGGCGACGGTGATGTACTCGGTGTCCGGCATTCGTCCGATCCTGGACGCGACGGTCCATAACTCTCCGTCAGACGCGCGTCGTCGGCCCGCCTCGTGGCCGGTCGTGGCGGACTGCTCCGCCCCGCGACGGGTCGGTTCCGCGTTCCGGCGACGGAACGGAACCGATCCACACTAACCGCTCAGCGACGAGGGTCCGGTATGGTCTCTCGCACGACGGCGGCGCTGGTCACCGCTCTGCTCGTCGTGGTCGCGGTCGGCTACGAGGTGCGGGACTGGAACGACCCGCCCGAGATCGCCGTCGACAACGCCGACGACCGCCCCTACCGGCTCGTCGCCCACACCGTCAGCGGCCTCGACTCGGCCGAGGAGGTCACGCTCGACGTGCGGGCGGCGAACGGCAGTCGCCTGCGGGTCGGCGCCGGCGTCGCCGTGGTCGGTTCCGACTACTACGACGCGCGCCTCGTGGACGAGAGCGCGACGAACCGGACGATCGACGTCCCGGCCGGAGCGACCCTCTCCCGGACGGTCGCGGAGTGGACCCACGGCCGGTCGACGGTGTACGTCCTGGAGGACCCGGCCGACGAGCGGCTGGTCGCCGCCGAGGTGGTGGTCTGTGACCGCGGCGGCCAGGACCACCGGCTCCGGATCCCCGACGACCGGGGCCCGACGTTCGGGGCGACCTGCGGGTGAGCGCCGGGTCGGGGCGGCCCCGCGTCGGAGAGACCACGCCCTGGGACGGTAGACGGGCCACGGCGGGGGTCGCCGGAAACGTCTTGAGCGTGGTCCCACTCTCCGAGACCAGGGGGCAGATGACTCGCTACCGGACGTTCCTGGAGGACGGAACGGTGTACGTGGGGACCGACGACGGCCGGCTCAGGGTGGGGGAGTTGGAGACGGTGCTGGCGGCGGTCGGGGGACCGGCTTGGACGATCAGCTACACGGACGCCGAGAAGGAGCGCCACCCGGGGCTCGACACCTCGGACGAGGGGCTGACGGTGGACGTGGTGGACATGGCC
Source organism: uncultured Halobacteriales archaeon (assembly GCA_964569925.1). Lineage (GTDB taxonomy): Archaea > Halobacteriota > Halobacteria > Halobacteriales > Haloarculaceae > CAZMWG01. The sequence continues at coordinate 928 of CAZMWG010000067.1, read as the reverse complement.
CGCGCGATGACCTTCGGCGAGCGGTTCGTCGAGACGATGGCCGCCCACCCCGCCGAGCCGCCGGACCGTGACTCGGGGGAGGGGGGCCGCCCGGAGGAGAGAGACGAAGCGGGCGGCGTCGCGTCCGTCGCCGGGGACCGAGTGGCCGACGACGAGGCCCGGCTCTCGCCGCGGATGGGACTGTTCGTCGGGAAGCTCCTGGAGAACCTGGAGAACGGGATCGACTAGAAGTCGGTCAGGCTGGACTGGCCCTCGGAGTCCTCGGGGTCGGGCCGGGAGTCGGCCGCGACGTCGGGCGAGGTCCGCGAGCCGCCGTCCGTGCCGCCCGCCAGTTCGGTCTCGGCGGCGTCGGCCGGGTCCCCGCCGCCGGCCGGTCCGGCCTCGCCGTCGAACCCGCCGAGGGTGGCCTGGTCGCCGGCCGAGAAGTCCAGGTTCGAGACGCGCACCCCGACCTTGCGGACGCGGGCGTCCGCGAACTCCCCGAGCAGTTCCAGGGCCGTCCGCTCGACCGTGTCGGGGTCGTCGACCGGCCCCGGCAGCGACCGGACCCGGGTGTTGACCTCGAACGGCGGCTCGACGACCTTCACGCCGATCGTCCGGTAGCGGGCGCCCTTCGAGCGGGCGCGGTCGGCGACCGCCGCCGCCAGGGTGCGAACCCGCTCGCGGACCGCGTCGTGGTCCTCGACGGCCTCGGCGAACGCCGACTCCCGGGAGAGGCTCTTGGGGTCCCCCCGCGGGGTCACCGGACGGTCGTCCTCGCCGCGGGCGTACCGCCGGATCGCGAGCCCCCGCTCGCCGAACCGCTCCTCCAGCGCGTCCGGGTCGGCCGCCGCCAGGTCGCCGGCGGTTTCGACGCCCGTCTCCGCCAGTTCGGCGGCCGTCACCGGCCCGACGCCGTGGACGGCCTCGACCGACAGCGGCGCGAAGA
>CAZMWG010000066.1:2172-13890 GCA_964569925.1 uncultured Halobacteriales archaeon | reverse complement strand
CCAGGCCGAACCGCCACGTCCCGAAACAGATCGACGACACCTGCAGTCCCGTCGACGCCAGGGTCCTGTAGTCCATGCACGGGGCTATCGCGCCCGCTTCTTAACGGTTTCTCAGTGCGGGCGTCGGTCCCCGACGCCTCAGGGCGCCGGGACCGGCGTGTCCCCGTCGCGGGCCCGCTCCAGCAGCGCGGCCTCTTCCTCGTCGTCCATCGGCTCGTAGTTCCGGGCGGCCTCCAGGATCGGTCCCACGAGCTTCGGGTCGCCGGCGTTGGGGATCGAGGTCATCCCCTGGGAGAGCGCGAAGCGCAGACACTCGCGCAACTCCGCCTCGGTGTCGTAGGGCTCGTACCAGGTGTCGTAGGGGCGCTCGTCCTCGGGGAGGTCCTCGTCCCAGGGCCCCTTCGCGAACCCCTTGATGCAGAGCGTCCCCAGCCCCTCCTCGCGGGCCAGTTCCAGCACGGAGCCGTAGTCGTACTCGGGGCCCTCCTTGGCCGCGAGCGTGTAGTTGTACGGGAACATCACGGTCTCCAGCTCCGGGATCCGCTGGATCGCCGACCGGATCAGGCTCGGGTCGCCGTGGCTCGTCAGCCCGACGTGGTCGATCAGCCCCTCCTCCTTGGCCTCGAGGAACGCCTGCAGCGCCCCGGGGTCGTGGTCGCCCTGGGCCATCTCCGGGCTGTACTCGCCGGTGATCGCGTCCAGTTCGTCGTAGCGGGTCAGCGCGTGGAACTGGTAGAGGTCGATCTTGTCGACCCCGAGCCGGTCCAGCGAGCGGTGTAGCTCCCCCCAGGCGCCGTAGTAGGTCCGCTCCTGGGTCTTACACCCCAGGAAGATCTCCTCGCGGTGCTCGCCGAGCTTCGGGGCCAGCTTCAGCTCCGCGTCGCCGTAGGTCGGCGCCACGTCGAAGTGGTTGACCCCCGCCTCTAGAGCCTCCTCGACCATCTCGTCGGCCCGCTCCTGGTCGACGAAGTTCAGCGCGATCGACCCGTAGGTCAGGACGCTCGACTCGTGTCCGGTCTCGCCGAGCGGTCGTGTCTCCATGGCCTTCCTGCGGACGGTTCCCCAATAAATGACCGTGGTGGACGACCCCGGACCGATCGGGCCTGCCCCCGGAATCGGGCCCACACGCCGACGGTCGTCGTCAGTCGGCGGACGCGCCGGTCGTCCCCGCGGACCCGGAGCGGCCCGAAGGCTGACGTGGCGTCCGGTCGATCGCTCCCACATGACCGAGGTCGGCGAGCACTACCGCCCGACGACCGACGAGTACGACCCCGGCGTCTACCGCGTCGTCGGGACCACGGACGACCCCGCGCTGTTGTACGTTGGCGACGTGGAGGAGCGTCGCGTCCACACCGGCGAACTCGTCCGTGTCCCCGCGGGGCGACTCGACCGCGACTTCGAGCCCGCTCCGGACCCCGACGCCGGCCTCGATCCGCTGGCGGCCGTCGAGAACGCGCTCCAGGGGCTCTACTGGCAGTTCCGTCGGTTCCTCTGAGCTCCCGCTCGCGCCGGCGCCGGGTCGGGTTGTGACCCCTCCCCGTGGGCTCCTCACTCCGATTCCGGGTCCCCGTCGGCGTCCGTCTCCCCGTCCGGGTTCTCGTCCGCGCCCTCGCCGGCGTCCCCGTCCCCGCCGGGGTCCCGGAAGTAGTCGGGGTCCTCGAAGGGCTCGGCCTCACCCTCGACGGCGAGCACGTCGAGCGCTGTCACCTCGGCGCCGACGCCCAGTTCGCCGGCGAGGCTCGGGTCCGTCCGCCCCTCGTCGCCCGAGACCAGTTCCTTCACGTACAGTCCGCCGGCGCCGTGGATCTCGATCTCGGCGTGACGCCCGTCGTCGTCGAGTTCGCCGCTCGCGTCGTACACCTCGCGGGTGCGCAGGACGTCGGCGCGCCGGTGGTCGACCCGCCGTGGGGTCTCCTGCTCGATCGTCGCGCCGTCGAGCCGTTCCAGCGCCGCCGCCAGCGCCCCGTCGTCGACCGGTTCGTCGAGAGCCACGTCCATCCGGTAGGTCTTCGAGGCGTCCAGTTCCTTCACCCGCTCGACGGCGTCGTGGGTCGCGAGGCGGAGCCCCTCCACCTCCGCCCGTCCGTCCGCGTGGTCGTCGATCCGCTCCCGCAGCGCCTCGACGTCGACCGCCCGCCGGCGGGGCGATTTCACCTCGATCACGAACGGTCGGCCGGTCCCCAGCATCAGCGCGTCGACGTCCTCCCGGCCGGCGCCGTGGAAGACGGCCTCCTCGCCGTCCATCGCCTCCCGGACGACGGGCGCCGTCAGCCCCTCGACGCTGGTGTCGTAGCGGTAGCCGGTCCCGTCACAGCCCGGACACTCCGCGCCGCGTTTCAGCCCCGTGGCGCCACACTCGTTGCAGGGCCACTCCGTCTGTGGGATCTCCCGTTCGAGCTTCCGGTAGCGGCCGTAGACGAACGCCGAGTTGACCTGCACCTCCAGTTCGTCGGTCGAGAGGTCGAGCAGGAGTTGGACGTCCGGGCGCTCGAAGTCCACCGTGGCGTCGGTCCGCGAGCCGATCCGCTTGCCCACCTCGCGGTTGAGCTCCGTCTTCAGCGCCTCGCCGGCCTCGGGGTCAAGGCCGGCCTCCTCGCGGAGGAGCCGGTCGTTCTCCTCCAGCAGCGGCGGCACCCGCGTCCCCACCTGGTAGGTCGCGAAGTCGTACTCGCCGAGCCGACGCGCCGCCCGCTCGGCCCACTCCTCGACGCGACCGGTCTCGCCCTCACAGACCCAGCAGTCCTCCCCGGCGCCCGGCTCGAAGGGCTCGTCGGCCTCCAGGGCCAGCGCGGTCCGGAGCGCCCGGCCGCGCTCGGCGTTCGTCAGCCCGAAGCTTCTGTCGGCGACGGGCCGTCCCAGGCACGGGTCACAGAGCGGCCCCGTGGCCAGCAGCGCCCGGGTCTCGTCCAGTACGGTCATCGTCAGAGAGTGTCGTCCGGCCCCTAACTCCGTTTCGACCCGCCACCGGGACGGTGTTCGGACGAGAGATCGGGGGAGTCGGTCACGAGGGATCGAAAACCCTCGCGGGGTTGCGGGATTCCGTGAGAGTACTTCCTCCGTCGGGATAGCGTCGCCGCGGAACCCCGGAGCGCGCCTCGCCCGTTCGTCCCCCGAAGTTCGGACCGTCCACCAGCCGAACCCTGGCGGACTGAAAGGGCGAGTGGAGTTGCACAAGCCCGGCGACGGGAGCCACGAGGCGGCCTCGGGGAGGCCGCCCCAGCCCGTGCGAACGGGCGCCGACGGCGCCCGTGAGCAGACACCGCAGGCCGAAGGCCGAGGAGCGCAGCGAGCCGTGGGACCGCAACCCCACGAGGGCTTTCGACGTCCGTGTCCTCCAGTGTGTGATCGCGTATCCCAACACCGCCGCCACGGGAACCGAACCGGTTTTGTCCGAGCGGACGGCTCTCACGAGCATGGACGAGTGGCTCGTCGCCGTGCTGTTGGGCGGCCTGCAGGGCGTGCTGGAGTGGCTACCGGTCTCCAGCGAGGGCGGGGTCGCGCTGGCGGTGACCGCGCTGACCGGCGCCGACCCCGGCGCCGCGGTCCGGTACGCCCTCTTCCTCCACGCGGGCACCGCCCTCTCGGCGGCCGCGTACTTCCGGACCGAGGTCGCCGCCGCCCTCGGGGCCGCCCGGGGCTGGCGGCCCTCGGGGGCGTTCGACGCCGACCGCGCCGACCTCTCCTTTCTCGTGTTGGCGACGCTGGTGACCGGCCTCACGGGGGTCCCGACGCTGCTGTTCGTCGCGGACCGGGCCTCGGAGCTGACCGGCGGCGCCTTCCTGGCGCTGATCGGCGGCCTGCTGGTCGTGACGGGCCTGCTCCAGCGGACGGCCGGGGCCCTGGCCGCCGGCGACCGGCGGCTCCCCGGGCCGCTCGACGCGGTCCTCGTGGGCGCCCTCCAGGGGCTCGCGGCGCTCCCGGGGATGTCCCGCTCCGGGACGACCGTCAGCGCGCTGTTGCTGCGCGGTCACGCCGGCGAGGCGTCGCTCCGCCTCTCCTTTCTGCTGTCGATCCCGGCCGCGCTGGCGGCCAACGGCATCTCCGTGGCCGACGAGGGCGTCCCCGCGGTGGCGCCCGGGCCGGCGGCGCTGTCGGTGGCCGTCGCGGCCGTCGTCGGCTACCTCTCGGTCGGCGGGCTGGTCTCGTTCGTCCGCCGGGTGCCGTTCTGGGCCGTCTGTGTCGGCTTCGGCGGCCTGGGACTGCTGGGCGGAGCCCTCGCGGTCTGATCCCCGCCGACTGTTGGAGTTTTATACCGCGCGGCGACAACCACGTACGAGCGGATGAGCGGGGAGGAACGGAAACTGGTCGACGCCGCCGGCGACTACGCGTACGCCGTCAGGAGCGGCGACTCGGTCGAGCCGGAGTGGCGCTCCTGCCGGCTAGTCGTCACCGACCGGCGGCTGGTGATCGCCGGGGGCGACGACCGGCGGACGGTGCCCCACGCGAGGGTCGAACTCCTCGACGAGGCCTCCGTCCCGGAGGGCGTCGACCCCGGCGGCGCGACCCCGGTGCGGATCGGCGAGAGCGTCCTCCTGATCGACGCGCCCGACGTCTCCTTCGAGCGGGAGTACTGCCGGGCGGCGCTGCACGGCACGGTCATCCTGGCCCGACACCCCACCGTGGTCGGGGGCGTCGTCCGGGAGGAGGCCGACTGGTCGAAGGCCCGCTTCGCCTTCGAGGACGACGTCGTCCGGCTGGCCTTTCCGGACGACCGGTCGGCCCGGATCGAGGTCGCGGACGTCGGGACCGTCGAGACCGACCGGCGGACGGTGCTGGGCGAGGAGCGAACCGTGCTGGCCGTCGAGCACACCCGCGGGGAGCGGAGCGTCGAGACCCACCTCTCGGGGACCGAGCGCCACACCCGGGCGCTCTCCTCGCTGTTCGAGTCCGTCGTCCAGGCCCGCGACGACGACTACGAACTGGACGAACTGGAGAGCCAGGTGCTGATGGCGCTGTACTCGGGCGTCTCGCCGTTCGAGATGGCGGAGTTCGTCGGCGTCGGCGTGGACGAGGTCGAGGAGATCTACCAGCGGCTGCTGGCGGTCGGCGCCGTCGACGAGGTCCGCACCCGGACGGAGGTGGCGCTCAACGCCCAGGGGCGCAACATGGCCAGCGAGGCGATGAACGAACAGTAGCCGGGCTCGGGGCGGGGAGACGGGTCCGACGGAGTATCGCCGGCGATACCGGCGCCGGAACTATTATTCGCTCGAACGGGTAACTCCGACGGACGAGGGGATGAGCGACACGGAGCGGAAGGTCGCGGACACGCGGGGCCAGTACCTCCAGGCGGTCCGGAGCGGCCAGCGGCTCACCGACGCGGAGTGGGAGCAGTGCCGGATCGTCCTGACGACCGAGCGGCTGGTGTTGGTCGCCGACGGGAAGCGGTCGATCCCGCTGTCGGCGATCGATCGGATCGACGATCGGTTCGACGTGAACCAGCGCTCGGCGACCGTCTCGGACTACGTCGCGTTGCACGTCGACGAGGGGGTCCTGCTCGTGGCGGCCACCGACCAGTCCGCCTTCGAGACCGACTTCTACCGGGCCTGTCTGAACGGGGAGATCGTCTCCGTCTCCCACCCGGCCGTCGAGGGCGGCGTCGTCCAGGACGCCGAGTGGACGAAGGCCCGCGTGAAGGTGACCGACGACGCGCTCCGACTGGCGCTGGCCGACGGTCGCGCGGTGGGCGTCGAGCGGGCCGACATCGGCGACCTCGACATCGAGGAGCGCGACGTCGCCGGCGAGGAGCGGACGGTGATCCAGGTCGAACACACACAGGACGGGATCAGCGTCGAGACCCACATGGCCGGCTCCCCCTTTCACGCCACCGTCCTGCAGGTGATGCTGGAGGAGAGCGCCGAGCGCAACCGCGCCGACCTCGACCTCTCCAGCACCGAGCGCCGGGTGATCATGGCGCTGCACTCCGGGGTGTCCCCGTTCGACGTCCCCAACTTCGTCGGGATCGACGTGGAGACGGCCGAGGAGATCTTCGACCGGCTGATCGAACTGGACGTGATCGACGTCGTCCGGGAGCGCAGCGAGGTGGAACTCACCACCCACGGCCGCCGCGTCGCGGGCGAGCGGATGGGCGAGCGGTAGGCTCCGCCCGGATCCCGGATCACCCGTAGCCCCGCCCGAGGACGGCCAGCACCCAGACGGCGAGGTGGGCCCCGACGACCGGGACGAGCGTCCGCCGTCGCAGGTAGACCAGCGTGAACACCGCCGCGACGGCCCCGATCTGGAGGAGGTTCCCGAGCGGCCAGGCCGGCGCGTGCGCGAGGGTGAACCCGCCCCAGGCGGCCGCGCCGGCGACGAGCGCGCTGTCGGTCGCGTCCAGCAGGCTCTCGATCGGATACGCCCGGAACAGCACCTCCTCGACGACGCCGACCGTCACCGCGCCGACGAGCGCGAGCCCCGGGCCCGCCTCGGCCCCGACCCCGCCCGCGCCGCCGTCTCCGGCCACCCGGAGACCGAGCGCGCCGACGAGCGGGTCCGTCGCGGCGAAGACGGCGAGCGCCGCGGCCGCCGTCCCGACGAGGTACGCGGCGTCGCGGCGGTCCGGACGCCGGAACCCCACGCCGGCGAGCGAGCGCCCCTCGACGCCGACCGCGACGCCGAGGACCAGGGCGACCAGCAGCCACCGGACGGCCACCTCGCCGACCGGGTCGAGAGCGACCGTCCCCCGGTCGGCGAGCCACGCGAGCAGCGGCGACCCGAACAGTGCGACCGCGAGCGTCCCCGCCGTCACCGCCGACAGGTCGATACTCCGGAACTGCTCCGCCTCGGGAACCATACCCGGCGGTGGACGGACGGAGGGTGTGTCGGTACACACGCTGTCTCAGGGCCGGAGAACGTGTCCGCTCTCCGAGACCGCGGCGGGACCGGGAACGCTCGCCGACCGCCGATCCGCTACTCGTCCGCCGCGGCGTCGGCCAGGTCGTCCAGTCGCGCCCGCTCGTCGGTCGTGAGCACCTCGGCGCCCGCCGCGAGCGCGTCGACGATCCGCTCGGGGTCTCGCTCCGAGACCGTCGGGACCACGCCGCGGGCGGCGTTCCACGCGGGCACGACAGCGGCCGGCGACAGGTCTCGCCGCTCGGCGACGGCCCGGACCGCAGGCTCGTCGAGCAGACCCGACGGCGGTGGCGTCGGGCGACCGACGACGCGGATCCCCAGTTCGTGACAGCGCTCGACCAGCGCCGACCGCGGCCGGTAGGGGTGGACCGCGGCCCGCACCAGCGCGGGCGGGGCCGTCCCCGCGTCGAGGACCCGTTCCAGGCCGTCGGCGTCGACGCCGGCGACCCCGAGCGTGCGCGCCTCGCCCCGGTCGCGGGCTCGCTCCAGGTCCCGCCAGGCGTCGCCGAGCGGCCCGTCGATGGCGTCGGCCGCGAGCACGAGACAGTCGGCCCCGCCGGCGGGGCCGGGGACCCCGGCGTCGGCGGTTCCCGAGTCGGCCGTGCTCCCCGCGTCGACGCTCCCGTCGTCCCCGAGAGCAGTCCCGGGGTCGTCGGTCCCGTCGAGCACGAGGAGGCCGTCGCGGTCGGGCGTCCCCGGCGCGGCGAGGGTGCGGGCCGCCCGCTCCCGGTCGACATCCGGGGCGGCGAGGTCCAGCAACCGGAAGCCCGCGTCCAGCGCCGCGGCGAGCGGGTCGCCGTCGCCCGCGCCATCCTCGGCGTCGACGGGCGGGGCGAACCCGACCCGCGGGAGACGGAGCGCCGCGCGCCGGCCCGGTTCCCCCGCGTCGGCCGCATCTCCGCCCTCGGCGGGTATGCCCCCGTCGCCGACCGACTCGCTCGCCGGGCGGACGGTCGGCGCCGCGGGGAGCGCGGGCTCGACGCCGAAGTCCTCGACCGCCACGGGGCCGTCGCCGGCGGCGGCCGCCTCGACCGCGGCACACACCGCGACGACGTGGGCCCCCCGGCGGGCCGTCCGCCGCGGTCGTCGGCCCGCCGCGACGGCGGCCGCGAACCGCTCGACGCCGTCGAGGTGGGTGCGGGACCCGGCGTCGCCCGGGTGGGCCGGGGGCATCGGCGTGTACTCGCGGCCCTCCCGGCCGAAGGCGACGGCCTCCCGGTCGGCGGCCATCGTCCCGGCGTCGGCGAGGTACAGCGAGCCGTCGTCGCCGTGCAGTTCCAGTCCGTAGAACTCCCGGCCCCGGTGGGGGGCGTAGAGGCTCGCGGTCAGACGGACCGTCGGCCCGTCGAACGACAGCGTTGCCTCGACGTGGGTCGGCGCCTCGCCGGACGGCTCGCGGTCGGGCCAGACGTCCAGCGCGTCGGCGACCCGGACCTCGCGGACGGGGCCGAACCACGCGACCAGCAGGGAGAGAGGGTAGACGCCGCCGTCGTACAGCGGTCCGACCGCGAGAAAGGAGTCGGGCCGGTCGTGCCACTCGGTGACGCGGCCGACGTGGGCGTGGGCGTAGCCAAGGCCGACGCGGCCGAGGCGACCGTCGGCGACCGCGCGGCCGGCGAGTCGCTGTGCGGGACAGGACGGCGTGATCGGCGCACAGCCCAGCCCCAGGTCGCGGTCGGCGGCGGCCGCGAGCAGGTCGCCCGCGGCGTCCGGGGCGAGCGCCAGGGGCTTCTCGGAGAAGACGTGGCGGCCGGCCGCCAGACAGTCGCGGGTCACCGGCGCGTGGGCGCGGTGGCCGGTGAGGTTGAGCGCCACGGGGGCGTCGACGGCGTCCAGTGCCGCGTCGAGGTCGGCGAAGGCCGGCGCGCCGTGGTCGGCGGCGAACGCCTCGGCGCGCTCGCGGTCCGTGTCACAGACCCCGGCGATCGACAGGCGACTGTCCGGGAGGGCGGCCGCGTACTGGCCGGCGACGTCGCCGGCCCCGACGAGCAGGATGTTCACGGCCCACGCTGGGGCGGGAGCCACAAAACCCTCTCGCGCCGACGTCGGCCCGTGGCGTCGCCGGCGCCCGCGGCGTCTCCGGCGCGCCGGCGGAGCCACACGGCCGGTGTCGGCGGCGCGTGGTGTCGGCGAGACCGGCACCGTCGCTGAAGCGCGGTGTCAACGGGACGTGACGCGCCGGGACCGGCGCCGTCGCGTGTCGTGTCAACGGCGTGTGAGGCGGTGCGAGTCGGAGCCACAGGCTTACACTCGTTCCCCCCGAACCGGCGGGAAATGGGTCGGGAGCGCGGTCGTCCCGTCCGTCGGGGCCCGGCGGGCGGCGCGTCGACGAGGTGGTGCCGGTGAGGATCGGGTTTGCCCTGTACGGCAGTCTCGACGGGCGGTCCGGCGGCTTCCGCTACGACCGGAAGCTGGTCGAGGGGCTGCGGGCGGCCGGCGACGAGGTGACCGTGGTCGAACTCCCCTGGCGCTCGTACCCTCGCGGGTTGCTGGACAACCTCTCGTACGGACCGGTCGACCGGCTGGCCGGCGTCGACGTGCTCCTGCAGGACGAGTTGGCCCACCCGTCGCTGGCCTGGGCCAACCGGCGGCTGGACGCGCCGATCGTCAGCGTCGTCCACCACCTCCGGGCGAGCGAGCGGCGCCGGCTGGCGCCGGTCTACCGCCGGATCGAGCGGCGGTACCTCGCCGGCGTGGACGCCGCGATCTGCAACAGCGAGGCGACCCGGCGGACGGTGCTCGACACCGGCGCGCTCGACGCCGACGAGACCGCCGTGATCCCGCCGGCGGGCGACCGGTTCGATCCGGAGATCGACCCGGCGGAGATCGACGCCCGGGCGGGCCGTGGCCCCCTGCGGGTGGTCTTCGTCGGCAACCTCCTCCCGCGGAAGGGGGTGACGACGCTGGTCGACGGGCTCGCGCGGGTCGAGGCCGACTGTGAACTGACCGTCGTCGGCCGGCAGGTCGACGCCGGCTACGCCGGGGCGGTCCGCGAGCGGATCGACGACGCGGGGGTCGGCGACCGGGTACGGCTGGCCGGCGAACTGACCGACGCCGAACTGGCGGCGGTCCTCCGGGAGAGCCACGTCCTCGCGGTCCCCTCGCGCCACGAAGGGTTCGGGATCGTCTACCTGGAGGGGATGAGCTTCGGGCTGCCGGCGATCGCCACCGCGGCCGGCGGCGCCGGGGAGGTCGTCACGGACGGCGAGACCGGCTTTCTCGTCGCCCCGGACGACCCCGGTGCGGTCGCCGACGCCGCGTCGACGCTCGCGACCGACCGCCGACGGCTGGCCGCGATGGGACGGGCCGCGCGGCGCCGCTACGAGCGCCACCCCGGCTGGACGGCGTCGGTCGCCCGGGCCAGGCGGTTCCTCCGGGCGGTCGCCGACCGGCCCCGAGCCGCCGCGGTGCGCGCCTGAGACCGTCGGCGTCCGGCGACACCACGTCCGCGGAGTACCGTGGTCGCCCGCCGGCCCGTCGGTGCCCGCGTCGGCCTACTCCACGTCGATCTCGACGTGCCGGCTCTCCTCGCTCGCCAGCCGCGGCATCGTGATCGTCAGGACGCCGTTGTGCATCCGGGCCGACACCCCCTCGGTGTCGACCTCCTCCGGAAGCCGTAGCGACCTGCTCGTCGACTCGTGGCGTCGCTCGTGCCGGACGAACCGGCCCGACTCCTCGTCGGTGATCTCCTCGCGCTCGGCGTCGATCCGGAGCGTGTGGTCGGTCAGCCGGAGGTCGATGTCCTCCCGCTCGAAGCCGGGCAGGTCCACCGTCGCGACGTACTCCTCGTCGCGCTCGATCAGGTCGACCGCCATCGGGCTCCCCGACGACCGGCGGGAGAGCGGCGTGTCGTCGGTCCAGGACCGCGCGGTCTCGTCGACCTGACGGCTCATCCTCTCGAACAGTCGTTCCAGTTCCTCGAAGGGGTTGCGTGCGCTCATGGTGTGTGAGTCCGCGCCCGGCCGGTAGGGCGCCGTCGGTCAAGTAGCCGCCACACCGTCCACGGTTCGCCGGATCGTCCGGCCCGGCGAGGGATCACCGTACGTCGCGGGGACCGAACGACCGGACGCGTCTAGTCCCCGACGTCCGCCCGGTAAGCCGCCGTTTCCGGTCGCCGCCGGACGGGGACGCCGGGATCGCCCGACGGCGGCCGACCCGACGGGCTCCGGCACGGACGTCGGAGCGTACCGTGAGATAAGAACGGGCCAACGGGGTCGCCGCCGTCGTACGCGCTCAATTACTAATCAGCGACCGGCTCACCGTTCAGTCGCCCCGGACGGGGGGCAACGACGGAGGTCCGACGAACATGTCACAACAGCAGTTCCAGCCTCGGTCGCAGTACCAGGCACAGCCCCAGTCGCAGTACCAGGCACAGCAGCCCGCCGGCAGCGCCATGGCGAGCCAGTTCCCCATGGCCAGCGCCGCGGCCGCGCGATACGAACAGATGGCCTCGCCCGACGTGCAGAACGCCGTCGCGGCCCTCGACCAGCTCGCCAACGTCGCCGAGTGGACCAAGACCCAGGTCGCCCGCCGCGGTAACCCCCGCGTCGTCCGCATCTGCGAGGACATCCAGGACCTGGCACACCTGGAGAAGAAGCTGATCCTGCGCGAGTCGCCGTTCGCGGCGCCCGTCGGCGAGTCGATCCGGGCGACGATCCAGAGCGGCGTCCAGGAGCTCCGACAGCACGCCGCGGAGCCCGAGGTCCAGGACGCCATCAACCGGGCCCAGCAGACGCTGAACGCGCTGCAGAACACCGCCGCCCTCGCTCCGCAGCCGGCCGCGCAGTCGCCGGCCGCACAGTCGCCGGCCGCACAGCAGCCGGCCGCCCAGCAGCCCGCCACACAGCAGCCGTTCGCCAACCCGGCCGC
>CAZMWG010000066.1:0-2072 GCA_964569925.1 uncultured Halobacteriales archaeon | reverse complement strand
GCCGGCCGCCCAGCAGCCCGCCACACAGCAGCCGTTCGCCAACCCGGCCGCGCAGTCGCCGGCCGCCCAGCAGACCAGCGGGACGACGCAGGTCCCGCCGCAGTCGACGGGGAGCCAGCCGGCCGGGAGCCCGCAGACCCAGCAGTTCTGACGGCCGCTCCGGGTTCGAGGCGCCCGCCGGTCACGTGGAACTGACGGGCTCGCGTCGACGACCCACACCATCCACCCGCCTCGTCTTCTCGCCGACGCCGACCGCTCTCAGGGGAGAAACAGGTCGGCGACGTCGAATCGCTCCCCGCAGTCGTCACACCGGTAGTCGGTCCCGTCCTCTGTCGACACGTGGCCGCCGCAGGCGGGGCAACCGGAGCCGTCGATCATCGTCCGCCGTATCCCGCTGGCGCAGATAACCCTTCCGGCGTCCGGGCCCCACCGGGGTCCCCGTCCACGCCGAACGCTACCCCGCGACCGTCGCCGCCGGCGCGGTCGACGGCCACTCGACGTCGCCGACCGCCCGCCGACGACCGGGACGGACCCGCCGACACACGGACCGATAGTCGACCCTTTCCGGTCGTAACGGCACCGTACTCGCGACGAGCGTGCTACGACGGTCCGATCGCGCCCGTCGTGGGTCACTGTCCCGATCACTCGAGGTCGGCGTCGTCGTGCCGACCGCCCGGAGCCGGCATCCCGCGCTCGGGAGCCGTCCGGTCGTCCGGCGGTCCCGCCCGCCAGGGCCGTCACTCCGTGACGTTCACCCACAGGTGTAACTCGCGGTAGGCGGCCGACCGGTTCGGCGGCTCCGGGGGCTCCTCGCGGTACAGCAGGTACTGCAGGCGCAGTCGCTCGCCCGTCCTGCGGGGAGTCACCGTGTGTGACCGCAGCCAGGTCCCGTTGTCCCGGACCGTCGGGCGGAACCGGGCCACCTCCGTCGCCTCCTCGACGATCGTCTCGTTGACCCTCCGAACGTCGGTGCCGTCGCTGGTCGTCCGCACGCGGGTGTCGTTCACCGTCCGCACCCGCTGGAGTTCGGCGACCACGGTGTACGTCTCGGTCCGGTGCTCGTTGTTGCCGACCCCGACGGTCAACGCCGTCGGCTCGCCGGCCGTCATCTCCGTCGGGTAGCCGTCGGCCACCAGGTCACCGCTCTCGTTCTCGGTGAGCAGGTAGAACTCGGTGAACGCCTCCCCCTGTTTCGGGACGGCCACCGCGTAGCCGACGCTGGCGACCGCGAGCACCACGCTCGCGACCAGCAACACGTTGAGCGCGGCGTCGGCCCGCGAGTCGGGCTCCAGCAGCTCCGCGCGCCCGGTCCGGTACCACGTTCGGTAGGGGACCCGAAACCGCTCCGCCGCCGGCAGCGCCCGGCGGCGGCTCGCGGCCACCCCCGTCGCCGCCAGCGTCACGCCGCTGACCGCGACCATGATCGGGGCCAGCCGGATCCCCCACGGCGTGAAGTTGAGCACCAGCCCCACTAGCGGGACCACCGCGATGCTCAGCCCGAACGAGAGCGCGACGCGCTCGATCCCGTCGATCCCGCGCTCGCGGACGCCCCCGACCGGACCGGTCCCCTCGTCCCCGTCCGACGACCCCTCGGCGCCGTCGCCGTCTCCCTCGTCGTCACCGGCGCCCTCCTCCGGGAACAGCGCCGCAATGACGGCGTATCCGGGGACGAACAACACGAAGGGCAGCCCGAGCGCCACCCGGAGCGGCGTCTCTCTGACCAGCGGGAGGAAGACGGCGGCGTTGGTCAGCGCGACCAGCGCCACGGTCGCCGCGAGGTCCGCCGGCAGCCGGCGGACCGGGCGGGGTACGAGCAGGACGATGTCCCGTCGGCGCATCGGTGTCAGGGAACGGGTCGGCGGAGAAAAAGGCCGCGGTCGGGCGACGGGCCGCTCGTGTTCCGGCGCGGGTCCGGGACTCGGCCGGCCGACGATCAGTCGTCCGCGGTCGACGGCTCTCCCGGGGCGTCGTCGCCGACGAGTCGTGCCGCGGCCTCGGTGGCCGACCGGGCGCGCTCGACGTCGACCCCGCGGTCGAACGTCGCCCGCTCGTAGGCGTCGACGACCGTCCGC
>CAZMWG010000065.1:0-13898 GCA_964569925.1 uncultured Halobacteriales archaeon | reverse complement strand
TCGCGGTTACGGCCACCCGAAGGCCGAAGGATACCAAGCTACCCCACCGGCCCGGCTCGCACCCGAGAGAAAGCGAGCGCGATTTTTAACGCTTCCGGATCGTCGCCGGACGGCAGCCCCGGACCGGTCGGCGGCGCGCCGGCGGGTCAGTACCGCCGGAAGCCGTCGGTGTCGAGGTAGTTGTGCGCCACGGTGATCGCGTCGTCGGCGTGGAGCCGCTCGGGACCGAGCGAGACGCGGGCGTCGGCGTGGTCGTCGAACAGGTCGGCCTCGGCGTCGGTCGGGTCGCGGTGGTCCGACAGAACGAACAGGGGGTCGGCGGGCGGCTCGCGCTCGACGGCGGGCTCGCCCGCGTCGTGCAGCTGCAGGGTGGTCGCCCCGTCGGCAGCCTCGACGAGCGTCGGCTCCAGGCCGCGCCGCGAGAGGTAGACCCCGGGGGAAGTCTCGACCTCGACGTGACCGATCGCCTCCTCGCGCTCCCCCAGCGCCGCCCGGATCAGTGCCGCGGTCGACCGCTCGTCGGGGTGGAGCCCGCGGAGTTCGCTCCCCTCGAACCGCAGCGTGAACGCGTCGGCGAGCACCAGCAACACCCGGCTGTCCTCGCGGATGCCGTGTGAGAGCAACAGACCGCTGGTCACCGACCGGGCCAGCAGGTCCGTCCGGCCCGCGCCGGGCAGGTCCTCCAGCGCGAACTCGTCGGTCGTCGGCGCCTCGTGGCCGACGACGAGGAACTGTCGCATGAGCGTCCGTCGGTCCGGGCGGACATAGACCTCCCGTTCCGGGCCGGGTGACCGTGGACCGTTCCCGTCGGGCCTACCAGGTGAGCCCCTCGTAGACGATACCGTCGCGCCGTTCGACGATCCGGCGGCCGTCGACGACGACCGGCCGGGCCATCCGGTCGAACGCCTCGTCCAGCGCCGCGAACTCGTCCCAGTCGGTGACGACGGCGGCCCCGACCGCTCCCTCCAGCGCCGCGGCGGCCGAGTCGGCGGCCTCGAACGGCAGATCCGGGGCGTACTCCCGCATGTTCTCCGTGGCGACGGGATCGTAGGCGACGACCGTCGCGCCCCGGTCGACCAGCCCGCGGATCACGGGCACCGCCCGGGAGTTGCGCACGTCGTCGGTCCCGGGTTTGAACGCGAGCCCCAGCACCGCCACCCGCTCCCCGGCGACGTCGACGTGGTCGTCGAGCAGTCCGAGCAGGCGCTCGGGCTGGCGCTCGTTGATCTCGACGGCGGCGCCGAGCATCGCCGGGTCGTACCCCCGCTCGCGGGCGGCGTGTCTGATCGCGTCGACGTCCTTGGGGAAACAGGACCCGCCCCACCCCAGGCCGCTGCGGAGGAAGCGCGCGCCGATGCGGTCGTCGAGACCGATCGCGTCGGCGACCTCGTAGGCGTCGACGCCGAACTCCTTGCAGACGTTGCCCAGGTCGTTGATCAGGCTCACCTTCGCGGCGAGGAAGGCGTTGTTGGCGTACTTCACCGTCTCGGCGGCGGCGATGGTCGTCTCGACGACCGGCACCTCGTCGTCGGCCGCCTCGCGCAGCGGGGCGTACAGCTCCCGCAGCGCCGACAGCGCCCGCTCGTCGTCGGTCCCGAACACGAGTTTGTCCGGGTTCAGGAAGTCCGCGACGGCGGTCCCCTCCCGCTGGAACTCGGGGTTGTCCGCGACGACGAAGTCGGTCCCGCGCTCGACGCCCGCGGCCGCGATCTCGTCCGCGAGCACCCCCTCGGTCGTCCCCGGGAGCACCGTCGACTTGGTGACGACGACCGTCGGGTCGGTGCCGTCACCGTCGCCCGCGTCGGCGTCCGTCCCCGCGCCGCCGCCGGCCAGCGCCTGGCCCAGCGAACGCGCGCCGGCCCGCATCGCCGAGAGGTCGATGCTGCCGTCGTCGTTCGACGGGGTCGGGAGCGCGAGCATCGTGAGGGCGGTCTCCCGGACCACGCCGTAGTCGGTCGTCGCCCGAAGCCGGTCGCCGCCGTGCTCGGCGACCAGGGTCCCGAGCCCCGGCTCGTGGATCGGCGCCTCCCCCGCCTCGATCGCCGCCACGATCTCCTCGTCGATGTCGACGGTCGTCACCTCGTGACCGAGGTCGGCGAGACAGGCCGCGACGGTCGTCCCCACGTACCCGCTCCCGACGATGCTGACCTCCATACCCGGCTCGTCGTCGCGCCCTCCCTTCCCTCTGTCGCCCCTACCCGGACGGTAGGCGGTCTCTAGGGTCACCGGCCGGGTCGTCCCCCCGAACCGCGAACGGAGTAGCGGGCGAGAGTTTTTACCGGAGGCCACTCGACGGGGAGGCATGCAAGCGGTCGTTCTGGCAGCCGGCGAGGGGACCCGACTGCGTCCGTTGACCGAGGACAAGCCCAAGGGGATGGTGGAGATCGCGGGCAAGCCCATCCTCACCCACTGTTTCGAGCGACTGGTCGAGCTGGGTGCCGAGGAGCTGCTCGCCGTCGTGGGCTACCGGAAGGAGGCGATCATCGAACACTACGGCGACGAGTTCGAGGGGGTGCCGATCACCTACGCCCACCAGCGCGAGCAGAGCGGGCTGGCCCACGCGCTGCTCACCGTCGAGGAGCACATCGACGACGACTTCATGCTGATGCTGGGGGACAACGTCTTCGAGGCCAACTTGGAGGACGTGATCAACCGTCAGCGCGAGTCCCGCGCGGACGCGGCCTTCCTCGTCGAGGAGGTGCCCCACGAGGAGGCGAGCCGCTACGGGGTGTGTGACACCAACAAGTACGGCGAGATCGTCGAGGTGGTCGAGAAGCCCGACGACCCGCCGTCGAACCTGGTGATGACCGGCTTCTACACGTTCACGCCGGCCATCTTCCACGCCTGTCACCTCGTCCAGCCCTCCGCCCGGGGGGAGTACGAGATCAGCGACGCCGTGGACCTGCTGTTGGACTCCGGCCGGACGATCGACGCGATCCGGATGGACGGCTGGCGGGTGGACGTCGGCTACCCCGAGGACCGCGACCGCGCCGAGCGGCGCCTCGTCGAGGACGGCGCCGCCTCCGTCGACGACGTCACCGCCGACGTCCGCGAGGCGATCGACGCCGACGCGGAGTGACGGGAACGGTCGGCGGCGACGTCCGCGAGTCCGCTACGCGCCCTGGTCGACGAGTTCTCGAACCGTCTCGGCGACCGTGTGCTCGGGCTCCCACCCCAGCGTCTCGCGCGCGGCCGACGTGTCGACCGGGAACTCGGAGACCAGCGTCTCGTTGCCCCGCGGGTTCTCGACGAGCGTGATCTCGGGGCCGAGCCCGTGGTCGCGGGCCGCGTCGGCGACCAGTTCGGCGACCGCGGTGACGCCGGGGTCCTCGTCGCTCGCGATCTCGAACTTCTCGACGCCGGTCTCGCCGGCGGTCCGTCGCTCGATTAGCCGTTCGGCGCTCCGGACGAACGCCGCCGCCACGTCCTTCACGTGGACGAAGTTGCGCGACTGGTCGCCGGGCTCGTACACCGTCAGCGGGTCGCCGGAGAGCGCCCGGCCGACGAAGAAGTTGATCACCGTCCCCTTCGACACCGTCTCGCCGTCGACCTCGTGGCTCCCGTAGAGGTTCGAGATCATGAACTGGTGGGCCGGGAAGGCCCCCTCGGCCATGCCGTCGATCGCCCGCTCGCCCAGCAACTTCGTCCGGCCGTACCAGTTCATCGGGTCCCGCCGGTGGTCGACGGTGATCGGGAACTCGACCGGGTCGCCGATGACGGCCATCGAGAACGGGAAGACGAGCCCCGCGCCGCTCCGCCGACAGTGCCAGGCGACCGCGTTCGTCGCCGCGACGTTGACGTCGTAGGCCAGGTCCGGGTTGTCGTCACAGTCGTCGACGCCCGACAGCGCCGCCAGGTGGAGCACCACGTCGGCGTCCGCGAGCGCCTCCTCCAGGCGGTCCCGGTCCCTGATGTCGAGGTGTTCGACGGCTACGTCGCCGATCTCGCGGATAGAGCCCCGGTAGAAGTTGTCCACCGCGACCACCTCCCAGTCCGGGTGGTCGCGTTCGAGCAGGCCGACGACCCGGCTGCCGATGTAGCCCGCCGCGCCCGTGACCGCGACTCGCGTCGTGTCGCTCATGTCGTCGGTGTCGACGGGACGGGATTTCACTGTCCTGGTTCCGGTCGCACCCGTCCCCGGCGGCGTCCGGCGACCGGGCTCGGGTGGCTCGCCACCGGGCCGAACGGTCCGGGGTGGCCCGGGAGCCCGCGCGACGACGAACCGGGAGTTTACTGTCCGGGGGGACGAACTCCGCCCATGCCAGACGAGACGGACGACGCCGGTCGCGGCCCGGCGGGCGGAGACGACGTCGACGACGGGGGGGCCGAGGCCTCCGGAACGGGCTCCGACGACGACTTCGAGTACCGCTTCGACCCGGAGGACTTCGACACGGACGGTGGCTCCGCGGCCGGGGGCGTGAGCGTCGGCGCCGAGGCGGGCGAGACCCCGGACGTCGACGCCGCCGAGGACAGCCAGGGCAACGTCGCGGGGACTCTGCCCACGAGCGGCGATGTCGAGCCCCAGCCGGTGAGCCGCGAGCACGCGCTGTTCGTGGCGCTCGGGGCCTACGTCGCCGTCCTGGGGGGGCTGTTCCTCGTGAGCCCGAGCGGGGTCCCCCCCACGCGGCTGGCGGCCGTCACCGCCGCCGTGGCTGTCGGCTCGCTCGCCGTCTACGCCCTGCTGGCCCGCGCGGACCCGACCACTTAATTCCGGCCGGCGCCTACCCCGGGTATGGCCTCGCTGCTCAGTCAGTCGCTGTCCTTCCTGCTGTTCGTCGCGGGAGCGGCGCTGATAATCGCCGAGGCGTTGGTCCCCGGTGCACACTTCATCGTCCTCGGGGTGGCCCTGTTGACGGCCGGTCTGGTGGGGCTCGCGCTCCCGTTCGGGGGGCCGCTCGGCGTCGTCGTCCTCGCGGCGGCGGTGCTCGCCGCGACCGGACTCACGCTGTACGGCTACCGACGGCTCGACATCTACGACGGGGAGGGTGCCGCGGCGACGACGGACTCGGACTCGCTGCGCGGGAAGTTCGGTCGGGTCACCGAACGCGTGACGACCACGAGCGGCGAGGTGAAGATCGACGACGCCGGGTTCAACCCCTACTTCCAGGCCCGCACCGTCGACGGCGAGATCGACGAGGGCGCCGAGGTGATGGTCGTCGACGGCGGCGGCGGCAACGTCGTCACCGTCGAGGCCGTCGGCGAGGGCGTCGACGCCGACGACATCGACCGCGAACTCGCCCGGGACCGTGCGGCGGCCGGGACGACGGACCGCGAAGCGTCCACGGACGGTGCGGGTGCCGACCGGGACGGCGTCTCCGGCGGCTCGGCCGCGAGCGAAGCGGAGACGGCCGCCGAGACGGAGTCCGACAGAGCCTGAGATCACGGGGAAGTCTTTTGATCGCCGGTCCCCGAGACCCGAGTGTGATGATACCTACCCCTGTGGTCCTCCAGGGAAGCCTGACGCTGGTGGCGATCGTCCTGCTCGCCATCGCCGTCGCCGTCGTGTACAGCAGCATCGTCATCATACAGCCCTACGAGCAAGGGGCGTACGCCGTGCTCGGGTCGTACCGCGGCCTGCTCGACCAGGGGATCCACTTCGTGTGGCCCTTCGTCTCGGACGTCACCCGGTTCGACATGCGGACCCAGACGCTCGACGTCCCCCGCCAGGAGGCGATCACCCGCGACAACTCCCCGGTGACCGCCGACGCAGTCGTCTACATCAAGGTGATGGACGCGAAGAAGGCGTTCCTGGAGGTCGACGACTACAAACGCGCGGTCTCGAACCTCGCACAGACTACGCTCCGGGCGGTCATCGGCGACATGGAGCTCGACGACACGTTGAACAAGCGCCAGGAGATCAACGGCCGGATCCGGCGGGAACTCGACGAGCCCACCGACGAGTGGGGCGTCCGCGTCGAGAGCGTGGAGGTCCGCGAGGTCAACCCCTCGAAGGACGTCCAGCAGGCCATGGAGCAACAGACCTCCGCCGAGCGGAAGCGGCGTGCCATGATCCTGGAGGCCCAGGGTGAGCGGCGCTCGGCCGTCGAGACGGCCGAGGGTGACAAGCAGTCCAACATCATCCGTGCCCAGGGTGAGAAGCAGAGCCAGATCCTGGAGGCACAGGGTGACGCCATCTCGACCGTGCTGCGCGCGAAGTCCGCGGAGGCGATGGGCGAGCGCGCCATCATCGACAAGGGGCTGGAGACGCTCGCCGAAATCGGCCAGTCCGAGTCGACCACCTACGTGCTCCCCCAGGAACTGACCTCGCTGGTCGGCCGCTACGGCAAGCACCTCACCGGCTCGGACGTCAAGCAGAACGGGCACGTGCTCGAGGGGCTCGACTTCGACGCCGAGGCCCGCGAGATGCTCGGTCTCGACGACATCGAGGAGATCCTCGGGCAGATCGACCAGGAGGCCGAGGTCGACATCGAGGAGATGGAACAGCAGGCCCAGCAGATCAAGCACGGCGAGGACACCGGCGACATCAAGGACCCCAACGACGTGATCGAGGAGATGGACCAGGAGTTCGACGCCGACCAGGGCGAACCCGAGCGGTAGACCGACCCCCGGTCCCCGCGAGCCGTTCTCCCGACGGCGACCGCCCGTCGACCGCTCCGTCGCGGTCGACGGGCTTTCCTCGTGACCGACGGCCGGACGGCCGAAGACGTTTTACCGAACCTTACCTTACCGACAGGTGATGGAACGGGATCGGGAACGGGACGACGAACAGGGGGTGGACGAGGACAAGCGGGCCACGTTACGACGGTTCGCGGCGCTGGGGGCCGCGAGCCCGCTCGCTCGCTTCGCGCGCGACGACACGGACGCCGGAGACAGCGACGCCCGGGGGGCGATCGTGGGTTACCTGGCGGCGACGCCGGGGGCCCACTTCTCGAAGGTGCGCGACGACCTGCAGTTGGGCACGGGGGAGGCCCAGCACCACCTCCGGCGACTCGAGTCCGCCGACGCGGTCGAGAGCCGCAAGGACGGCGACTACCGGCGCTTCTTTCCGGCCGGCCGGTTCGACGAGTTCGAGCAGCGGGCGCTTGGCTACCTGCGCCGGCCGACCGCCCGGGGGATGTTGATCGCGCTCCTGCGGGACCCCGCCGCCACGGGGACGACCCTGGCGGCGGAACTCGACGTCTCGCGCTCGACGATCAGCAAGTACGCCGGCGAACTCGAGGAAGCCGGCCTGCTCTCGCGCGAGGACGGCTACGCGGTCAGACGTCCGGAGACGGTACTCGCCCTGGTGATCCGTCACGCGGACTCCTTCGGCCCGCGGGCCGCGACGCTGGCCCGTGAGGCCGACGACCTCGTCGTCTACGATCCCTGAACTCCGCCCCCCGCTCTTCGCCGCCCGTCTCTCCGTCCGTCTACTCCGCCGACACCCCGATCCCCGGTCTCGTCGCCCCGGTCCGCGTCGACGACGGGCCGTCGCTCAGACGGTGACCTTCCAGGTCGTCGAGGAGGAGTAGCCCCACTCCTCGACGTCGACCTCGAAGTCGCCGTCCCGGATCGCGGTCATGTTGGTCCCCACCTCCTTCGCCGACATCCCCAGCGAGTCGCCGATCAGCCGCGACTTGAAGTACGTCTGCTCGGGCGCGTTCTCGCGCAGGTACTCGAGGATACGACGCTGCTTGTCGGACAACACCGCGTCGGCGCTCCCCGCGGTCGTGCTCATAGGTCCACATACGACCGTCGCCACATAGCGGGTTTGGTACGGTCGGTGAACTCGGCGTCGTCGGACGATATCGGCCGGTTCGACGGCCGTAGCCCCGTCGACAGCGTCCCCGGGTCGCGGCGGGTCCGTCGGATCGGGGCCGGGTTGGTACGGCCGGGAAACTACACCGCTTCCTCGATGATCTCGCCGACGGCGAAGTTCGACTTCACCTCGGTGACCTCCACCTTCACGCGCTCGCCGATGTCGGCCCCGGGGACGATGATCACGTAGCCCCGCTCGACGCGCGCGATGCCGTCTCCCTGCTTGCCGATGTCCTCGATCTCCACGTAACGGATCTCGCCGACCTCGACGGGCGGTTGGGGCTCCGAGGAGTCGGTCGTGGTCTCCTCCTCGGTCTCGGTCTCCGTCTCCTCGCCGGCCTCGATGAGCGCGACCCGGTAAGTCCCGCCGGGGTCGATCGAGCCGGTGTCGATCTCGCGTCGTGGCACTTCCAGCACGTACCTGTCTCCGTCGTCCGACACTTCGGCACTGAACAGACACAGCAGTCGATCCGAGATTTCCACAGTCAGGTTCCTCCGTCTACACCCATGTACGCCCCACCATTTAGTAGTGTGCCCGCCGGCGACGATCTATCACGGAGACCTCGTGTCCCGCATCGTTACACTCGTTCGACACGACTGCGGTTCTGGAGCCGGCCGGTCACCGCTCGCGGCGCAGCCGGGCGACGGCGAACTCGCGGTCGAGCTTCCCCAGGAACGGGCCGAGCTTGGGCCCCTCGGTCTCGTCGAACAGCAGCCGGTAGCCCGCCGAGAACAGCGTCGCGATCTCGACGTCGTTTCGCTTCGCGGTCTCGTAGATCTCCCCCTGGATCGTCTCGCCGTCGTGGCCCTCGGCCACGAAGTCGGCCAGTTCGTCCAGCGCCGCCGCGGTCGCCGGGTCGAACTCGACGTCGGGCATCTCGGCGCGGCGTAGCTCGTAGTCGAACTGGTTGTCGGTCCGGCTCGCCCACTCGCTGGCCCGGTCGACCCGCGACAGCGCCAGCTCGCGGGCCCACGCCGGCGTCTCCCCGTCCAGGTGGCCCTGGGCGTTCGCCACCTCCGCCCGCAGGGCCGGCTCGTCGAACATCCCCAGCACCGCCGCGAACGTGTACGGGATCCGCGCCCGGTCGCCGAACTCGCCGTCGATCAACTCGTCGACCCGCCGGCGGGCCGCGGGATCGTCCGCGACGGTGCGCCACTCCGGGGACTCCGTCGCGTCGTCGCCGTCGGCGATCCCGGTCTCGCCGTCCGGGCTCTCGTACCAGGGGAGCGTCGCGGCGACGGTCGGCCGGATCGTCGGCGGGTAGGCGGCCGCCGCCCGCCGGGTCTCGGTGGGCGTCCCCGCCTCCTCGTCGTAGTGGAGGCGCTCGACGCGGTCGAACTCGTCGACGAGCTGGTCGAGGTTCTCGACGCTGAAGTCACGCGCCCGGCCGGGGTCCTTCGCGAAGAAGTACCGCAGGACCTCCGGCTCCAGCACGTCCAGCACGTCGTGGACGAGGACGACGTTGCCCGCCGACGAGGAGAACGGCTCGCCGCCCAGCGTGAACCACTCGTAGGTCATCGGCACCGGCGGCTCGGTCCCGAGGACGCTCCCGGCGATGTCGACCCCGGACGGCCAGGAGCCCTCGGCGTGATCCTTGCCGAACGGCTCGAAGTCCACGCCGAGCACCGCCCACTGGGCGGGCCACTCGAACCGCCAGGGGAGCTTCCCCTCGCGGAACGTCGCCGTCCCCTCGTGGCCACACCCCTCGATCGTCTCGCCGCCGGCCTCGATGTCCGTACAGCGGTAGTCGACGGTCCGGGCGTCGACGTCGACCGCGGTGACGGTCTCGGTGATCTTCCCGCAGTCCCCACAGATCGGGTTGAACGGGACGTAGTCGCCGTCGACCTTCGACTGGTAGGCCGCGAGCGTCTCGCGGGCGTGCTCGCGGTCCCGGAGGACTCGCTCGACGACGTCGTCCATCCGGCCGGACTCGTACAGCTCCGTCGTCGAGACGATCTCGATGTCGATCCCCAGCAGGGCCGCGGAGTCGGCGATCAGCGCCGAGAAGTGGTCGCCGTAGGAGTCACAGCAGCCGAAGGGGTCCGGGACGTCCGTGTACGGCAGGCCGAGGTTCCGGCCCAGCGCGCCGGCGTCGACCTCGCCCAGCCCGACCACGTTCCCGTCGAGGTCCGCGAGCTTCCGGGGGAGCTTCCGCAGCGGGTCGCGGTCGTCGGTCGTGAACACCTGCCGGACGCTGTGCCCGCGGTCGCGCAGCGCCTCCGCCACGAAGTAGCCCCGCGTGATCTCGTTGACGTTGCCCAGGTGCGGGACCCCCGAGGGCGAGATGCCACCCTTTATGACGATCGGGTCGGTCGGGTCGGCGGCCTCTACCTCGTCGGCGACGGCCTCCGCCCAGAACGCCGACCCGTCGTCGCTCTCGCCGCCGGCGGGAGCCTCGACGCCCTCGCCCTCGGAGCGGTCGTCGGTCATCGCTCCCAGCCGCCGGGCGCCGCGCCGACGCCCGCCGGGACGACGTCCGTCCCGTCGTGTTCGCCCGTCTCGACGGCCCGGCGGACCCGCGCCGGGTCGGTGCCGTCGAGCACGATCGTCCTGATCCCGGCCCGCTCGACGATCTTCGCCGCCAGCAGGTCGACGGGCGCGGAGCTACCGGCCTCGATGCCGCCGCCGGCGATCAGCTCCACCAGCTCCGCGGCGGTCATCTCCTCGTACCGCTCCGCGTCGTCGTCCTCGCTCGGATCGGCGTCGAACACGCCCGGGACGCTCGTGGCGTAGACGAGCAGGTCGGCGTCGATCCGCTCGGCGAAGGCCGCGGCCACGGCGTCGGTGGTCTGTCCGGCGACGATCCCGCCCAACACGGGCACCTCGCCCCGGCGGATCGCCGCCAGTCCGTCGTCGTAGCTCTCGACCGGCGCCGGCCCCGCCCGGTCGTCGAGCGCGGCGATCAACAGGCGCGCGTTCAGCCGCGTGACGGCGATCCCGAGCTGGTCCAGTTCGATCTCGTCGGCTCCCAGACCTCTGGCGGCGCCGATGTACTCCCGGGCGGTCGGTCCGCCCCCGACCACGGCACCCAGCGTGTGGCCGGCCGCCGACAGCGACTCGACGGCGGCGGCGTAGGCCTCGACCCGGTCGGGCTCCAGGTCCGGCGCGAGCACGCTCCCGCCGACGGAGACGACTACCTTCATCGACCGTCGGTAGCCGCGAGTCGTTCATAAGGGTTGTCGATCCCGCACGACCGACCCCGGACCCGGTCTCGGTCGGCCTCCGCCCGGTTCCCACCGGGCCCCGGTTCGATCCCCGACCGGCCGGTGCCCGGTACCCGACTGGCTCGCGACCCGCCGGCGACCCGTCGGCGTCCGCCGCCCGGCTGACGAGCGACCCGGGAGACCGGACACGGAGCCGTAGCCACACGTTTCACCCCCGATCTGGCCCCGGATCGGCCCTCCGATCGGGTCGGTTCGCCGGGAGTCTCACGGACCCGAACTGCGGTCTCAGAGGCGTCGATAAAACGTCTGAACGGTTCTCGAAACGTGTTGAAGAGTGGGTTTTGCGCCGATTCCGGGTGAAAGAGGCCGAAGCGAACCGAACCTTCCGCCCTTTATATGCTCCCGCCGCGACAAGGGGTGATCGAGGTGACACAGATGAGCGCCACCGCGACGCCCTCCGACGCCGAAGAGCTCTCCAAGGAAGACCGGCTCAAGGCCTTCCTCCGGGAGAAGGCCGCCGACGGCGAGGTGTACTTCAAGAGCAAGTTCATCGCCGACGAGGTCGGTCTCTCCCCCAAAGAGATCGGCGCCCTGATGGTGAAGCTCAAGGAGTGTGCCGAACTCGAGGTCGAGAAGTGGTCCTACACCAGCGCCACCACCTGGCGCGTCGAGTCCGCCTGACCGCCCGCCCGCGACCCGACACACCCCGCTCGACCGCCCGCCCGCCGTGGATTTATACTCGCCCGGGGACAAGGCGGCGGTGATGGACGGCCCCGGTTCCCCGGCGGACGCACCCTCGCCGGAGGAGATCGGCCGCGTTTTCCACACCCACCACGTCCGACGCGACGGCGACCGTCTGCTGTACGTCGGCGAGCCGCTGGTCGCCCCCGAGGCCGTCGAGCGGGCGGTCTGGGAACGGTTCGACGAGAGCGGCTTCGAGGTGTCGCTCCGCCACGACCGCGACCTCGACGCCGACGACGACGTCCCCGCCCCCGCGGGCGGGTGGGTGCTCGTCGCCCGTCCCCGGTCGGTCGGGATCGACGGGGTCCCCTGGACGAACGTGCTGTTCGCGCTGCTGACGGTCGGCTCCACGATGGCCGTCGGCGCCGTCCAGTGGTACCGGATCGACCCGAGCGCCGGGCCCCTTGCCTTCCTCCGTGCCTGGCCGTTCGTCGCGGCCGTGATGGGGGTGCTCGCGGTCCACGAACTGGGCCACTACGTCGCCAGCCGCTACCACGGCGTCGACGCCACGCTCCCATACTTCATCCCGTTCCCGACGCTGATCGGGACGATGGGCGCCGTGATCCGGATGCGCGGGCGCATCCCCGACCGGGAGGCGCTGTTCGACATCGGCGCGTCGGGGCCGCTGGCGGGGCTCGTCGCGACGGTGGTCGTCTCGGCGATCGGACTCCAACTGGAGCCGCTGGCCGTCTCGCAGGCGGTCCCGAACGGCTCCGAGGCGGTGTTCGTCGAGTTCAACGACCCGCTCCTCCTGCAGTTGATCGCCGCCGCCACCGGCACAACGGAACGGCTCGCCTCCGGCACGGTCCACCCGGTGGTGTTCGGCGGCTGGGTCGGCATGTTCGTCACCTTCCTCAACCTGCTCCCGGTCGGGCAACTCGACGGCGGCCACATCGTCCGGTCGATGTTCGGCGAGCGCGGGGAGACCATCGCCGCCGCCGTGCCGACGGCCCTGTTCGGCCTCGCGGGCTATCTCTACTTCCTCCGGGACACCACCAACGCCGTCGGCATCTGGCTGCTGTGGGGACTTCTCACCGTCGGCCTGGCCTACGCCGGTCCCGCCGACCCCGTCCGCGACGGCGGCATCGGCGGCCGCCGGTTCGCCGTCGGGGTCCTCACCTTCCTGCTGGGGATCCTCTGTTTCACCCCGGTGCCGATCGAGATCGTCACTCCCTGATCGGTCGGGGTCGGTCGACCCCCGGCCGCCCCGCCGCCCCGTCTCAGTGCGAGTAGCCCCGATCGGACAGCGGCTCGTCGTCGAGTGTCAGTCCCGCCTCGATCTCGACCGTCCGCCCGATCCGGGTCAGCTCGCAGGGGGTCGCCGCCCGCGCCGCGTCCAGGTCCGCCTCCGGCACGGTACAGACCAGCTCGAAGTCCTCGCCGAAGAAGACCCCCAGCTCCAGGCGCTCGGCCTCGTCGTCGGTCACGTCGTCGACGGCGGGGTCGATCGGCAGCGGGCGCTCGATCGCGACCCCACAGCCCGAGGCGTCGGCGAGCTGGTGGAGCGACCGTGCGAGCCCGTCGCTGGAGTCCATCATCGCCGTCGCGCGGCCGGCGAGCGCCCGCCCGGCGGCCACGCGTGGCTCGAACCGGAACAGCTCGTTGGCCCGCTCGGTCTCGCCCTCGCGGAACAGCTCCAGGGCGGCCCCGCTGCGGCCGAGCGTCCCGGTGACACAGACCGCCTCGCCGGGGCTCGCACCGGAGCGGGACACCGGCCGGTCGGTCTCGCCCAGCGCCGTCGTCGCGACGGTGAACTCGTCGTGCCCGTCGAGGTCGCCCCCCACGTAGCTCGCGCCGACCAGCGCACAGACGTCGCTGGCCCCGTCGACGAACGCCGTCAGCTCCGTCTCCTCGAACGTCGGGGCGGCGTAGACGGCGACGGCGGCCGTCGCGACGGCCCCCATGGCGGCGACGTCGGACAGCGAGGCGCCGACCGCCCGCCAGCCGGCGGTGTAGCGGGTGGTCCCGTCGGGGAAGTCCGTCCGGTCGTGGAGCATGTCCGTCGTCAGCACCTGTCCGTCGACGACGGCACAGTCGTCGCCGGCGGCGTCGATCCGGTCGCCGAGCAGCGCCAGCGCGTCCCGCTCGTCCATGTCCCGCGTTCGCCCCCGGGCGTGAAAACACCGGCCTTCGCCGTCGTGGTCGTGTTTGGTTGGGCGGATAGCGGTGCCAGGGTCGCTGAGACGGCCTGGGAAGCCCCGGCCGGCTGCACTCCCGCGGCTCGCTGCGCTCCT
>CAZMWG010000064.1:0-13965 GCA_964569925.1 uncultured Halobacteriales archaeon | reverse complement strand
GCCCGCGTCGTCGTGTCGGGTCCGCCGCCCGTGCCCGCGTCGTCGCGTCGAGTCCACCGGAACGCTTTGTTCGCCGCCGTCCTACCGGCGCTCGATGCCCACCGCATTCGAACGGCTGGAGGAGTGGTTCTGGCGGCGCCACTCGAACCCCCTGAGCGGCTGGTCACGCGTCCCGACCGGTCCCGCGATCGTGCTGGCGATCTACCGCCGGGACGCCCGGCTGTTGGCGGCGGCGCTGGTCTGGACGGCCCTGAACCCGATCCTGTTCTCGCCGCCCGAGACCGAGGACGCCTGGATGACCCGGGCGGTGCTGGCGGAACGGTGGTGGGTTCGCGAGGAGGGGCGCCCGACGATCGGCGCGTCGTACCCGAACGTCTGTAACGCGGCCGGCGCGGTCGCGTTCGCGTCCGCCGTGGTGGCGGCGTGGCGTCGCCGGCCCGCGGGCGCGGCGGTCGCGACCGCGCTGGGGGCCGGGCTGAAACTGTGGTGGCTCGCGGTGCTGGTCGACCGGTACGACGACCGGTCGCGGGGCGACGCGACGGACGCGGAGTGAGGAGCCGACGGCGTCGAGGACCGGCCCGGGGAGCGCGTCGCCCCCACCGGTCGGCGCGCGAGCATCACAACGCACAAGAGCCGCGACGGGCTACCTGCCGACATGGACGTACCGTTCGACATGGGCTCGTACGTGCGCGTGCTCAAGCTGGCGAGCACGCCGTCCTGGGAGGAGTTCTCCCAGGTCGCGCTGATCGCCGGCGCGGGCATCGTGCTGGTGGGCCTGCTGGGCTTCGTGATCTTCGTACTGATGCAGTTCGTGCCCGGCGCGGCACCGGGGTGAGACGATGGGGATCTACGCGGTCAAGACGACGGCGAGCCAGGAACGCACCGTCGCCGACATGATCATGAACCGCGAGGAGGAGTCGGTCCACGCCGCGCTGGCGCCGGACTCGCTCACCTCCTACGTGATGGTGGAGGCCGACGACCCCAGCGTCTTCGACCGGATCCTCGACGAGATCCCCCACGCCCGGGGAATCGTCGAGGGGGAGTCGTCGCTGACGGAGGTCGAACACTTCCTCTCGCCCAAGCCCGACGTCGAGGGGATCGCCGAGGGCGACATCGTGGAACTGATCGCCGGCCCGTTCAAGGGCGAGAAGGCCCAGGTTCAGCGCATCGACGAGACGAAGGATCAGGTGACCGTCGAACTGTACGAGGCGACGGTGCCGATCCCGGTGACGGTCCGCGGGGACCAGATTCGCGTGCTGGACAGCGAGGAGCGGTAGACCGCGCAGCGGGCGCCGACTCCCCCGGACCGAACGTGGTGTGGGACGGTCCGACGGGCCGGGGACCGGCGCCGTGGCGGCCGCGAGGGGTCCGGGCCCGGGTTACGCGCTCCCACCCTCGAGGCGGTCGATGACCTCGCGGATGTCCGCCTCCTGTTCGATCGTCTCCTTGGCGTTCTCGCGGCGACGGACGTCGGAGGCGTCGGCGTCGTATGCGCGGACGTACTCGGCGCGGCTGTGCTCGTCGAAGGCGTGACGGATCGCGAAGAAGCCGTCGGGGAGCACGGCGCCACACACCTGACACTCGATGCGCTCGTGTTCCGTCGACTGGTGGACGATCAGGTCCTCGACGCGGTCGAACACCCGGTCGTCGCCCTCGATCGCACACTCCCAGCGTGGCATCGTCCGCCCCGACGACGCCACGGAACATAAGCGCTCGCCCGCGAGATGGAAACCCCTAACTCCCGCGTCGCGGTAGGCGCGGCCGTGACAGGCGAGGCCTACCGGGTGGACATGCACGTGAAGATCCTCGACGAGGCGACGGTCGAGCGGGCGAAGGCCCGGGGGCTCGACGCCCTGGTGTACGCGCCCCACTTCACGCGACTGCCGACGATCCGCGAGCGGGCCGCCCGGCTGAGCGACGACGACCTGCGCGTGTTCCCCGCCCGGGAGCTGTTCACCGGCTCGTGGGGGGACCGCCGGCACGTGCTCGCGGTCGGGCTCGACGACCCGGTGCCGGACTTTCTCACACTGGAGGGGACGATGCGGGAACTGAAGCGCCAGGACGCCGCGGTGTTGGCGCCCCACCCGGGCTTTCTGACGGTGAGTCTGGACGCCGCCACCATCGACCGGTACGCCGACGCCATCGACGCCGTCGAGGTGTACAACCCCAAACACCTCCCGCGGGACGACCGGCGAGCGCGCGAGATCGCCGCCGAGGGCGGGTTCGACCCGTTCACCTCGTCGTACGCCCACCTCCGGGGGACCGTCGGGGAGGCGTGGGTCGAGTTCGAGGAGTCCCTCGAGGACCTCGACGCGCTGGTCGCGGCGCTCCGGGGCGGCGCGGCCCGGACGATCCGGCGGCGGGACGGACTCGCCCACCGGGTGCGGTGTGCGCTGGAGTTCGCCCACCTGGGCTACGAGAACACCTGGGAGAAGTTCGACCGCGTCATGCTCCAGGGGACCGAGCCGACCCACCCCGACCACGTCGCCTACGGCGGGGCGTTCGACGACGTGAAGGTGTACTGAGCGACGGGCGGGAGACGCGGCGTCACAGCAGCCCCGTCACGCTCTCGACGAGACCCGGCGGGACGTAGTTCGGGAGGACGTACAGCAGCGCCGCGGCGGCGGCCAGTTCGACGACCGTCACCGCGGCGGTGACGACGTCGGCGTGGTCGCTGCTGGTGGCGACGCCGGCCGGGAAGCCGAACTCGCGGTCCCAGACGGGGTAGAACAGCGCGATCCCGCGCTTGGAGCCGAAGTAGTCCAGCGCGTAGTGGGTCAGGACGCCGAGCCACACCCAGTGGAGGTTGTCGAAGACGAGCGGGTACGCGAGCACGATCGCCAGCACGGGGATGTTGTGCAGCGTCTTGCGGTGGCGGCCGAAGGCCGTGTCCACGTCGGGGAACAGCGCCCCGAGCACGACCGGGACGAACACCGCCGCGATGGTCCGGAACGTCTCGACGTCGCCGGAGGGCTCGAGGACGTACCCCAGCCCCAGGCTCAACAGCACCGCGTTCAGCACGTGGCCGCGCTTGTTCATCGAACGGGCCGACGACCGCCGGTAGGGAAAGCCTTCCGTCCGCGAACGGACCCGCCGCTCAGTCCGACCGCCGCTCGACGGCGTCCGCGAGGTCCGCGAGCGCCCGCCGGGCGACCCGTTCCCTGACCGCGAGTCGGTCGCCGTCGAACTCGTAGCGCTCGACGGTCGTCGTCGACTCGCCGGTCCCCCACGGGGCGGCGTACGCGACGCCGACGAAGGCCGTCCCGACGGGCGTCTCCTCGGTGCCCCCGCCCGGTCCGGCCACCCCGGTGGTCGCCACGCCCCAGGTCGCGTCGGCGGTGTCCCGCGCCCCCCGGGCCATCGCCCGCGCGACGGGTTCGCTGACGGCGCCGTGCTCGTCGAGGTCCTCGCGCGGGACCGCGAGCAGTTCCCGCTTGGCGTCGTAGGCGTAGGTCACGAGCGACCGGTCGAAGTAGTCGCTGGCGCCAGGGACGTCGGTGAGCAACGTGCCGATCAGGCCGCCGGTACAGGACTCCGCGACGGCGACCGTGGCGTCGGCCTCCCGGAGACGGTCGCCGACCCGCTCCTCGACCGGCGGGTCCGAGGCGAACTGTCGCATGGCCCGGCTTGTGCCGGCCGGGACAAAAGGCCGCCGGCGCGTGGCAGAGAGACCGTGGTCCGTCGCGTCGGATGCCGGGCGCGGCGGGGGGAAAGCCACAATCCGCCGGCGGCCGACCGGCGGGTATGGACTACGAGACGCCCCAGTTCTACCGGGTGATGGAGCGGGCGGCCGCGGCCGACCGGGACGTGGTCGACCTGGTCTCGGGGAGCCCGGACTGGGAGCCGCCGGCGGGGATCCGGGCGGGCCTGCGGGAGTACGCCGACGCCGAGGCCGACGCCTTCGACTACCCGCCCAGCGAGGGGCTGGCCGCGCTCCGGGAGGCCATCGGACGACGCCGCGGGGTCGACCCCGAGCGGGTGATCGTCACCAACGGGACGGGCGAGGCCAACCACCTCGCGACGACCGCCGCGCTCGACCGGGGAGACGGGAACGGGGTCGTCCTCCCGGACCCCGTCTACCCCTACTACGCCGGCCGGGCGACCCTGCTGGACGCGGAGACGACGTTCGTCCCGGTCGCCGACGACGGCCGGGTCCGACCGGCCGCGGTCCGGGCGGCGACCGACGACGGAACGGCGGCGGTCGTGATCGCGACGCCGAACAACCCGACGGGGGCGACCTACGACGAGAACGAGGTGGCCGCGCTCGCCCGGATCGCCGAGGACCGCGACGCCGTCCTGATCAGCGACGAGGTGTACCGCCGGTTCGACCGGTCCGGGCGGTTCGCGTCGGCGCTGTCCACCGGGTCGCCGAACGTCGTCGTCACGGGCGGGTTCTCGAAGTCGATGGCGATCACCGGCCTCCGGGTGGGGTACGCCGTCCTGCCCGACCCGGCCGGACCGACCGGCGACCTGCTCGACGCCGCCCGGACCCGACACATGCTCACGAACGTCACGACCTCGCGGCCGGCCCAGCGGGCGGTCCTGCGGGCCCTGGAGACGACCGGGGAGGGGTACTACGAGCGGGCCCGCGAGCGGGTCGCCCGCCGGATCGAGACGCTGTGCTCGGCGCTCGACGACGTCGGCGCCGGCTACCGCCGGCCGGACGGGGCGTTCTACGTGCTCGCGGACCTGCCCGGGGTGCCCGGCACGTTCGAGGGGGCCTACGACCTGATCGACGAGGTCGGGGTGGCGGCGATGCCCGGCGAGGCGTTCGGGAGCGCCCGCGCCGACGGCCATCGGTTCGCGGTGCTCTCCCCGCGGGTCGAGGAGGCCGCCGATCGACTGCGGGCCTCGCTGTGAGTCGCGGCGCCCGCTACCGACTCGCCCGCGCCGCCTCCAGGTACGCCTCCCAGGCGGCCGCGGGTTCCTCGCAGGCGATCGAGGAGATCGACTCACAACCCCGGTACCCCCAGGCGAAGACGCTGTCGACGCCGGCGTCGATCGCGGTCCGGGTGGCGGTCCGGACGTCGTCGGCGGCGCCGGCCGGCAGGCGGAAGTTCTGGATCCAGATCTGGCTCCGGAGGTCGTGTTCGTCGGCCATGCCGGCGACCTTCTCGGAGAAGCGACCGACGAACGCCGCGGGGTCGCCCGCTTCGGGGAACACGTCCCAGTAGGGGTCGGTGGCGAGCACGTCCAGGTGGTCGTTCGTCGCCAGGCTCTCCCAGTCCTCGAGGCCGTGGTCGGCGTCCTCGCTGGGCAGCAGACAGACGGCGTTCTCGACGCCCTCCTCGCGACCGATCGCCATCATCTCCGTCAGGAACTCGAGCAGTTCGGCGGCCTTGAACGCCCGGACGTCGTCGGTCTGCTCGCGGGGCATCGGCTCGTCGTAGCGCCGTTCGTACCGTTCCCGGCAGTGCGAGCAGCGACAGCCCCAGGCGCCGTCGGGGTACTCCCGCTCGTGCCAGGCGGGGAGAAACCAGTGTGGCTCGTCCCAGAACAGCACGTCGGCGCCCAGACCGGCCGCGTCGCGGGTCCACTCGCGCATGTAGGTCCGGAAGTCCGGGTGGTTGAAACAGGCCGCCGGAGCCCGGCCGCCCGTGGAGACGACCTGTCTGGCGTCGGGATGGCGCCCGATGAACTCGGAGAGCGCCTCCCCGCCGAACACCCGGCCGACCGCCCAGGGGTTGACGTAGACGTCGAACCCGCGGTCGTGGCTCGCGTCGACCATATCGCTCATCGTCCCCCGGTAGTACTTCCGGTCGCGCTCGCTGAACGTGTGCAGGACGGCGTTCAGCCCGGCCGCGTCGAAGTCGTCGAGGTCGGTCACCGCGTGCTCGCGGTTCCGGACGCCGAAGTAGCTCGTTCCGAACTCCATGGTCCAGGACGGCGGTCGACGGGTCAATAAACCCGGCGACCGACTCCCGCCGGGCTCCGCCGGTAGCTCCGTCGTGGACCGGGCGGGCCGCCGCCCCGACAACACTTATGCCCGCAACGGTTGTGAACAGACCACATGGACGAGACGTACGTCCGGCTGCTCTGTCCAGACTGTTCGCACGGCTGGGAGTCGACCCCGACGTCGCTGCCGGCCCACGACGAGCGGATCGACTGTCCGGACTGTAGCGAACGTCGCCGGCTGGCGGAGTTCGCGCGGACCGGCCACGATCTCCGGGCGGTGAAGTCCCTGGGGTGAGTCCGCCCGGGCGCGTCGCGGTCTCGAACTCTCGTGAGCCCGTCGACCGTCCCGCGGCCGGGACCTCCGGGTCGCGGGCGGACGACACCCGTCGAGCCCGCCGACCCGGCCCGACCGACCGAGGGTTCAGCGGCCGCTAACCGGTATTATAGACCGTGTAACTCCGACGAGCGTATGGTAACCGTACTCAGAGTACTACTATAACCCTTCAGTTGTTAGGGAGAGTTGACCATGAAGAAGCAGGAACTCATTCACCTTCACGGCCTGCTCGCACAGGTACAGAACCACTACGAGGAGGACACCGGAACCACCGTCGACCACGACGAGTACGAGGAGCTCGGAGTCAAGCCGACGTCGATCCACAAGTCGAAGACCGACCACAAGTCCGCGGTCTTCGCTCTCGCTCGCGGCATCACGCGAGAGATGGGCGACGAGGAGAAGGAACCGGTCTCCGCGGCCGCCGACTGATCTCTCTCCCCGGATCGAGACGAGACGTTCGTCAGCGGTTGCCCCGTCGATCGAACGTCGACTCGTTCGCTCTCCGTCCGCCGTTCGGTCGAGCGGCCGGCGATCCCGTCGTCTCGCGTAGTGTCCCCGCGCCGAGCCGAGACGCTCCTCACTCGTCGATGAGTTCCTCGAACTCCGGGAGCACGTCCTCCTCGCCGGCGTCGTCCGTCGCGGTGTCGTCGGTCGCCGCGTCGTCGTCACCGAACTCCTCCTCGTCGTCCTCGTCCTCGCCCTCCTCGTCGATCTCCTCGATCTCGACCACGTCGAGCGGGATGTTCTCGAGGCGCTGGCCGATCTCCTTGCGGGCGATCCGGGCCGCGTGTTCGTCGCGCTCGACGTTGAACACGGTCATCTCCAGTTCGAGCGCGACGAGGCTCTCGTCGGCCGCGATGAACGCGGGTTCGAGTTCGTCGCCACAGTGGGGACAACTGCGCTCGCCCATGTTGATCTCGACGTAGTTGAGGTCCGGATTGAGCATCTCGCCGGTCTTCGAGATGGCAATCCGCACCGCCTCGTCCGCGGTCTCCACGTCGTACACGGGGACGGCCGCTTCGACGACGACTCGACAGTTCATATGTGATCGTATCGACACCCACTACTAAGAAGGTTGGCCCGAGCCGACAGACCGCCCGAGACGGCCGATAACGGCACCCGTCGCGGACTCGAAACGCCGAAGACGCCCCGTCCCCTGGATCGGGGGGATGAAACGCGGACACGTCCCCGTCGCGGAACTGCCCGGCGGGTTCGACCTCCAGTCGACGGTCGAGAGCGGTCAGTCGTACCTCTGGTCTCGCGCCGACGGGACCACGTACGACCGCGACGACGCCCACGGCGGCGACGCGTGGTACTGGACCACCCTCCGGGCCGACGACGGCCCGGCCGTCGTCCGGATCAGACTCGCCGACGGCCGCCTGGAGTGGGAGTCGTCGCTCGACGCCGGCCCGCACCTCCGCCGTCGGCTCGGCCTGGACGACGACCTGCCGGCGATCCGCGCGACCGCCCCCGACGACCGGCTCGTCCGGGCGGCCTACGACGCCTACGCGGGGATGCGGATCGTCCGTGACCCCTCCTTCCCCTCGCTGATCTCGTTCATCTGTTCGGCCCAGATGCGCGTTGCCCGCATCCACGGGATGCAGGTCGCCCTGCGGGAGGCCTTCGGCGAGTCGGTCACCTTCGACGGCGAGACCTACGACGCCTACCCCACGCCGGACCGGCTCGCGGCCGCCACGGAGGCTGAACTCCGGGACCTGGGGCTCGGCTACCGGGCGCCGTACGTCCAGGAGACCGCCCGGATGGTCGCCGACGGCGAGGCCCACCCCGAGACCGCCCGCGAGATGGCCTACGAGGACGCCCGGGAGTACCTGACCCGCTTCGTCGGCGTCGGCGAGAAGGTCGCGGACTGCGTGTTGCTGTTCTCGCTCGGCGAACTCGGCGCCGTCCCGCTGGACACCTGGATCCGGACCACCATCGAGGAGTACTACCCCGACTGCGAGCGGGGGAGCTACGCCGAGACCTCGCGAGCGATCCGCGAGGCCCTGGGCGGGGAGTACGCCGGCTACACGCAGACCTACGTCTTCCACTACCTCCGGAGCGGCAACGAACCCGACGACGACCCGGCGGAGTGAGTCACTCCCCGGAGAGTCGGGCGAGGGTCTCGCCCGGCGACTCGCCGGTGGTCCGGCGGTAGATCACGGCCAGCCCACCCACGGCGACGAGCCCGTACCCCACGAGGACGGCGCTGAGCCCGGCGGCCAGCGTCGTCGTCCCGGGGACCACCGGGGGGAGGACCCCCGCGACGACGAAGGTGCCCCACAGCATCGGGAGACCGGCGAGCACGAGACAGACCACCCCCAGCCCCGCCACCTGGAGGGCGGGCCGCGAGAGCGTCTCGTCGGGACTCTCGTCCCCGGCCAGTTCCGGCGGGATCGGCCACTCCGAGCGCTCGTCGCGTGGGTAGTAGATCACGCCGTTGCCCAGGTCGTCGCTGCGGGCCACGTCGAGTTCCCGGAGCCGATCTAGTCGGCGCAACACCGTGTCCTTGGAGAAGTCCCGTCCGGTGCGCTCCCTGAGTCGTGCCTGTACCTGGGCCCGCGTGAAGTACGGCCGGTCGCCGTCGAACAGCACCGCCGCCACCTCGTGTGCCGGTAACTCCGTCGCCTCGGTCGGCGGGCCGAGCCGTCCACGGGCCCACTCCGGGACCGTCTCGTACGCGACGGTAGGTTCGATGGACGTTTGAAGGACGTTGCGGTCGGCGTGCGACGGGCGTCGCACCTCGGCGATACCCGGAGTTGAACCCGTCGCCGGCCGACCGATCGCCGTCGTCCGCGCTCGCGGACGGCGCTCACCGTGACGACCCCAGAGAACGAACACGGGAACGGATCGCCGGCGGAACCGACCACCGTCGAGGACACCCCCGCGTGGCTCCCGCCGGAGGCCCGCCGGACCCTCCGGGAGTTGCGGGCGCTCGCCGCCGACCACCCGGTCACGCTGGCGGAACTGGCGAGACGGGTCGCCGACGACGGCGGCCCGCCCGTCGAACTGGCCGACCCGTCGGTCCAACGGACCGCGGACCGTCTCCGCCGGGAGGTCCTGCCCGCGCTCGCTGAGGCGGGCCTGGTGACGGTCGGCGGGGACCGAGATCCGGCGGTCGTCCGGACGGGCGACTCCCCGACCGGGACCGACCACCACGTGGACCGTGACCCCGGCCCGCGGAGCCCCGTGCCGTTATGATAGTCTTTATGAACTATTAGAAGATCCAACTAGTATCGGGTCCGGGCCGGACTGACGGTCGGACGCTGTGACACACATGCCGGACGACGTCGAGAACGGGAGCGAACACAACGGATCGAGCGGCGGGCTCACCGCCGAACAGATGCTGTCGGCGCTGACACCGGCGCGGCGACAACACGCCGTTCGGGAACTGTGTGCGGTCGGTGCCGGACGGTGGACGACGCTGCCGGAACTGGCCCGGCGGGTGGCGGGCCGGAACCGGAACCGTCCGCCGGTCGAACTCAGCGAGGCGTTCGTCGACCGGGCGGCCGAGCGTCTCCACAACGCTCACCTGACACCCCTCGCGGAACTGGGCGTCGTCGACGTCGACGAGGAGAGCGATCCGACGGCGATCCGGGCGACCGACCGGATCTACGACCTGGCAGGGGTGCTCGACGCCATCGACGAGCGGGCGGTCGGGGAGTGACCGCCGCGAGCGGTCGACGACCGGGCCGACGGCTGTGACCACGTCGACGCCCCGTGGCGCCCGGCCGAGCCCCGGAACTTTCAGCCCCGCGCTCACACGTCGACACATGGGCGATCGCACACGCGCACACGTGTACGTCACCGGGACGGTACAGGGCGTCTACTACCGGGCGACGACCCGCGACCGGGCCCGCGAGCACGGGGTCGACGGCTGGGTCCGCAACCTGGACGGCGGCCGCGTGGAGGCCATCTTCGAGGGACAGACGGCGGCCGTCGAGGAGACGGTGGAGTGGTGTCACGAGGGGAGCCCGCGGGCCGAGGTGGCGGACGTCGCGGTCGAGTACGGCGACCCCGAGGGGATCGAGGGGTTCGAGATCCGCCGGTGAGCGACCGAGGGAGACGCGGTCGGTCGCCGTCGACGACCGCCACGGACGGGCGGATCCGGTGGGCGGCGCTCCTGGCGACGGCGGCGCTGGCGCTGCTGGCCGGCTGTGGCGCGCTCGGGGGCCCCCCGTCCGACGCGGCGACGCCGACGGTGACGCCTGCGCCGGTGCCCGACCCGACCCCCACACCGACGGAACGACCCGGGCCGGCGTCGGTCCCGGGGCTGTCGGCGACGGGGGTCACGGACGTCGGGGCGCTGACGGTCGCTCACGTCCGGGCGCTGCGGAACACGACATACGAACGGACCCTCCGGCGGACGGTCGACGGCGCCACCGCCGAGACCGTGCTCCGGGCGGCGGGACCGCGGCGCTACCGCCACGCGGGCGAGACCGAGTCCGGACTGTTCAACGTCAGCACGTACGCCGACGGGGAGACCACCTACTCCCGGATGGGCTACGGGGAGCCGCCGGCGATCCGGTACGACAGATCGAGCGCCGTCCGGCCCCCGACCGACCTGTTCGCGGGCGAGGTGGTGGGCCCGCTGGAGCGGTTCCTCTCGGCCGACGACGCGACCGTCGCGCGGACGTCGTCCGACGAGGCCCCCGGCTACGAGGTGGTCGCGGACACCCCGCCGGCGTCGGTCGAGGGCGTCGAGAACTTCAGCTTCCGGGCGACGGTCTCGCCGGCGGGCGTGGTCCGGTCGCTCCGGGTCGTCTACGACCGCCGGACCGACGACGGGCGGCGTCGGATCGTCGTCGAGGCCGACTACGAGCTCCGCCCGGTGACGGTCGAGCCCCCGGAGTGGGTCACGCGACGCGCGTGGACCGACGCCACGCCGACCGAGAACGGGACCGCCGACTGAGGACGGATTCACCGGCCGGAGACAAAACCGCCGACGGAACGCGGGATCGCCGGACGGAGACGAGACCCTCGGCCGGGAACCGCCCCCGAGACGACGCCGCCCGGAACGAGACTCCGGTCCTACAGGGTCGCCGCCAGCCGCTCGGCCCGCTCGCGGATCGCGTCGGCGTCGACCCCCGGGAACGCCCCGTCGTCGTAGCGGACCGTCCCGTCGACCACGGTCAGTCGGACGTCGTCGCCGTGGGCGGCGTAGACGAGGTGCGAGCGCGGGTCGTGGACCGGCGTCGCCCGGGGGGCGTCCGTCGAGAGGCCGACCAGATCGGCGCGGTACCCCTCCCGGAGCGCCCCGAGGCGGTCGAATCCCGCGGCGCGGGCGCCGGAGAGCGTCGCCATCTCCAGGACCGCCCCGGCGGGCAGCGCCGTCGCGTCGAGGGCGTCGACCTTCGCCAGCAGGCTCGCCTGCCGGAGTTCGGTGTAGGGGTCGAGGGTGTTGTTGCAGGGCGGCCCGTCGTTGCCCAGCGCGACGGTGATCCCCCGGTCGCGGTAGTCGGCCACCGGCGCGACGCCCGAGGCCAGTTTCATGTTCGACGACGGACAGTGGACGACGTTCGTGTCGGTGTCGGCGAGGATCGCCCGCTCGCGCTCCTCCGTCCAGACGCAGTGGGCCAACACCACGTCCGGGCCGGTGAGGCCGACGTCGTCGAGGTACTCGACGTTGCGCCGGCCGGTCCGTTCCTCGACGGTGGCCACCTCGTCGCGGGACTCGGCGGCGTGGGTGTGGACCCGGACGCCGTCGTGGCGGTCGGCCAGTTCGCGGGCGCCCCGGAGACAGTCCTCGGTACAGGAGACCGCGAAGCGCGGCGTGACGGCGTACCGGAGGCGACCCTCGGGGTCGTGGTGGCGCTCGATCAGCCGCTCGCTCTCGGCCAGGGCGGCGTCGGCGTCCTCGATCAGCCCCTCGGGACCGGCGTCCTCGCGGTCCATCAACACCTTGCCGAGCACGCCCCGGATCCCGGTCTCGCGGGCCGCCGCGAACGCCTCGTCGGCGTGGTCGACGGTGAGGTGGTCGACGACGGTCGTCACGCCGGCGGACAGACACTCCAGGTAGCCAAGCGCCGCCGCGGTGTGGGTCGCCTCGGCGTCGAGGGCGGCCTCCATCGGGAGGACGTGCTCGGAGAGCCACTCCAGCAGCGGCGCGTCGTCGGCGATCCCCCGCCCGAGGCTCTGGACGGAGTGGACGTGCGCGCCGACGACCCCCGGCGCGACGAGGTCGTACGAGCGGTGTTCGCGGTCGGGGTACTCGGCGAGGGCGGCCTCGCGCTCCCCGACGAAGGCGACCTCCGAGTCCTCCACGACGACCGCGCCGTCCTCGATCACGGTCTCCGGGTCGGCGATGACGGTGCCCGAGACGATCATCCCGACGGCCGATGGACCGGGTCGGTCATAGCCGTTCCGGCGCCCACCGGCGACCCCGATCACGACGCCGAGACGCTCGGGGCCGCCGGAGCTAAGCCGGTGCGAGCCCTGGTTCCGGTGATGGCGACGACGTGTGCGCTCTGTCGGCGGCGGATCCCCGACGAGCGGATCGACGACCCACAGGTCGTCCAGACCCACCACCTGGAGCCGGAGAACCGCGCGGAGAGCCCGACCGTGGAGCTGTGTCGCCCCTGTCACGACCAGGTCCACGCCCTGTTCACCAACGAGGAGCTGCGCGAGTCGTTCGACACCGCCGAGGCGCTGCGCGGGGCCGACCGGCTGGCGGGCTACCTCGACTGGATCCGCGGGACGGAGAAGCTCGACATCGACGTGCGCACCAGCGACCGGGTCCGCCGGCGACGGTGAACCGACCCGCCGTCCGGGCGGACGGTCGGCCGCCGGAGCTAAGCCCGGCGGGCTCTCAGGTGTCCACGTGGCGCCGCCGTCGCTGCTGGCGTACTTCGACGCCAGCGTGCTGTACGCCCCGGACAACGCGACCCCCCGGTCGGGTGCGGTGGGCGTGCTCGTCGAGGACGGGACCGAGACCTACGTCGAGCGGTCGCTGTCGGTCGACGCCGTCGTCTCCAGCACGGCCCTGGAGTACCGCGCGCTGGTCGAGACGACGCGGGCGGTGGCGGAGTCGTTCGACCGGCCGGCCGCCGTCCACCTCCACGGCGACGCCGACGCGGTGATCCGGGCGGCGGACCCCGACTCGCCGGCCGAGCCCTCGAACCCGATCTCGCGACGCCGGGTTGCGACGGCGCGGGAACACCTCACGGACGTCCCCGTCGTCACCTACCGCTCAGTGCCCCGCGGGCGCAACGAGCGCGCCCACCAGCTGGCCCGGCGGGGACACGAGCGCTGATCGGTGCCGGTCGCCGGGTCGCGTTCGGAGCGACTCGGGGGGTCCTCCCCGTCGGCGGCCGCGGACGACGGCCACCGTCGGGTTTTAGTCGATACGCGCGTCATGACGGGTATGTCTTCACAGGACGAGACCGGCGAGTTCGGCGAGTACGGGGGACGCCACGTCCCCGAACCCCTGGAGGAACCGCTCGACGAACTCGCGGCGGCGTTCGACGACGCCCGCGAGGACGAGGCGTTCACGACGGAGTTCCGCGACCTGCTGGAACACTTCGGCGGGCGACCGACGCCGGTGTTCCACGCCGAGACGCTCAGCGAGCGCTACGACACGGAGATCTACCTCAAACACGAGGACCTGCTGCACGGCGGCGCCCACAAGCTCAACAACACGCTCGGACAGGGGCTGCTGGCGAAGCGAGCGGGCAAGGAGCGGCTGATCGCCGAGACCGGCGCCGGCCAGCACGGCACCGCGACGGCGATGGTCGGCGCCC
>CAZMWG010000063.1:0-14191 GCA_964569925.1 uncultured Halobacteriales archaeon | reverse complement strand
ATCGCGGACCCCGTCAACAACGCCGTGTCGGTCGCCGACGCCGAGAAGTTCCTCAAGCAGCGCTACGCCTCGGTCCACAAGGCGATGGACGCCGAGAAGTGGGGCGTGATCTTCTGTACGA
Organism: uncultured Halobacteriales archaeon; assembly: GCA_964569925.1. Taxonomy (GTDB): domain Archaea; phylum Halobacteriota; class Halobacteria; order Halobacteriales; family Haloarculaceae; genus CAZMWG01. The sequence continues at coordinate 14,070 of CAZMWG010000063.1, read as the reverse complement.
AGATCGGACAGGGCCGCTGGGAGACCGCGACGGAGATCGTCGAGAACAACGACGACGCCTACCTGGTGACGATGGACGAGGTGACCCCGGACCGGCTGCGCAACTTCGGCTTCGACGCCTACGTCAACACGGGCTGCCCCCGGATCACCACCGACGACGGCCCGCAGTTCCACCGTCCGATGCTTACCCCCGGCGAGTACGAGATCGCGGTCGGCGAGAAGCCCCTGGAGGAGCTCTCCTTCGACACGTTCCACGGCACCTGGTAGGGTCGTTGCCGCCGGTCGCCCCGAGCGCCCCGAGCGAGTCCGGGGCGGACGGGAACGCTTTTGCGCCCCGGCGGCGTGTGTGGCGGCGATGGCGACCAAGCGCGAGCTGGTCCAGCAGCTGGGCGTCGTCGCCGGGTTCGACGATCCGAGCGCTCCGCTGGAACAGTACCGGACCCCGCCCGAGTTGGCGGCCCACCTCGTCCACCTCGCGGACCTGCGGGGCGACGTGGAGGGCCGGACCGTGCTCGACCTGGGCTCGGGGACGGGGATGCTGGCGCTGGCGGCGGCGCTGCGGGGACCCGAGCGGGTCGTCGGCGTCGACCTCGACCGGGCCGCGCTGGCCACCGCCCGCGAGAACCGTCGGCGGGTGGCCGCCGTCGCCTCGGTCTCTTTCCTCCAGGGCGACGCCGCCCGGCCGCCGCTGTCGACGACCGACGCGACGGTCGTGATGAACCCGCCGTTCGGCGCACAGGACGGCAACGAACACGCCGACCGGGGCTTCCTGGCGGCGGCCGCCGACCTCGCCCGCGTCTCGTACTCGATCCACAACGCGGGCAGCCGGGAGTTCGTCACCGCCTTCGCCGACGACGAGGGCGGCGCGGTGACCGACAGCTACCGGGCGGCGCTGGACCTCCCGCGGCAGTTCGACTTCCACGACGAGGAGAGCCGCGAGATCGAGGTCGAGGTGTACCGGATCGAGTGGGACCGAGGGGCCTGACCGGTCAGGGCATCCGGCGGGCGACCTGGACGCGGGTCGGATCGCCGCTGCGGTTCGTGACGGCGTACAGCGTCCGTTCGTTCCGTTCGAGCACGATTCCGCCGACCCGGACGGTGGTGTTGCCCGGCGGCATCGGGACGCCGCCCAGCGCCTCGCCGTCCCTGGCGATCGTCGCCCGGAACCCGTCGGCCGTCGGCGCGACGATCACGTTCCGCCCGGCGACGGTGGGGCTGGCCCGCGAGGCCGGCGAGGAGAACCCGAGTCGACGCGGCCCGTCGGCCCGCAGGAACACCTTGTAGACGGTGTCGTTGCCCTGAACGCTCCAGCCGGTCCGGTTGATGTAGACGGCGTCCCGCCAGCCGATCCCGCCGAGTTCGATCCGGGACTCGCCCTGGTTCGCGACCGCGGCGGCCGTCAGCCGGGTGTACCAGATCGACCGGCGCTCGCTCGTGACGATCACCCCGCTGGTGCGGGCGCCGTCGGTGAGGTCCACCAGCGGGACGTCGACCGCGCCGACGTACTCGTCGCTGACGTTCTCCCCGTAGCCGACCGAGTAGTCCCGCACCGACACCGTCGGTCCGGGCGCCGGCGCCGACCCGACGGGCGCGACGTTGTACGGGACGGCCACCAGCGACAGCGCGATCAGCAGGGCGAACAGGAACCCCGTGGCGGCCTCGCGGCGGTCGAGACCGATCCGGGCGACGAGCGGCCGCTCGTGGCCGTCGACCGCCGCCATCAGGACGGGGACGAGCGTGAACACGGCCGCGACGCCGGCCCAGCGAAAGAGCAGGAAGCGTCCGCCGCTCAGCGGGACGTACACCGCCCACAGCCCCTCGAAGGCGGCGAAGGCCAGCGCCGCGAACCAGAGCCGACCCGGCGACCGGACGACGCGCCGGCGCCGGACCACGACCGCGGCGAGCAACACGCCCGCCAGCAGACCGATCGCGTGGTCGTGGATCGCCACCTGTGACCACCACGGCTGGCTCACCCGCGGCCGGGGGGAGTAGGCCACGCTGGGGTTCAACAGGCCCGCGATCACGAGGTCGATCACCCGCGTCCCGACCAGCGCGAGCACCGTGGTCAGCGGGCGGACCACCAGCGCGAAGCCGGCCATCGCGAACACCACCCCCGAGAAGCCGATCACCGCGCCCAGCGAGAACAGCGCGGTGAACAGGCCGACGACCACCGAGGCCGCCGGCACGGCCACGATCCGGGCGTACGGGTTGGTCCGCAGCGACGAGAACGTCGCGGTCCCCCGGTCGCGGGGGTAGTGCCCCCAGTAGTACTCCGCGACGCCGCCGAACGCGGCCGTCCCGACCAGGTTGCCCACGAGGTGGTTCACCCCGCCGTGGGAGAACGCCGCCGTCACCATCCCGAGCGGGTAGAAGTACGACCACGACCGGAAGGCGATGACGACGGGGTTGCGGAAGTCCCGGATCCCGGACTGGACGAACAGGTACACCGCGAGCACGAACAGGACCGTCAGGACGGTCCCCCAGGGGATCCCCAGGAGGAGCCGCGACCGGAGCCCCGCCAGGTGTCGACCGGAGCGGTCCAGTCGGCGGGCCGACAGCGAGGAGAGCGCGACGGCGGCGACGACCGCCAGGGCGCGAAACGGCACCCACGACGGAGCCTGCGGGACCGGCATGTGCGAACCGAAAGCGCGCGCGTAGTATTATGCGTGACGCCGCACTCGCCGGCACGGTACGAGGGCACTACCCGGTCAGAACAGGGAGACGCCGACGGCGTAGGGCCAGTCGACGGCGGAGAGCGCCAGGAAGGCCAGCGACGCCGCGAGCATCGTGAGGTTCTTCAGGAAGTTCGTCAGTTCGGCCTGGACCCCCCCTCGGGGGCCGCCCAGAAGTCGTGCATCGTCGGCGTGGCGATCAGCAGGAAGGTGGCGACGGCGCCCGCGCCTGCCGCCGGGTACGCGCCGACGGCGATCGCCAGTCCGCCCAGCGCTAGCTGGCCGCCCGAGACCGTGACGGCCAGCGAGGGCAGCGGGATCCCCTTGGCCTCGGCGTAAGGGGCCATCTGGTCGGCGTTCATGAAGTGGTTGAGCCCCATGAACGCAACCACGCCGCCGAACAGCACGCGGGCCGCCAGGAAGATCTCGCCCGACCCGGTCGCCGTGAACATCAGGCGACCACCCCCGCGTCCGTCGCGGTCTCCTCTCGCCCGCCCGTCCTGGATCGGTCCGTCGGCGTCCGCGTCGGCTGTGGTATCATCACGTTACCTGGTTCGGTACCGAACCTATATGGGCGTTCCCGGACGTAGGCGTAACCGAGTAACACCGATGTCATCCATCTCGACGCCCGAGCCCGAGGAGGGCGAGGAGTCGCCCTGTGGCGTGGTGCGGTCGCTCGAACAGATCGGCTCGCGGTGGCGTCTGGAGGTGCTCTACCAGCTCCAGGACGGCGAGCACCGGTTCAACGAGCTCAAGCGGGCCACCGGCGCCAACGCCCGCACGCTCTCGCGGGTGCTCGACGACCTGGGCGAGCACGGGCTGGTCGACCGCCGGGTCGAGGAGGAGTCGCCCGTCGCCACCTACTACCGGCTCACCGAGAAGGCCCGCGCGCTGTGTCCCGTCTTCGGCGTCATAGAGGAGTGGGCCGAGGAGTGGGTCCCCGCTGACTCCCCCGGGGCCGCCGACGACTGAGAGCGGCCGCGCGCCGGTGCGGCCGAGGACGACCTCCGCGCCGGCCCGACAGCACAAGGTCTTTCGGGCTGCCGGGCCTGCGTCAGCGTAATGGGAGTACGGCCACCGAGCGACGACACGGACGAACCCGACGTCATCGAGTTCGGGATCGCGGCCCTGGACGACGACCTCTCCGAGGCCGACGTCCAGTTCCCGACCGACACGGCCACGCTCCGGCGGGAGGTCGGTCACGTCTCCGTCCCGTACAACGCCGACGGCGCCACCGTCTCGCTGGACTCGCTGCTCGAGGACGTCGGCCGGCGACAGTTCGAGAACGAACAGGAACTGCTGAACGCCCTCCACCCCGCCTTCGAGCGCAAGCGCGAGGCCGCCGGCCGGAGCCTGATCGCGCAGTTGCGGTCGCTCGTCCCGTTCTGAGCCCTCCGTCTCGGTCCCGTCACCGCCCCCCGTCGTGTCCGCCCGGTATCAGTCGTCCTCGCCGCCGTCGGCGGCCGCGCGGTCGTCGCTCCGGTCCCGTCGGGTCCGGCCCGTTCCGTCGCCGCCCGCGCCGGGCCCGTCGGCCGGTCCGTCGCCGAGTTCGCGGGCGATCCGCTGGAGCTGTCGCGTCTGCTCGCGGTTGACCGCGACGATCATGTCCGACAGCACGCCGAACATCAGCAACTGGACGCCGAACAGGACGCCGGAGGCGGCGACGACGGCGATCACCTCGTGGGAGATGCCCCGGACGAACCACTCGTAGCCGACCCAGCCCGCCAGCGCGATCCCGACGAGCGTGCTGAGCGAGCCGACGCTCCCGAAGTAGAAGAGCGGGTTGTTGGTCTTTGCCATCCGGTACAGCGTCAGCAGGATCGTCGCGCCGTCGCGGAACGGGTTGAGCTTCGTCTCCGAGTCGTCGGGCCGGGGCGAGTAGGTGATCGGCACGACGGCTGTCTCGACGCCGTGTTTCACACACTCGACCGACATCTCCGTCTCGATGCCGAAACCCTCGGCGGACATGTCGAACCGGCGGGCCGACTCCAGGGTGAACGCGCGGTAGCCCGAGAGGATGTCGACGAGGTCGCGGCCGTGGACCAGCGCGAACGCCCGGCTGATCAGCCCGTTGCCGATCCGGTTGAGCCGGGGCATCGCGCCGGGCTGGATGTTCGCGAACCGGTTGCCGACGACGTGGTCGGCCTCGCCGGCCAACAGCGGGTCGAGCAGTCGGTCGGCCTCCGCGGGGTCGTAGGTGCCGTCGCCGTCGAGCATCAGGACGTAGGGCCGGTCGACGTGGCGCTGCAGGGCCTCCTGGATCGCCTGGCCCTTCCCGCCGTCGCCTACCTGTGTCACCACGCGGGCGCCCTCCTCGCGGGCGATCGACTCCGTGCCGTCGGTCGAGCCGCCGTCGATCACCAGCACGTGCTCGAAGCCCCGCTCGACGAACCCCCGGACCACGTCGCCGATCGTGGCCTCCTCGTTGAGCGTGGGCACGAGCACGCAGACGTCGTCCCGGTCGGCCATCGATCCGAACTGCTCGTGCCGCCGGCAAAAGGTTGCTGACTCGCCCGCCGTCACCGCCGAGCGCCGCCGGGACTCTCCTGACCGGCGACTCGACGCCGTCGGCGGGTTCCGGACGCCGGCGGAAGCCACGCGCTTAATTGTCCCGGCGCCGTCGGCGCGCCCATGGCACGGACGGTGCTGATAACCGGCTGTTCGTCGGGGATCGGCAGGGCGACGGCGGAGGCGTTTCTGGACGACGAGTGGACCGTCCACGCGACCGCCCGCGACGAGGACGACCTCACGGACCTGGCGGCGGCGGGCGCCGAGACGTCCGAACTGGACGTCACGAACGCCCGGGACTGCGAGCGGGCGGTCGAGCGAGTCACCGAGGACGAGCCGCTGGACTGTTTGGTGAACAACGCGGGCGTCAGCCAGCGGGGCGCCGTCGAGGAGGTCCCGACGGCCCGGCTCCACGACCAGTTCGACGTCAACCTCTACGGCCCCCACCGGCTGATCCGGGCGGCGCTGCCGGGGATGCGCGAGGCCGGCGAGGGGACGGTCGTCAACGTCTCCAGCGTCGCCCCGCGGGTCTCGCTGCCGGGGTCGGGCGCCTACGCGGCCTCGAAGGCGGCGCTGGGCTCGCTCAGCGACGCGCTCCGCGTCGAGGTCGACGACGACGGCGTCGACGTGGTGCTGGTCGAACCGGGGCCGGTCGAGACCGCCTTCGAGGACACCGCCCGGGCGTCGCTGGAGGCGGTCGAGCGCACCGGGGCCTACGAGTGGCTGTACGAGGCCTTCGAGGACGCCGAGGAGGTCGGTCGCGGGCCGCTGTCGGTTCCGCCGCGGGCGGTCGCGGAGACGATCCGGGACGCCGCCTCCACGAGCGACCCCGACCCGCGCTACCCCGTGGGCCAACTCGCCAGGGTCGCCGTCCTCGCCGACCACCTCCCCGACCGGTGGCGTGACGCCGTCGTCGGCTTCCTGCGCACCCTCGCCTGATGTACGGGGACGGCTCCGACCCCGACGACCGGGCCGACGGGAGCGGGTCGATCGTCCAGAACCGGCCTGCGCTGGCGACGACGCCGGCCCGCGAACTGGCGCTGGACTGTGTCGCCGCCGGCGTCGAGGCCGCCCGCCCCGAGACCGTGATCGAGGGTGCCGTGACGGTCGCGGACGGACGCGCTCGGAGGGACCAGGGAGAGGACGGCGGGGACGGTGACCACGGCGAGGACGGGGGAGGGGACGGAGGTGCCGGCGACGGGACCCGCCCCGGGGAGGTCACGCTGCGGATCGGCGACACGGTCTACGACCTGGACGCGTTCGACGAGGTCCTCGTCGTCGGCGGCGGGAAGGCGGCCGCGCGGGCGGCGGCGGCGCTCGCGGAGCGGCTCGGCCCGCACCTGGACGGCGGCGTGGTGGTGACCGACGACCCGACGCCGGCCGGCCCGGTCGCGGTCCGGGAGGGCGACCACCCGGTCCCGGGCGAGGCCGGCGTCGCCGGCGCCGAGGCCGTCGTAGAGCGCGCCCGGGCGGTCGGCGAGGGGACGCTCCTGCTGGGCGTGGTCACCGGCGGCGCGAGCGCGCTCCTGCCGGCGCCGGTCGGGGCGGTCGGACTGGACGGCCTGCGGTCGGTCACCGGGGCGCTGCTCGAGAGCGGCGCGACCATCGGGGAGATCAACGCCGTCCGGAAACACTGCTCGCGGCTGAAGGGCGGTCGCCTGGCGCGGGTCGCCGCGCCGGCGACCGTCGCCGCCTTGCTCTTCAGCGACGTCGTGGGCGACGACCCCGCCGTGATCGGCTCCGGACCGTTCGCCCCCGACGAGACCACCTACGCCGACGCGCTCGCGGTGCTCGACCGGTACGGGATCGACGCGCCGGCGGTCCGGGCACACTTCCGGGCCGGCGCGGCGGAGGGCGGGGACGGCCCGGGCGAGACCCCGGGAGCCGACGACCCGGCGGTCGCCGCCGTCGACACCCACGTCCTCGCGAACGGGTGGACGGCGATCCGGGCCGCCCGGACGGTCGCCCGGGACCGGGGGTACGAGCCGCTGGTCCTCTCCTCGCGCTGCTGTGGCGAGGCCCGCGAGGCCGCACACGGCCACGCGGCCGTCGCGGGGGAGGCCCTGGCGACCGGGAACCCGGTCGCGCCCCCCGCCGTCGTCCTCTCCGGGGGTGAGCTGACCGTGACGCTGGCCGACGGGAGCCCCGACCGGGCCGTCGAAGACGGGGACTCCGGCGACCGGAGCTCCGGCGGCGATGGGGAGACGGACGGGGAGGCTGACGGCGAAACTGACGCCGACGGGGACGGCGACCCGGAGGGTGGCCCCAACCGGGAGTTCGCGCTGGCCGCGGCGCTGTCCCTCCCCGCGGGCGCCACCCTGGCCGCGGTCGACACGGACGGCCGCGACGGGGCCTCGGCCGTGGCCGGCGCGGTCGTCGACGCCGACACCGTCGCGGGCCCCGACGACGAGCGGGCGGCCCGCGAGGCGCTCGCGGTCCACGACGCCGGCGGGTTCCTGGACGACCGGGGGGCGTCGATCCGGACCGGCCGGACCGGGACGAACGTGAACGACCTGCACGTGCTCGTCCTCGAGGACTGACCGGCGGACCGACACTGCTTCCCGGTGGGGGGCCGACCGGCCGTCGTGACCGACGACGCGACCGCCGCGGTGCTCGTGTACGAGGGGTTCGAGGAACTGGACGCGGTCGGACCGTACGACGTCCTCGGGGCGGCCGCGGAGGCCGGCGCCGACCTGCGACCACGGATCGTCGCGGACGCGGACGACGGGGACGCGAGCGGGCCGTCCGGCGGGGTGCCGGAGACGGTGACCGCCAGCCGGGGGCTGGTCGTCGAGCCCCACGGGGGACTCCCCGGACCCGAGGCCCCCCCGGAGTACCTGATCGTGCCCGGCGGGGGCTGGAACGCGAGCGGCGGCGGCGACGGCGACGACGGTGGGGGTGATCGAGAGAGCGTCGGCGGCAACGCCGGCGACGAGGATGGCGACGGAGACGGCGCCGTCGCGAGCGCCGCGGACCGGCGAGCGGGTGCCCGGGCCGCGGCGGCGGGTCCACTGCCCGGCCGGATCCGGGCGCTGTACGACGCCGGGACGACGGTGCTGTCGGTGTGTACCGGCGCGATGGTCCTCAAACGGGCCGGCCTGCTGGACGGTCGGCCGGCCGTCACCCACCACAGCGCGCTGGCGGACCTGCGGACGAGCGACGCCGAGGTGGTCGAGGCCCGCGTCGTCGACGACGGCGACCTGCTGACCGCGGGCGGGGTCACCGCGGGGATCGACGCGGCGCTGTGGCTCGTCGAGCGCGAGTTCGGCGCCGAGGTCGCGGCGCGCACCGCCGAGACCCTGGAGTACGAGCGGACCGACGACGTCCACGAGGGTCCGTCGGGAGGGTGACGGTTCGGCGAGAGGGACTCGCCCGCCGCCCGGGCCGACGGCTCAGCCCAGACAGGCGGCGACCACCCGCAGCAACTCCTCGCCGCGGACCTCCTCGGCGAGAAGCGGCACCCGGCGGACGTCGTGGCCACGGAAGAGGTCCTGCGAGCGGGCCAGCGCGTCCCGCTGGACCGCCCACCGGCGGGCACAGAACTCACAGCCGTCGTGGCTGGGGCCGACGTAGCCCTCGGGGACCGGCCCGTCGATCACCTCGTCGAGGTCCTGGAGCACCCGGTTGACGACGATGGTCCCCACCGGGACGCCGAAGTTGTCGAGCCGGGAGAGCAGGCGTTCTGACTCCCGCACGGACAGCTCCTCGGGGACCAACACCACCCGGAAGTCCGTCCGGTCGGGGTCGCGCAACACCGCCCGTAGCTCCTCGACGCGCTCGCGCAGTTCCTGCAGGTCCTCCATCCCCGCCTCGGCGTCGGCGTCGTCGTCGCCGAACATCCCGGTGAGCCCGTCCAGCATCCCCGAGAGCCGCTCGCGCAGCGAGAGGATCGTCCCGAGCATCGAGTCCATCGCCTCGGGCAACTCCAGCAGGCGCAGCGTGTGTCCCGTCGGGGCGGTGTCGACGACCACCCGCTCGAAGCGCGGGTCGTCCATGTACTGCAGGAGCAGGCGCATCGCGGCCGCCTCGTCGGCGCCGGGCATCGACTCGGTCAGCGAGGCGACGTCCGGACCGCCGTCGGCGCCCGCGCCGGCACCCACGCCCGCGCCGCCCACGCCGGTTCCGCCGCCGGCCGGCCCGCCCAGCAGGGCGTCCAGGCCGCCGAACTCGTCCTCGACGCCGAAGGGGCCGGCGGCCGCGGCCTCGGGGTCGATCTCGGCGCCGTAGAGGGGAACGTCGTCGCGGATCCGCGCGGGCTCGGCCGGCACCTCCGTCCCGAGGGTGTCCGACAGCGAGTGGGCCGGGTCCGTCGAGACGACGAGCGTCGGGGTGTCGTCGCGGGCGCTCGCCAGCGCCGTGGCCGCGGCCATCGTGGTCTTGCCGACGCCACCCTTCCCGCCGTACAGCACGTAGTCGGGGGCGTCGATCCCCGCCGGCGCGTCGATCTCCTCGACCGGTTCGACGTCGATATCGCTCATACCGGCGGGAGGCGTCGACGACTCGAAAACCCGTCGAACCTACTGGCGGGAGGACCGCGCCTCCCTGATCTGTGCCCCGTCGCGGAGCTTGTCCTCGCAGTACGGGCAGACCCGGGGGCCCTCGTACCCCTCCGGCGTGAACACCCGTACGTACTGCTCGGTGACGAACTCGCCGCAGTTCTGACACTCGGGCATCTACAGGTGAAACTCCCAGTATCACATAAAACAGTTTCCACTCCGGGACCGGCAGCGGGCGTCGGAGCCGCGTCGAACCGCGGGTCCGCCGTCGCTCACGGCGCCCGTTCGTCCCAGAACCGCTCCAGTTGCGGGCCGAGGAACTCCGTCGTCATCCGGACGAACTCCTCGCGCTCGCCGGCGGCCAGGTGCTCGTGGACGGAGTGGCGCGCGCCGGGGACGTACCGGCGGCCGACCAGCGCCCGGACCCCGACCTCGTCGGCGCCGCGGATCACCCGACCGATGGCCTGGCGGGCCCGCCGCACCGCCGGCACCGTCAGCGCGTACTCGAAGGCGTGCTCCGAGCCGAAGGCCTCGCCGTAGGCCCGTCGGACCGCGCGGACGCGGGGCGAGCCGACGTTGACGAGGGGGACGCCGACGACCGCGCAGGTCGAGAGCTTCTCGCCGTCGTAGTCGACCCCCTCCGTGAGCGTGCCGCGGGCGCTGGTGACCAGCACCTTCCCCTCGCCCCGGAAGAACCGTCGCTTGCGTCGCTCGGTCGCCTCGTTCGAGGACGACTCGTCGACCAACACCGGCTTGTCGACCGCCCCGTCGAGGTAGGCCCCCGCCCAGCGAGCCTCCCGGTAGTTCGGCATCGCCACGAGCACGTTGCCGGGCGACCGAGACAGCGTCCGCAGGGCGTGGGCGTACTCGTCGCGGGTGTCGTTCCACCCCTCGCCCAGCGGCTCCATCGCCCCCGGATCCCCCCGGTTGCGCGCGGTGAACGGCGTCGCGTCCACGAGGTAGGAGGCCCGGTTCTCCGGCGGGAAGGACAGGTCGTAGGTCGCCGTCTCCACCGGCCGACCGCTCTCGTCGTCCGCGGCGTCGGCCGCTCCGTCGTCTGCACCCCCGTCGGCGTCCGGTCGGGCCCCGTCGTCGCCCGCAGCGAGCGCCTCCAGGCCGGAGACGCGGGCGAACACGTCGAGCGGTTCGAGGGTGGCGCTCATCAGCACGCCCCCGCCCAACTCGTCGAAGGCGTCCCGCAGCGACGGGCCGGGCATACAGTTGTAGCAGTACAGCGCGGGGTTGTACGCCGCCTGGTAGGCCGTCTCGACGCGACGCGGGTCGGTCGGCGCGGCGTCCAGCACCACCTCCCGGAGGTGGTGGTCGTGACCGCGGGCCCACCACGAGCCCAGCACGCCCGTCGCCGCGGCGACGACCGGCTGACGGCCCACGCCGAGTTGGTCGAGAGCGTCCTCGACGGCGGCCCCGACCGTCGAGACCGTCCGCCGGAAGCTCCCGTGGTAGCCCGCGCGCTCGGCCCACTCGGTGAACGCGTCGCGCTCGGTGGTCTCCGGGTCCCGCAGCGGGATCTCGCGGTCCGTCTCCGGGAGACCCGCCGGGTTCGCGCGCCACCCCTCGTGTTCGGCGTCGAGGAAGCGCTCGACCCGGTCGTCCAGCCAGTCGACGGCGTCGTCGAGGAAGTCCCGGACCCGCTCGACGGCCTCCAGGGGTACCTCGCGGGCCGCGAGGGCGTCCTCGACGGCGGTCCGGCCCTCCCGGCTCTGGCGGGCGTAGGTCAGCAGCGACGAGCAGTCCCCGCGGGCCTGTTTCATCGTCTGTCGGCCGAGCCGGTCCGACAGCAGGTCCCGGACCCGCCCCTCCAGGCGGTGGGCCTCGTCGACGACGACGAACGTCCGGTCGTCGAGCAGCGACTCGGTCAGCAGCCGCGAACTCGGGTCGAACAGGTGGTTGTAGTTGCCGATCACCACCTCCGCCTCCTCCATCAGCACGCCCATCGCGCGGTGGGGGCAGGTCCCGCGCTCGGTCGCCGTCGGGAGGTAGTCCTCGGCGGTCAGGACGTTGCGGTCGCCGGCGTCGAAGCCGAAGGGCGACCCGCAGTTGCGGGCGTACCAGTCGGCCTCGAACGGACAGTACAGCGGCTCGCTCTCGTCCATCTCGGCCGGCGCGGCGGGCTGTTCGGGCCGGTAAGGCGAGTCGACGCCGGCCGTCGAGAGGACCTCGTCGCTCAGCGTCGCGCCGCCGTCCGCGGCCGGCCGGGCCGCCTTCGCCAGGTCGCTGCCCAGCCGCGGGTCCCACCACTGGTCGTCGGAGTCGTCCTCGGCGACCGCCTCCGCGACGGCCGCCTGCGTCGGGCCCTCGTCGCCCTCGACGAGTTCGGCGGTAGCCTCGCGCAGCTCCCGGCAGCGCTCGTTCACGCTCGCGTCGCCGAACCGCCCCTCGCGCTCGTACGGGCAGAGGTCGCGCTTGCCGACCAGGGCGATGCCGTCCAGCGGTTCGTCCAGCCCGCCGTTGATCGCCCGGAGGTCGGCGACGAACTGCTCCAGTTGCTGTTTGACCGGCGTGACGACGAAGATCCGGTCGTACAGCGACGTCTCACGGACCAGGGCGGCGCCGGCCGACAGCGCCGCGGCGGTCTTGCCGGTCCCGCAGGGCCCCTCCGTCGCCAGGTAGCCCCGCGACTCCCCGGCCCGCCGGATCCGCTCGGCGGCGTCGGACTGGGCCTCGTAGGGTTCGGGGAACGGGAAGTACCCCTGCCAGTCCCCGTCGTCGGTCATCGCCACGTGGTTGTGCGTCGCCCGGTTTGAACCCCCGGATCCGGCCGTGGGATCTCGCCCTCGAAAGCGTTTATTACGCGGGGGACTGGAGTTTACAGAAGCACGCGCGACCGGACGTCGGGGGGCGTCCGGCGTCGCGGGTGCGGGGGAGACAGATGACCGAGCACACCGAGACGGACGACCGCGTCGAGACGGACGACCACGCCGGGAGCGACACGCACGAGGACGACGGTCACGGGGGAACCGGGCGACCGAACGACGGGACGGCGGACCGCGCGACGACCGAGGGGTCGAGAACCTCGCGGCGGGCGGTCCTGCGGGCCGCCGCGACGGGGGTCGCGGGCGCGAGCCTGGCCGCCGCGTCGCGGACGCCGGTGGGAACGGCCGCCGGGGCGAGCGAGAGCACCGGCGTCTCGACGCCGCCGCTGCACCGCGACGGCAACCTGATCAGGGACCCCGATGGGAACCGGGTGATCCTGCGGGGGCTCAATACGGCCGACCCGAAGCGACTCGACGTGACCGCCCCGGCACGGGGGAAGAACGCGGTCCAGACGATCGACTACGCCACCTCGGCGGCGGCCGGCTGGCACCCGCGGGTGATCCGGCTGCCGGTCCAGCCCGTCGACATCGGGGAGCACGAGCCCGGGGAGGGACCCGAGCCGGTGGCGTTCGACGAGACGCAGCTGGAGTCGTACCTGACGAACCACCTCGACCCCGTCGTCGACCGCTGCGAGGAGCGCGGGGTGTACTGCATCGTGGACTTCCACCGCCACCGGAACGTCCGGTGGACGAACGACGCGCTGGACGAGGAGCTCAGGCTGTTCTGGGACGTCGTGGCGCCCCGGTACGCCGACCGGGACCACGTGATCTACGAGGTGTTCAACGAGCCGATCGGCCCACACCTCGGGCGGGACCCGGCCGAGCGGACCTACCAGGCCCGGGTGTGGCGCCGGTGGGTCGACACGGCCCAGCCGTGGGTGGACACGATCCGCCGCCACGCCGACAACCTCGTGCTCGTGGGGTCGCCGACCTGGAGCCAGTCGCCGGAGGGCGCCCGCGTCGAGGAGTTCGCCGGCGAGGACATCGTCTACACCTACCACGTCTACCCGGGCCACGACGTCAGCGAGAGCGGGAACTGGGCCGGCAACAACGACCAGGGACAGGGGACCTCGCGGATCTACGAGGAGGTGCCGCTGTTCGTGACGGAGTTCGGCTGGCAACAGGGAATCTCCGCGTTCCCGGTGATCGGCACCACGGAGGGGTTCGGGAGGCCGTTCGTCGAGTGGCTCGACTCCGCGCCGATCCACTGGACCGCCTGGTGTTTCGACCCGGTCTGGCTCTCCGCGATGACCGTCGAGGACTTCGACACCCCCGGGTTCACCGACGCCGTCGGCAACCCCTACGAAGAGGACGTGCCGGCGCTGTGTGAGGACCGACCCTGTGCCTGGGAGGCCCGCGAGGGGATGGGGACCTACATCAAGCAGGTGCTGGCCGAGCGCCGACACGACGACCTGCCCGGCGGCGGGAACGCCGGCGACGGAGACGGAGACGACGACGGCGGGGACGACGGTTGCGACGACGAGGACGCCCCCGACGCGCCGACCTGGCCCGCGGACGCCACGGATCCCGACGGCGACGGCTACTACGAGGACCTCAACGG
>CAZMWG010000062.1:0-14253 GCA_964569925.1 uncultured Halobacteriales archaeon | reverse complement strand
GCGCTCCGGTAGTGTAGTCCGGCCAATCATATTGCCCTCTCGAGGCAATGACCTGGGTTCGAATCCCGGCCGGAGCACTCTCCGTTCATGCTGCCCCGCCGTCATCATTAGCGGTGATAGTACGATGTTATCATTGTGAGGGCGTTTCATACAGTGTAAACAGAGGTGCTCGCCCGGAATAGAAAGGGTTTCAAACGTATTACTCAGGTACGCTGAGTCGTGGCTACTCTGACTTCCAATTTTGACGCTCCGGATGATTATTACACCCCGTACGGATCGAACTCGGGTCGGCTATCCTCCCCACGAGGCAGGTCGTACGCCTCCCGGAACCGGTCCGGGAGTTCCTCGGCCTTCTCGCCGAACAACAACACCACCCCGTACGGAACGCTGTACCCGGACGCCTCCGGCGGGTCGGGGTCCAAGAACAACGTCTCGACGGCAGGCTCGCCGACCTCCGGAATCGACGAAAACATCGACTCCAGCGGGAGCAACCCCGTCACCACGTTCGGCACGAACGCTCCCTCGGGCAGCGGCGAGCGAGGCTGGACACACACCACCCCGACCGCCTCGCCGTCCTCGGTCAGCGTCGCACACACCGGCTCCTCCAGACCCTCGTGCCACAACTCCTGCGCAACCTCCGGGGGCGCCACGTCGGTGGCGAAGGCCGTCCGGACGCGGTCAACCCGCTCGACGGCCTCGATCCGCCAGGGCTCGTCGTCGGCCGCCGGGTCGCCCGACAGCGTCGCCTCCACGAGATCCCCCGTCCGCAGGTCGTCGACCGCGTCCTGCAGGTCGGTGTAGCCCGACTCGTACACCGTGTACAGCCGTGGCTCGTCGACCGCCTGGAGGTTGATGTGGGGGACGGAGTCGACGACGCGGTAGACCCGAAACCGGCCGGCACGCTCGGTCATGGCCACACGGAGGACGCGCCCGGGGGTGTAGCTGTCGGTGAACGGACGACGACCCGCGTCCGCTCACACCAGCAGGATGCCGGCCACCAGGAACGTGGTTCCGACCGCCAGCGCGTCGGCGGCGGCCCGCTCCCACCCGGCGACGGTGGCGACGAACTCGCCGGCCTCGCGGGCGGCGTCCGGGTCGGCGGCCACCGCCAGGTCGCCGTCCGAGAGGGTCCCCCAGAAGGCACACAGCGCCACCAGCGGGAGCGCGAGGCCGGGCGGCGGTGCGACCAGGGTCCGGAGCGCGACGGCCAGGCCGACGAAGATCGGGAGCGGCGCGACGGCGATGGTCCGGATCAGCGTCGGCGAGGTGCCGTCGTCGACGACGGCGTCGAACCGCCCCAGTGGCTGGGCCGGGCCGTCCCACTCCGGGAGCAACTCGACGGTGTAGGGGAGCCCCGCGAGCAGCGCCGGCAGCGCGTGGCCCAGCTCGTGGGGGAACACCAGCGGCGCGAGCGCGATCCGCTTCAGTCGTGCTCTGTCCATGGCTCCTGACGAGCGCTCCTTCCGACGACTCACTCCAGGCGGGCCGGCGGCGGGGTGTACCCCTCCAGGTCGGTCTCGCGCAGGTCGACCTCGGTGCCGGTCTCGGCGGCCCGGTAGGCGGCCATACAGAGCCGGAGCACGCGCCGGCCGTCGTGCAGGTCGAAGGCGCCGTTCTCGCCGGCCCGGAAGCTCTCGACGGCGTCGCGGTTCTCGCCGACGAACCCGCCCGTGACGACGCCGGCGCCGGCGACGGGCATCCGGCCGCTGGTGGCGGTCTGTTTCTCGGCCCACCCCTCCCCGGCGGCGGCCGCGTCGGAGAAGAAGACGCTGGAGGACTCCTCGTCCGCTCGCACCTGGCCGGAGTACTCTGGCCCCAGCAACTCGACGGTCCGACGGACGCCCGCGCCGACGTAACACCACGACCCGGTGGCCTCGGAGACCACCGGCCGGCCGTCGCCGTCCTCGTAGCGCACCGTCGCCCGGGCGTAGTCCTCGGAGGGCGAGTCGGCGTAGTCGACGCCGTACGCTTCCGCCAGTTCGTCGGCGTACTCTTGCCGGGACCACTTCAGGGTCTCCGTGTCGGCCGACACCGCCACCGGTTCGAGGCCGCCGCTCCGGTCAGTCTCGTCGTTCGGCCTGGCGTCGTCGCCCTCGTCGTTTCGACCGGCGCTACCGCTCTCGTCGCGGCTCCCGGTCCCGTGTTCGGGGTCGGAGAGCAGGAAGTCGTTGCCCCCGAGCGCGTGACACAGCATGTCTGTCAGCGCGCCCCCGCCCTGTTTCTCACCGTCCCAGAACCACCCCGAGTGGGGGCCGCCGTGTTCGGCCTGCGAGCGGGCGATGTACGGCCGGCCCGCCTCGCGGCCCTCGGCCCACAGCAACTCGCGCACCTCGGCGAGGTCGGGCTCGTGGATCCAGTTCTCCAGGTAGGCGTGTGGGAGGTCGGCCTCCTCGACGAGGCCGATCAGCCGGTCGGCCTCCGCCAGGTTCCGCGCGACGGGTTTCTCGACGGCGACACCTTGGAGGTCGGCGCCGTCGGCGACCGCCTCGACCGTCGCCTCGACGGCGTCCACGCGGGTGAAGTTGGGCGTCGTGATCCAGAGCCCGTCGACCGCGGGGTCCGTGGCCAGTTGTGCGACGGCGTCCGCGCCGTACACCGACGGGTCGCCCCACCCCTCCTCGCGGCAGGTCGCCGCCAGGTCCGCGGCGTTCTCGCGGGTCCGGTTCTGGATCCCCGCTATCTCGACGCCCGGCAGGTAGCCGACGCTGGGCGCGTGTGACTCGCGGGCGATGAACCCCGCGCCGACGAGTCCGATGCCGAACTGCTCGCTCATACCCTGTCGTGGGGCCCGGGATACTACTCGGTTCGGATCCAGCAGTTACCGTGATCGGTTCTCCTGCTGACCGCGAAGTGAATCGCAAGGACGCCCCGCTTGACTTTAGCAGTCGTTTCGAGAGTGGTCTCTGCTCAGAGAAGGGTGAACCGCCAGAAAGCCCCGCGCCGCTCGACTCGGGGGTGGTTCGAGAGAGCTTCGCTCTCTCGTCATCACGAGAGACCGCCGGTCTCTCGAACGACCTCCCCGCGCTCCTCGTCCCTCGCTGCGCTCGGTCCTGCGGTGTCCGCTCACGGGCGCCTGCGGCGCCCGTTCGCACGGGCCGAGGCGGCCTCCCCGAGGCCGCCTCGCGGCTTGGGGCGGCCGCCGTCGTCGAGCGAGTGGCCGGCGAACGCCGGCCGCCCCGGTCGCGTTCGCCTGGTCGTCCGAGCGGCCACTATCCGAGGAGCGAGGCGCGAAGCGCCTCGTGCGAACGGCGATCTACAATCGCCGTGAGCGAGCACAGCGAGCGAGGATATGCCGCTCAGCGACCGCGACCGCGCCGAGGGCTTTCTGGGTCACCACGTCGATTGCGGTCGCGGACACGTTTTCGACGGATGCTAGCGACCGGGCCGAGGGCTTTCTTCCTCACCGCGTCCACTGCGGTCGAGATAGCATCAGAGAGTGCTAGGGACCCGGCCGAGAGCTTTCTCTTCTCCACGTCCACGACGGCCACGGAAACGATCCCAACTGCTGACGAAGTTAGTCCGACGACCACCCCGACACGGACCAGAAGTCCCGAACCAACGACTAGGAGGGAAGCGTTTAGTGGCGGCCGGCCGACCGGACAACCGATGGTTCGATCCGCGATCCAGTTGTACACGCTGCGCGACGTCGACCGGCCGTTCGACGAGGTCCTCGAGCGGGTCGCGGCGGCCGGTTTCGAGGCCGTCGAGTTCGCCTACCGCGTCCCCGACGAGGACCCCGGCGCGGTCGCGGACACGATGGACGACGTGGGACTGGAGCCCGCTGGCGCCCACGTCGGGATCGACTCCCTGGACGAGGACTTCCGGGACACCGTCGACTTCTACGACCGCCTGGGCGTCGAGAACGTCGTGATCCCGTGGCTCGACGCCGACCACTTCGGGTCCGAGACCGCCGTCGCGGCCGCCGCGGACCGGCTGGCGGACCTCGGCGAGGACCTCGCGGACGAGGGCATGCGTCTTCACTACCACAACCACGACCACGAGTTCGTCGCCCTGAACGGGGGGACGGGGTTCGACGCGTTCGTCGAGGCCACCGACTGCGGGATCGAACTCGACCTGGGGCTGGCGCTGTACGCCGGCGACGACGTGGTCCGGCGCCTACAGGACCTGGGCGAGCGCTCCCGGCTGGTCCATCTCAAGGACTTCGACGTCGACGCCGGCGAGTCCGTCCCGGTCGGCGAGGGCGACCTCGACCTGGACGGGATCGCCGAGGCCGTCGCCGACAACGACAGCGACTACCTGATCTATGAGTTCGAGGGCGAGGACCCGCTGGCGACGCTCGACGTCGCCGCCGAGCGCACGAACGACCTCTGCTAAAGGAGAGCCGACCCCACGCTCACACGGCGAGTTCCGGCCCTACGCGGCGGCGGCGTCGAACGCCTCGCGCAGGTCGTCGGACTTCCGGATGACGCGCTCGGCGCCGGCCTCCAGGGCGTCCAGCGCGTCGACGTCGGCCTCGGTCTTGATCGTCAACACGGGGTCGGTCTGGCCGCCGGACTGCTCGGGGTTCATGTCGTAGGTCGCCGCCGTCACCCCCTCGGTCTCCAGCAGCGCGCCCTTGAGGACGTTCATGAACGTGTGGTCCTCGCCGGCGATCTCGATGGAGAGTTCCGTCTCGGCCTTCTCGATGACGCGCAGATCCATACCACAGGTAGGCCGCGGTCCGGCAATCAACGTTACGACACGGGACCGCCGTCGTCGTGGCTGGACGTCCGGTCTCGCGGTAGTTCACAGGACGGCGTAGATCAGCAGGAGCGTGAAGTAGACGACGACCAGCAGCCCCAGCGCCTTCAACCGGAAGAGACGGATCTCGTCGTTCTCGGCGGCGTGGGCCGTTCGGAACGCCGCCACCTCCTCGTCGGTCAGGTCGGCGGCGTGGGCGAGCCCCCGGTGGAGGTCGAGCCACTCCGCGCGGGCGAAGGGCCGGCCACAGCGCCCACACCGGTGGGCCGCGTCCGCGTCGACGCCCTCCGGCGGGGCGTACTCGAACGCCGGCCCCGCGGCGCCGTCTCCGTCCACGACGGGCCCGCCCTCCGGGGCGGGGTCGCTCGATGCACCAGGGTCGACGTCGGCGTCGGTCTCGCCGTCGACGGGTGTGCCGTCCGCGGTCATAGGTAGGGGAGCGCGATCTCGGGTCGGGAGACGATCCAGAGGCTGATCATCGTGTACAACACCATGACGGCGGTGTAGGGGTACTGGCTGCGGACGGCCTGCAGGCGGCCGGGGAACAGGTCGTAGGCGGCGGCGTGGGCGACCCAGATCGCCAGCAGGTGGCCGGCCAGCACCGCCGCGATCGGGACCGCGCCGATCCACCCCGGGAGCGAGAGGACCGCGACCTCGGCGACCCCCGCGATCGGCGCCGAGAGGGCGCTCCCGATCGCCGGCGCCAGGGTCAGGAAGTACCCCAGGTAGTGCGCGAGGTGATAGCCCGCGGCGATCGCCAGGAGCGGCGGCGCGAACCGCCGGGCCAGGCCGTCGACGGCGACGTACGTCTCGGCGATCGACCGGCTCGCCCGCCCGGCCAGCCGGTAGACCGCGAGAAAGAGCAGGAAACCGAGCACGAGCCCCGCCGGGTAGAGCAGCGCCGGCGGCGCGCCGACGGCGACGAGGGGCGCGAGCAGGCCCCGCCAGGTCGGCGTCGCCACGAGGCCGTCGTAGGTGGTCACCCAGACCAGCGCGACGACGAAGGCCACCGAGCCGGGCTCCTCCAGTCGGCCGGGGTCCGACAGCCCCGTCCCGGGGACCCGCAGGCGCAAGCGGCCGTCCTCGCGGGTCACCGGGGCGACCCAGCCGTAGTAACGGAACACCCGCGCGACCGGGTCGACCCGCTCGAACCAGGTCGCACCCACCAGCACCGACCCGGCGAGGGTCACGACCCCGTAGCCGGCGACGACGGTCGCCAGCAGGCGCGGGTCGTCGGCCAGCGGGCTGACGACCTCGAGCCAGATCAGGAAGAGCAGGCCGACGACGGCGGGCCAAGCGCCCAGCCGCTCCGGGTAGTCCAGATCCAGCGACGGCAGGACCGCGGCGACCGTCCGAAAGGGGTCGATCGCCGGCCAGACGTTCCCGACGAGGTAGGCGCTCGTCACGAGGCCGGCCCACCAGCCCACCCACACTAACAGGACCGCGAGGTTCGCGAGCGGCTCGAACGGGCCGGCGAACCCCGTGACCAGCACCGTCACGAGCCCCGCGAGCCCCAGGAGGCGCGCGCCGACCCGGAGGACCCGGCCGCCGACCCCGGTCGCCCGGCCACGAGCGCCCTCGCCGGCGGGCGACAGTTCCCGACGCCAGCCGTGGACCGCGCCGATCAGCGACCGGTCGGTGACGAAGGAGGCGAGGACGAACGACGCGCCGACGGCGGCGCCGCCGGTGGTGAGAAAGAGCCACGGCGGCACCGTCAGCGACTGGCGGGCGCCGTCGCCCAGGCTCCCGCTGTGGGCGCTGGCGACCCCCGCTGCCAGCGCCACCGTGCCGGTCGCCGCGAGTAGCGTCGCGACCAGCGAGACCGCGGCCGCTCGGGGCGTCGTCCCGTCGCGACCCCGCCCCGGGAGCGCGCGTCGGAGACCCATCGCCGACCCGTTGGACCCCCCCGGTCCTGTACCCGTCGGTTCGTGCCCGCTCGGGGCGGTCGACTCGCCCGTCGAGGGCGGGCCGACCGTCGGCGCGGGGCGGGGCGGCGGCAACGGTCGCCGTTTGGATGGGTTTTTATCACTCGCCTCGTTAGGGCCGCGCATGAGTCTGGCAGACGACACGGACGACCACGGTCACGGGGGCGATCACCACCTCCCGGCCGTGGAGGACTGGCCCCAGGGCTTCGGCGAGGCGAGTTGGTGGCCGTTCGTGACCGCCGTCGGCGGGGCCGGCGTCTACGTCGCCGCCGCGCTGTTCGTGCTGGGACAGGGCGACTCGGCGCTGGTCCCGGCGATGGCCGCCCCGGCGACCGCCGTCGGCAGCGTCGGTCTCTTCCTGGTGGGCATCTACGGCTGGCTCTACCACGCCTTCGTCGCCGGCTTCTGGGAGCGGGGCACCGACCACCACACCTCGCGGACCCTGAAGTTCGGCATGCTGCTCTTTCTGGGGTCGGAGATCGCCACCTTCGGGGCCGGTTTCATCTACTACTTCGTCGTCCGGGGGTCGGCGGTCTGGAGCGCCGACCTGCTCCCCCACGGCGGGGTCACCGGCGCGTTAGTGATCGGCAACACCGCCCTCCTGATCGCCAGTTCGATCACGCTGCACTTCGGCCACGTCGCGCTCCGGAGGGACAACCGGAAGCGGTTCCTCCGTCTGATGGTCGCGACGCTCCTGCTGGGGGTCGTGTTCATCGGCGGCCAGATCTACGAGTACTACGAGTTCATCGTCGCCGAGGGGTACACCGTCGCCGAGGGCGCCTACGCCAGCGCCTTCTACGGCCTGACCGGCCTCCACGGGCTGCACGTCTCGCTGGGCGCCGTCCTCCTGGGCATCGTCACCGTCCGGGCGTACAACGGACAGTACTCCGCCGACCGACACACCTCCGTCTCGACGGCCTCGATGTACTGGCACTTCGTCGACGTCGTCTGGGTGTTCCTCGTCGTCGTGCTGTACGTCGGCGCGACCGCGTTCTGACCGGCCGCGTCGTCCCGTCACCGGTCTCCCGTTCCGTACCCCTCGACCGCCACGGCTTTTTCCGCCCGGACCGATCCGACGGACGTGACGCCCGAGCGCCTGGACGTGAGCGACGGGTTCGACGTCCACGACCACCGCCACGCGCTGAAGCTCCTCCGGGAGACCCGCGAGACGACCTGGCTGGAGAACCGCGACGGACTGGCCTGTCCGGCCTGCGGGGAGCCGTTCGGGCGGCTGTTCGTCTCCGAGAAGCCCGGCAACAGCTTCTCCGCCCCCGGCGGTCCGTTCTGTGTCGTCCGCACCGACGACGAGTTGCTCCTGCTGACCCACTGATCCGGGTCGCCAGCGTCCGGCGACGGGCGGGCGCGCCCGGATCGGTCAGGCTCATTACCGTTCGCGCGCTACAGCCGTCCGTGTCGGAGGAGAACCCCTCGGTCGTGCGATCGATCGCGGTGACGGTCGACGACGTCGTCGCGGCCTACGAGGCGAACCGCCAGACGGACGCCGACGCGGTGTTGCGGGTGACGCCGCCGTTCAGCGGCCGGATGCGCGCCCGGCTCCACCGGATCGGTCCCGGCGGCGCCCCGGAGCCGTCGGTGTACGTCCGGCCGGCGGCGTTGCTGGCCCCGTCGGCCCCCGACTACCCGCGTCCGGACGACACCGGCGACGAACTCCGGGCCGACCCGGAGGTCGAGTACACCAGGGAACGCCACCGCGAGCGCCACCGCGCGGCCGTCGCGGCCTGGGCGGACGCCGCCGGCGACCACCTCGTCGAGCGCGTCGCGCTCCGGACCCCCGACGGCCGTCACGAGGTCGCGGTCACGGGGCTGGGGTGAGCGCCGGACCGGCGCTCCGTGGCGGCACTGGCGCGACCGCCCGGCCGGACCCGCGTCCCGTGGCGTCGCCGGGGACCGTGAGTTTCGAGTCCGCGCGGCGCCGACCCGGCGGTATGGCCGAGGTCACGGTGTACTCCCGGGAGAACTGCCACCTCTGTGCGGCCGCGATCGCGACCGTCGAGGCCGTCGTCGAGGAGGTCACCGAACCCGTCGAGGCCTCCGTCGTCGACGTCGACGACCACCCGGAGCTTCGCGAGGCGCTGGGCGACCACGTCCCGGTGGTGGCGGTCGACGGCGAACCGCGGTTCGCGCTCCGGGTGGACGCGGACGAACTCCGGGCCGCGATCACGGGCGCGGAGTGATCGGTCCCCCTCCCGGTGGTCCCGCCGTCCGTCGGTTCCCGTCCCGTCGGAGCGGGCCGACGGCCGGCAAGACATTTAGGTCAGGCCGCGGTGGTGTGGCGTAGATGTCCCAGGACGCCCTCGGGAGCGGGTCGGTCGGTCGGATCGGTCGTATCGTCGCGCTGTTCGCCGTCGTCGGGCTCGCCCTGGGCCTGTCGGGGGTCGTCGTCGTCGACCAGTTCGGCGGGGACGGCCTGGGCGGACAGATCGTCTCGGGGCTGCTCGTGACGGTCGTGATCCTGGTGTCCCTGCTGTTGGGCCCCGTGCTGGCCGCGCTGGTCGGTACCCGCCTCGCCGACCGCGGCAACACGGACCTCGTCTCCCCGCTGGTCGGCGGCGGCGTCGGCTACCTGGTCATGGCACTGTTGGTCGTGCTCACGCTGAGCGTCGGGGTCGGCGGGGGCGGCGGCGACGGGGGATCGGCCGACCTCGGGCGATGGCTCGTCCCGGTCCTGGTGCTCACCGTCACGACCGGCGTCGTCGGCGTCGCCGCGAGCGCCCTCGTCTCGGGGGTGGACTGAGGGGCACGCCGGCGGTACGGCCGCCCCGTCGCTCGTCTCGTGGCCGCGGTCGGCCCGTGCCCGTGATCGACTCGTCACCGACCCGCGACCCGCCGGTCGGCCCCGTGGCGCCGGAGTCTCGGTCGACGGGTATTTTTGCTCGACGGTCACGCGTCAGGGACGTGTCGGACACACACGCTCGCCGACGGTACGCGGTCCTCGCGGCGCTGGGTCTGACCTGTCTCCTGCCGGCCGCCGTCGTCGGCGTCGAGTTCGTCGACGCCCGTCTCGACGGGACCCTCCGGGGGGAGATCGCGAGCCAGGCCGACCTGCCCGCCGCGGAGCGCGAGCCGATCGTCCCGCCGGCGGACGGGGTGACGGTCGTGACGACACAGAAGTTCCGCCGGAACGCGCTGGTCGCCTTCGCCCCCGACGGGCGCCTGCTGTACCACGGCGACTCGCTGGACAGATACCACGACGTCGACCCCGTCCCGGGGACGACTCGCACCGTCGAGTTCGTCGGCGCCGAGTACGAGGGCGACACGACACACCTGCTCGTCCGGCGGGTGAACCTCTCGACCGGGGCCGTGAGCGAGCGGTACCGCCACGCCGTCCCGCGAACGGACCGACCCCACCGGTGGCACGACGTCGACCGGCTCGGTCCACACCGACTCCTGGTCGCCGACATCGCTCGCGACGCGGCGTTCGTCGTGAACACGACCACCGGTCGCCGGAGCTTCGAGTGGAGCGCCCAGTCCCGGTACGGTCTCGACTCGGGCGGCCCCTTCCCCCACGACTGGACCCACATCAACGACGTCGAGGTGCTCCCCGACGGTCGGTACATGCTGAGCCTGCGCAACCAGGACTCGGTGGTCTTCGTCGAGCCCGACGCCGGGGCCGGCGCCGACGCGGGCGGGGCGGCGGCCGCCGTGGCGACGAACGCGACGGGTGCCGACGCGGGTTCGGACGCCGCGTGGACGCTGGGCACGGACGACGCGCACGCGGTGTTGAACGAGCAACACAACCCCGACTACCTCCCGGCAGCCGCCGGCGGACCGGCGGTCGTGGTCGCCGACTCCCAGAACGACCGGCTCGTGGAGTACCGCCGCGCGAACGGCTCCTGGCGGCGGACGTGGGTCTGGCGGGACGGGGCGACCCGCTGGCCACGCGACGCCGACCGACTCCCGAACGGTCACACGCTCGTCGGCGACACCAACGGCGGACGCGTGCTGGAACTCGACCGGCGCGGGGAGGTCGTCTGGTCGGTCGACGGACTCCCGAGCTACGACGTCGAGCGACTGGGGACCGGCGACGAGAGCACGGGCGGCCCGGCGGCCGGCGCACCCGGCGGGCCGCGGCCCGTGAGCGCCGCGAACGTGACCGTCGAGCGGTCGGCGGTCCGCCGGTTCGTGGACCTCGTCGTGCCCGCGCGCCTGTGGAACACGGTCGGCTTCGTCGCGCCGCTGTGGCTCTCTCCCGCGGGCCGGCTGGCGGCGCTGACCGGCCTCGTCTCCGCCGCCGTCGCGCTCTCGGCCGCCGTGTCGTCCGTCGGACGGCGGTACTGGCGCCGCCGCGTCTGATAGTGATTACTGCGAGTCTTTACCGCCGTGACGATCCGTATCGGCACTGAGGGCGGCTGAACCAGCGTCTCTCGACGCCGCCTCTGAAACTATTCGCAGTAATCACTATGAGTCGCCGGCGTCACCGGCCGCGCGGTCAGGGCGACTCCTCGAACTCGAAGGGCTGGTCGTCGGTCTCTCGCCGCCCCGTCCGGACCTCGAACTCCTCCCACCGGACCAGCCGCAGGCGACCGGTGAGGCGGTTCAGGCGCACCTCCGCGACCCGGTCCCCGTCGACGGTCGGCGGGTCCGGCAGTCGGTCGGTGTAGTCGGCGTGGGTCACGTCGACGAACGGGTTGCGGTCGACCGGTCGGTCGCGGCGCTCGCCCGCCGCGAACGGTCCGGCGCTCCCGCCCTCCTCGTCCGGGGCTCGGCTCCGGTCTGACATCGTCTACGTGCCACCTGGCTCCCGTGGAGCTTCGTTATAATTCTCCTAACACGTTCGTTACACGCCGGCCGGATCGAAGCGGTCGGCGGACGCTCGCCGGGTCAGCGCGTGGGCCCGCCGTCTGAGACGGCCGGCGTCTCGCCGCCGGAGGCCGCCGACTCGTCGGTCGGGTCCGTCCCCCCCTCGTGGGGCGCTGGTCCGTCGTCCGGCGCCGGTCCGTCGTCGGGCGTCGACCGGGAGTCAGCCCCCGTCTCGACCTCGAACGCGGCGAGCATCGACTCCAGATCGACGGCCCGCTCCTCCAGCGACGACACGGTCGTGCTGACCTCGGACATCGAGGCGGCCTGCTGCTGGGCGGCCGCCGACACCGACTCGACCTCCGTGGCGGTCTCGCGGCCGATGTCGGCGACCTCCTCGGTCATCGCCACGGCCTCCTCTGTGCTCGCGGCCTGGTCGTCGGTGGCCTCGCTGATCTCCCGGACCCCGCCGTCGGTCTCGTCGACGTTCGCCGCCACGGTCTCGAAGGCCTCGACCGTCTCCCTGACGGCCTCGATCCCCGACGCCATCGACCGGCTGGCCGCCCGGGCGTCCTCGACCGTGGTCCGGCTCTCCTCCCGGGTCTCCTCGATCAACGCCTCGATGTCCGCCGCGGCCTCGCGGGTGCGCTCGGCGAGGGTCTTGACCTCGTCGGCCACGACCGCGAACCCGTCCCCGCCGCCGTCGGTGCCGGCCCGGGCGGCCTCGATGTTGGCGTTCAGCGCCAGCATGTTCGTCTGCTCGGCGATGTCGCCGATCACCGCCGATATCTCGCCGATCTCGGTCATCCGGTCGTCCAGCGTCTCCACCTGTTCGACGGTCTCGTCGATCGCCGCCCGCACCGACTCGGCGTCGTCGATCGCCTCGCGGGCGGTCCCCTCGCCGTCGTCGGCGACCTCGGCGGTACGGCGGGAGGACTCGGCGACCGTCTCGGCCGACGCAGCCACCTCCTCGACGGTCGCCGACAGCTCCGTCATCTCGTCGGCGACCCGCTGGAGCTTCTCGTGTTGGTCGTCGGCCGCGCCGGCGATCTCCTGGACGGACTCGCTGACCGACTCGCTGGCGCTCCGTGCCTCGTCCGCGCTGGCGGCGGCCTGCCGGCCGGCGACCGCCACCTCGTCGGCGAACGTCTGGATCTCCCCCATCGTCCCCTCGATGTCGTCCATCATCCCGTTAAACGCCCTGCCCACCTCGGCCATCGCCTCGGTGTCCGCGTCGGTCTCGACCCGCGCGGTGAGGTCGCCGTCGGCCGCCCGCGCCATCGTCTCGCGGTAGCTCTCGGCCCGGGCCTGGAGCCGGTCGTTGATCCGTTCGACCTCGGCCATCCGTTCCTCCGCCTCGGCGCGCTTCTCCTCGATCCGCTCGCGCTCGGCCTCCAGGTCGTCGATCTCCTGGGCCCGCTGTTCGGCCTCGGCCAGTCGCTCGCGGGCCTCCTCCCGGGACCGCTCGGTGGAGACCCAGTGGCTCACGAGCGCCGCCGACAGCAGCAGCACGAAGCCGCCGTGGATGAACCCCCACACCCACGGGTTGTCGATCGCCGCGGCGTGGTTGTACACCCTGGAGGCCTCGATGGTCCCGAAGATACCGTGGGTGAGCACGACGTAGCCCAGCCCCCAGGCGAAGGGCAACCAGTCCTCGTAGGCGGCGATCATCGCCATCCCGACGAAGAAGTGGAAGTGCGCCTCGATGTACCCCCCCGAGAACTGGACGAGCACGGCCGAGGCGACGAACACGGCCGTCACCGACAACAGCGTCCGGACCCGTCTGGGGAGTCGCCCGACGAGGCTGCCGGCCGCGAGCGCGAAGACGACCCCGTTCATCAGCAGGACTCGCCCGAGCGGGGTCTCCGGGATCCGTGCCTCGGCGACCGGGAGGACGCCGCTGTACACGCCCAGCAGGGCCAACACGGGGATGTGTGACAGTGTGACGACGACCAGGGTCCGGTGTCGGCTCCGCCAGGTCTCCTCGGGAATCGTCGACCCGTCCGGAACGTACCGGATCAGTTCCTCGATCCGCCTCCGGAGCCCGGCCGACTCTCCGGACCGCGCCGATCCGCCGACGGACTGACTCATGAGAGGATCGAACGAGAGGGGTGACTAATCTCCTCGGGTCCGATTATCAGCTATCATAAATATCTGTCCGAAGTCCTGACTGTCCGCTTCACCGACTGAAAACCGTTCGAGAGCGGTCTCGTCGATCGACCGGACAGCAGTAGTTGACTTTCTAATCATTTTCGTGACGGGAACAACCCGACCACGGGCGGACGGGCCCGTCACGCGACACCGCCACGGAGGTCGGTTCCGGCCCGTCCGAGACTCCCGTCGGTGCGTGTCACTCGAAGCGAGTTCGACCTTCGACGAGGTTTTTGAACGCCCGGGCCGAACGTGCGAGCGCGGCGGCGTCGAAGCGACCGTTCGGACGCGACCGGAGCGGAACCGGCACACTGACCGGACTGATCCTCCTAGCGGGTGTGAGTCCCCTGGCCACCGGGGGGTACTTTCACCTCACGATCGCCGGGCGGGCCGGTACGGGGGGCTGTGACGGGTGCGAACCGTGGCACCCGCTCTTCGTGCTCGCGCCGCTCGGTCCGGGCTTCTCGCTGGTTCTCGTCGGCGGGTACCTCCGGCGCCGAGAGTAGGGAGACGGGTGGACCCCCCACGGCCGTCGTCGGACCACAGGTCGCCCGTTCCGGGAGGATCGCCCGCCGTGTGGGTCGTCCGGAACGTCGGTGGCAGTCGGTCTCCGGGGAAACCGTACGAACTCCGGCGGGCAGAAGTGAATCGTCGGGAGGACGCAAGCCGGTGGAGGGATTTGAACCCTCGGCCTAATCCTTACGAAGGATTCGCTCTG
>CAZMWG010000061.1:11243-14412 GCA_964569925.1 uncultured Halobacteriales archaeon | reverse complement strand
CCAGGCGACCGAGGAGCGCTCGCCGATCCGGCAGTAGGCGACGGTGGTCCCCTCGCCGTCGATGCCGTGCCCGGCGTACAGCTCCGCCAGCTCGTCGGCGGTCTTGAACGTCCCGTCGTCGTTCGTGACGGCCGCCCAGGAGATGTTCTGGGCACCGGGGATGTGGCCCCCGCGCTGGGCGGTCTCCTGGAGGCCCGGCGGCGCCAGCACCTCGCCGCTGAACTCCTCGGGCGAGCGGACGTCCACCAGCGGGACGCCCCGCTCGATGGCGTTCTCGACGTCGTCGCGGTAGGCCCGGATCGACTCGCGCGGGCCGCCCGACTCGTACTCGACCGCGGAGAACTCCGGCACCTCGTCGGTGAGCGGGTAGTCGTTCTCCACCCAGTAGTCGCGGCCGCCGTCCAGCAGTCGCACGTCGTCGTGACCCCAGTACTTGAACTGCCAGTAGGTGTAGGCCGCGAACCAGTTGGAGTTGTCGCCGTACAGAACGACCGTCGAGTCGTCGCTGATGCCGTGACTCCCCATCAGCTCCTCGAAGGCGTCCT
Source organism: uncultured Halobacteriales archaeon (assembly GCA_964569925.1). Lineage (GTDB taxonomy): Archaea > Halobacteriota > Halobacteria > Halobacteriales > Haloarculaceae > CAZMWG01. The sequence goes on along the minus strand of CAZMWG010000061.1, from coordinate 13,867 downwards.
TCGAGAGGACGTCTCGCTGCGTCTGGTCCTGCAGGTCCGTCTCCCAGTTGAAGCCGATCGCACCGGGCGCGTGGCTCTCCTCGTACAGTTCCGTGTCGACGTCGACCTCGACCAGCCGGTGGGCCGGGTCGTCACTCTCGAACTCGTCGAGGCGCTCCTCCACCCAGTCGGCCGTGACCAGGACGTCCTTGGCGTAGTCGCTCATGGTACGAATGAACCGTTAGTCCACCGATCATATAGGCGTTCGACAAACGGCACGTTCGGCCACTGCGTCCCCGTCGCGGCAACTCTTTCCTCTTGCGGGGCGCTAGCAGGCTCGCACCCGGACCGCCCGACGACGGTCGACGACCGGCCGAACGCCGGGGGTGCCGGCGGTCGCCGGCCGGCAGGCGGCCGTCGGAAACGGCAGCGATTGCCGGTGTCTTCGAGCGGTCCCGGCGAGGTCTCTCCAGGCACGCCCGATGGGCTCGCCCGGCCGCGACGGACACGTTCAAGCGCGGCGAGACGGAACGGACGGCCATGACCGACATCGTGTCGGCGGAGTGGTTGGCCGGACGGCTGGACGACCCGGACGTCCGCGTCGTCGACGCGCGCGAGGCCTGGGAGTACGACGCGCTGGGCCACGTCCCCGGCGCCCGTAACGTCCCTTTCGACCGGTTTCGCGCCGACGAGCACGCCGCCGAGGGCGAAGCCGGCGGGGACGAAACGGGCGAGGGCGCCGGTGGCGGCGGGGACGGGTCGGACAGGGGGGAGGCGGACGGGGAGGGGATGCTCCCCGGCGCCGACGTCTTCGCGGGGCTGCTGTCGGAGGCCGGGATCGCGCCCGGCGACCACGTGGTGGCCTACGACGACACCCACGGCGTGTTCGCGGCGCGGTTCCTGGTGACCGCGGAGCTGTACGGCCACGAGCCCGAGCGGCTCCACCTGCTGGACAGGGACTTCTCGGCCTGGCGGCTGGACCACGAGACGAGCGACGAGACCCCGTCCGTCGAGCCGACGGAGTACGCCGTCTCGCGGCCGGCCGAGACGCCGCTCGTCGGGGCCGACGACGTCGCGGCCGCGACCGACGACCCGGACGCGGTGATCGTCGACACCCGCGAGGCCTGGGAGTACGAGGAGGGCCACGTGCCCGGCGCGGTCAGGCTGGACTGGCGCGAGCTGGTCGACGACGAGACCCGGGGGGTGCTCCCGCGGCCGGAGGCCGAGGCGGTCCTCGCCGACCGGGGGATCACGCCCGACCGGCGGGTCGTCCTGTACTGCAACACCGCCCGCCGGATCAGCCACACGTACGTCGTCCTCCGTCACCTGGGGTACGAGGACGTCGCGTTCTACGAGGGGAGCCTCACCGAGTGGGAGCGGACCGGTCGACCCGTCGAGAGCGGGGAGTGACGGACCTCGGCCCACGGGTCGGCGTCGAACGGGAGTCGACGCGGACCGGTCCGCGGGCACCGGGCTCGTGTCCCGACGGTCGGCACCCCGACGGGCGTCTCAGCCGAGCCGTTTCTGGACGGTGCTGCGCTCGTCGGCCAGCAGCTGGACGGTCTCGACCAGCAGCGCGACGACGAGCGGGCCGGCGATGAAGCCGATCAGGCCCAGCGAGAGCACGCCGCCGGTGAAGCCGATGAAGTAGAGGCTGGCGGGCATGCCGGCGGTCAGCGAGGCGAGCTTCGGGCGGATCAGGGCGTCCGGGAGGAAGCCGACGAACACGAGCCCGAAAACGGTCACGAGCACCGCCCGCGAGACGTCGTCGGCGAGCAGGTCGGTCGCCGCCAGCCCGGCGACGACGATGCTCGGCCCGACCACGGGGACGAACTGGAGCAGCCCGGCCAGCGCCGACAACACCAGCACGCCGTCGTAGCCAAGCAGGCCGAACACCACCAGCGCGATGACGAACGTCCCCGCGGCCGTCGCCCCCTGGAGCACGTAGATGCCGTAGAGGGTGTCCCGGACCCGTTCGTGCATCGTCCGGAGCACGTCGTGGTAGGCCGGCGGGACCGTCCGGTAGGCGGCCCGGCGGACGTCGCCGGGCTGGAGCAGGAGACCGTACACGAGGAGCGTGAACAGGAACAGCTTCAGCCCCAACACCGGCGTCGTCCCGGCCAGATCGACCGCGAGCGAACTGGCGACGTCGCGGATCGCCTCCAGGATCGTCGCCACGTCGACGGTGTAGACCATCCCGAACGCCTCCACCTCGAAGCGGGGCGGGATCGAGCGGAGGAACTCGAAGAGGAGACCGCGACGGCTGTACAGTCCGATCGCCAGCGGCAACACGACGAGCACGACGGCGACGAAGGCGAGGCTGGTGGCGACGGCGGCCGCGGTCCGGCCGCCGAACCCCCGGCGCGCGATCCAGCGACGCACCGGCGAGAGGACGTACGCCACCGTGATCGCGAGGAACACCGTCGAGAGCACGCGCCGGAGCAACAACACCGTCACCAGCGCGATGACGCCGAGCAGCCCCGCCAACACCAGCCGACGCTGTCGCATCCACCCGTCACTCCCGTGGGGTGGGTCATAAGCGTTCCCCGACCGGGACCCTCGACGGCGGACCGGCCCCCGCGCCGTCGAGGGCGCGACGGGCCCCGTACCGCGGGGCGGTCGGCGGGGAGACGGTCGTCTCTCCG
>CAZMWG010000061.1:0-11143 GCA_964569925.1 uncultured Halobacteriales archaeon | reverse complement strand
CCGGTCGCGAGCCGCGGCCCTTTTCCCACGTGTCGTGGTACCGTTCGCTGATGACGAGACCGTTCCTCGACGGTAGTGTCCGCCGGCGGCTGGCGGGGGTCGACGGACTGCGCCTGCGGTTCCGGACGCTCTTTTTCGCGCAGTTCGTCGCCTTCTCCGGGTTCGCCGTCTTCCGCAACGTCTACCTCGAGGAGATGGGGATGACCGGCGCGCAGATGGGAACGATCGGCTTTCTGATGACCTTCGTCGGCGTCCTCGCACAGCCGGCGTGGGGGTTAGTCTCGGACTACCTGGGCGCCGAGCGGCCGGTGTTGCTCGTCGGGGCGCTCGCCTCCGCCGTCGGGCTGCTGGCCTACCCCGTCGGCGACGGGCTGGCGACGCCGTTCCTGCTCGTGGCCGCCGGCACGGCGGTGTACTCGGCGTTCCGGGCGCCGATCGTCCCCGTCGCCACCGGGATGGTCCTCTCGCGGGGCTACGAGTACGGCAACATCCGCGCGTTCGGTTCGATCGCCTTCGGGATCGGCAGTCTCGGCTTCGGCTTCCTCGTCGCCGCGCTGGGGACGGTCTCGGTCGTCTACTTCTACGTCGTCGGGATGGCCGTCCTCGCGGCCGTCGTGTGGACCATCCCCGAGCGCGGGGAGAACACCGGGGGCGACGACGGGACCGCGACGGAGTCGGCGACGACCGACTCGACGGCGGCGGAGTCGACGGCGGCAGACTCGTCCGTGGGGAGCGACGACGCGAGGGCGGCCGACGACCGCGTGGGCGCGGCCGCGGCCGATCCGGGCAGGGATGGAGCGGAGACCGACGACGGGGACGGAAGGCGGGCCGACGACGGGGACGGCGGGAACGACACGACGGACGAGGAGGCGGTCCCCGACGGGGGCGACCGGGAGACGGGCGGGACGGACGACGACCCGGCCGTGACGACGGCCGCCCGGCGTCTGGTCGCGAACCCGGAGTTCCTGGCCGTGCTGGCGGTCGCGTTCGTGCTCGGGATGTCCGTCCAGGGCGGGTCGGCCTTCTTCTCGGTGTTCATGCGGGCCGTCGGGGCGAGCGCGACCGTCGGGCCGTGGACGCTGTCGCCGGACGCGCTCACCGGGGCGGCCTGGACGCTGAAGACGGTCTTCGAGGCCGTCGCCTTCCTCTACGCGGCGCGGTTCGGGGCCTCCTACCGGGTGCTGCTGGTGGTCGGCGGCGTGGCGGTGACGGTGCCGAACCTGGTGTACTGGCTCTCGGGCGCGCCGCTCGCGATCGGGCTGGCGCAGGTCCCCGGCGGGATCGGCTACGGGCTCTACTACCTGGGCGCCGTCAACCTGGTCCACGAGGTGGCCGACGAGGCCGTCACCGCCACCGCACAGACCGTGCTCACCGGGGCCGGCCTCGGACTGGGCGGCGCCGTCGGGCAGGTCGTCGCCGGCCGGCTGTACGACCTCGTCGGGATCCAGGAGATGTACCTCTACGTCGCGCTGTTGGGCTTCCTGGGCGCCGCCGTCGCGCTGCTGGTCCGTGGCGACGGCCGTCTCACCGCCGGCGGGGCGGCCGCCTGAGACGCCGTCGTCGTGGGTCCCGGACGGCGTCGCGGTCACGTCCGCGCCACGCCGACGGTCAGCAGGGTGCCGTACTCCCGGTAGCGCTCGACCATCGCCTCGCGGCTGTCCCAGTCGTCGGTCGGGAAGGCGTCGGCCCCGGGGATCTCCGTCTCCTCGTCGGGGATCCGGTCCTGGCTCGCCACGTCGAACCCGGCCTCGCGGAACCGCTCGCGGTAGTCGGCCTCGGACCAGCGGGTCATCGACACCCCCACCAGGTCCTCCCACCCCGCCGAGTGGACGTTGTCGGCCCAGTAGTTCACCGCGCAGTAGAACGTCCCGCCCGGGCGCAGGACCCGCCGGAGTTCCGCGAGCGCCGCCGGGGCGTCGGTCGCGTAGTAGAACGCCTCCATGCTCCAGACGTGGTCGACGCTGTCGTCGGCGAGCGGCAGGTCGTGGAAGTCCGCCTGCAGGAAGCGGAGCCGGTCGTCGTCCGCGTAGCTCCGGGCGTTGTGTGCCATCTCCTGGCTGCCGTCGACGCCGATCCCGTGCCCAACGTCGCGGGTGTCGGCGAGCGCCCGCAGCGCGTACCCGGAGCCGGTCCCCAGGTCCAGCACCGTCTCGTCGGCCTCGACCGGCATCCGCGCCAGCGCGTGTTTGGCGGTGTGCCAGTGACGCTGCTCCATCCCGCGGTCTCTCCCGGCCTGTGCCCACTCGTCGAAGGCGTCCCGGACGTTCATGGGGCGAGGTGCGGCCGACGGCCCAAACGGTCACCGGTTTCGGACCGACCCCCGGTCCGGGCGGTAGACTCGGCCGGTCCCGTCACGAGTCGATCGCCGCTCCGGACCGCTCCCGTCAGCGTTTTCACCGGCCACAGACTCCGGGGAAACATGACGCCGCGGTATCGGTTCGCCGACACCGCCCAGCAGATCGTCGGCGGGTTCCTGCTGGCCGGCCCGTTCGTCGTGACGGCGGAGGTGTGGGAACTCGCGACGAACATGGGGCCGCTCCACACCGCCGCGGTGATCGGCATCGTCGCGGCCATCGGCTACGGCGCGCTGTACGAGGCCGACTCCGACCGCGACCCCGACGAGGAGATCGAGGTCGCCGGGGTGCCCGTGCGCTTTCTCTCCCTGATGGCCGTCTCCTTCGGCTCGGTGGCGGTGCTCGCGGTGGCGTTCACCGCGCCCCGGACGTTCCTCGTCGAGGGGGGACTGCTCGTCGATCCGACGGACGGCGCGGTGGTGGTGACCAGCCTGAAGGCCGTCGCCGTCGGCGCCATCTTCTCGGTGGTCGGCGCCGCCACCGCCGACAGCGTGTTCTGACCGGTCGCCGCTTCCGGCGTCGGCGATCGAGGCCGGCCGAGAGTCCGGGACCGGACTACCCGTCGACGGAGTCGGCCAGTCGCTCGCGGGCCCCCGAGAGGTCGACCGCGCCCCAGGCGTCCAGATCGTAGCTCAGGTCCAGCAGCTCGGCGATCCGCTCGTCGTCGCCGGCCTCGACGGCCGTCGCGGCGTCGGCCCGGAACCGCCGCTCGACGGCCTCGACGAGCGCCCCGCGGTCCACCTCGCGGTCGGGCACGTCCAGGATGTGCGGGAGGTCCCGGCCGCCCTCGGGCACCGTCGGGAACGCCGTCGGTCCGACCGCGAGCAGCCCGGACTCCTCGTCGACGACCACGAGGTGGTAGGAGGCGACGGCGGCGTCGACCGTCTCGGGGGCGGGGGTCTCGACGTCCCGCTTGAAGGCGAGTTCGTCCAGCGCCCGCTCCAGTTCCGCCCGGGAGAGGGCGCCGAACAGGTCCACGATCCCGGCCAGTTCGTCGCCCGTCGGCTCCATACCCGAGGGGCGGCGGCCGGCGTCTTGAGGGTTCCGTCGGACGCCGCGGACGCCGGTCGCGACGCCACCGCGGTGACGGGGACGACCGTGATCGGACCGGACGACGCCGGGCACGCGCCGGCTCAGGCCTCGTCGAGCGCCGCCCGGGACAGCTCTCGCACCCGGAGGGGGTCGAGCGGCGCGTCCCGCCAGGCGGGCAACCGCTCGTCGGCGCCGGGCGGTCCGATGGCGCCGGCGTAGGTCTCGGCCTGCTCGCGCTCGCCGGCGCCGTCGTAGGACAGCCCGTTGAACGCCGCGTCGGCGGCGTAGGCGCCGATCAGCTCCTCCGCGGTCGCCCGGTAGCGTCCCGGGAGGGTCCCGTAGTCGGGCTCGATCCCGTGGTCCTCGAGCGCGCGGAACAGCGCCGCGCCGACCTCGACGCACATGTCGCCCAGCCCGGAGGGGCCGGCGACGGCGCGGTGGTCGTGCTCGTGGGTCCCCAGGTCGACCTGCGCGGAGCCGGCGGTCCCGGCGGCGTCGAACGCGTCGCCCAGCGTGCCGATCTCTAGCCCCCAGCCCGGCTGGGCGCGCAGCCGTCGGACCACCTCGCCCGTCGCGGCGAACTCGCCGGCCAGCGCGTAGCGGAAGGCCGCGAGGTAGTCGACCAGCGGGTGGTCGTGGGCGTCCGCGAGCGTCCGGACGAGCGGCCGGACGAACAGTCGGAACAGACGGCCGTACAGGCGGCCGTTCTCCACGCGGGCGTAGTAGCCCTTCGAGAACTCGTAGCCGTGGGTCAGCGGGAAGAGCAGCCGGGGGACGTGGCTCTCGCCGTAGGTCGTCGCGTCGGCGTCGTGGACGGCGACGAACTCCCGGCGGGCGGCCAGGCCCAGCGCGAGCCAGACGTCACGGCCCTTGCCGGCGGCACCGTTCAGCCCCGCCTCGGCGAGGTGGTCGTCGACGCGGGGGGCGTTACACCACAGCGTCTCGGCGTCGACGTGGCTCTCGACCCAGCGGGCGACCTCGGGGGCCCGCTCCGGGGCGGCCCGCAGCGCCACGATCACCTCGGCCGGATCGACCGCGTCGAGCGTCGACAGCACCCGCTCGGCGGCGAGGCTGGCGTGGTCGCGCCCGGTCATCGGCACGACGACGGCCGCGCGGTCGACCGGCGCCGGGGGGTGAGCGTCGCCGTAGTCGTGGAGCGTCGCCACGCGCTCCTGGACGTACTCCATCACCGCGAGGTCCGGCCGCGAGAGTGAAAAGCCGCGCGGGTCAGGCGCTGGGGTCGCCGTCGGCGGTCGCGGGGGCGGGGTCGCCGGCGGCCCCGGTCGGCACCCGACCGAGCCAGTGCAGCGCGGCTAACGCGACGAGGACGAGGAGGATCAGCGCGACGGCGCCGACGTACACCTGGTCGAAGGTGAACCGGCCGGAGAGCGCGCCGACGATCGAGCTACCGGGCGCCTGCACGAGCATGACCGAGGCGCTGTAGACGGCGTAGGCGCTGCCGCGGTGGCGGTCGGGCAGCGATCCCAGCAGGTACGTGTCGACGGCCGGGAAGGCGCTGTGGATGACGTATCCCGTGACGGCGCCGACGGCCGCGAGCGTCCAGAACCCGGAAGCGAGCACGAGCGCGATCAGGCAGGCCGCGAAGGCGCCGACGATCCCCAGCATGTACGGCACCAGCGGGAGGCGGTCGGCGAGCCGGCCGGAGACGAGGAAAGCGGGGAGGCCGGCGGCGAACACGACCGTCAGCAGCGTCCGGGCGGCCGGCTCCGGGACGTCCTTCGAGAGCATGTAGGTGACGTAGAAGTTGAACAGACCGTTCCAGACCATGCCGGCGACGCCGATCACCGCGAGCGCGGCCAGGATCAGCCGCCACTGCGCGCGGGCGGCCGCGAGGAAGTCCCGGTCCGTCTCCCCGACGGCGGGCAGGTCCGTCCGGCGGGCCGCCAGGTGGAAGGCGAGCGTCGACACGAGGGCGAACACGGCCATCCAGCGCACGACCGTCCGCCAGGTGCCGACCGCGAGCGCGACGGTGACGAGGAGCGGGGCGCCGGCCGCCGCGAGTTGGGCGGCGAAGCCGTGGACGCCCAGCGCCGAGCCCACGCGGTCGGGGAACAGCTCGCTCACGAGCGGGTTGGCCGCGATGAAGTAGACGCCGCTGGCCAACCCCATCAGGAAGGCGCCGACCGTGAGCGCCCCGATGGAGTTCCCGAGGCTCGTCAGCGCCGTCGCGCCGGCCAGCACGGCTCCGCCGCACAGGATCAGGTGCCGGCGGGGGACCCGGGTGAGCAGGTAGCCGGCCGGGAGCCGGGGGGCGGCGCTGCCGACCCAGGCGAACGTGGCCAGCAGCCCCAGCGCGGCGTCGCCGGCGCCCAGCTGCGCGCGCAGCGGCTCGAGCAGCGGCGCGAAGACGACCCGTCCCAGGTTCACCAGGAAGACCAGGCCACACAGCGAGCCGAAGGTCGTGCGGCGGGACACGTCCCCGACTGGACGGTGGACCGGAACAAGGATTCCGGAAGCGAACGCGAACGGGACCGGGACACACACCCGGACGGGGAACGGCGGCGAGGACGGCGACGGCGCCGCGGGAGTGGCGGCCGGTTCGACGCCGGGGGGCGCCGGATCCCGGCGGGGCGAGGTTTTTGATCCGCGGCGTTCGAGACGTGGACATGGAGTCAGTCAGGAAGGGGTTGCGCGCGGGCGAGATAGAGAAAGACACGTACGGCCGGCTGACGTGTGCCGACTGCGGCGAGGAGCTCGCGACCCGCAACGACCCCGCGGAGATCGGCAAGGTCCGGGCGTGTCCGGTCTGTGGCGGCGAGTGGAAGGACATGCGCTGACCGGACGACGGCGCGGGCCGCGGTCGTGCGCCGGGGTCGACCGGGAGCGCGAGATTGAAGCCCGTCGGTCCCCGACCACCGGACATGCACCGACGCCGCTTTCTCGCCGCCGCGGCCGGCGGGCTCGGGGCGGGCCTGGCCGGCTGTCTCGGCGGCGGCGGGAACCCGAACGTGGCGCTCCCGGCGCCCGACCGCGAGCGGGACGTCGACAGCGAGACCCTCCCCTACCCCGCCTGGGGGCAGCGGTTGCCCGACGTCACGGTCCCCGCGCCGCTGGCCGACGGCGAGGTCGCCGTCCGCGACGTCGACCGACCGACCCTCCTGACCTTCTTCTACAGCAACTGTCGGACGGTGTGTCCGCGGCTGGTCTCCTCGCTGCGCAACGTCCAGGCCCACGCGATGAACGAGGGCTACGTCGACGCCGTCCGCTTTCTCCCGGTGACCTTCGACCCGGAGCGCGACACCGGCGAGCGACTGCGCGCCTACGGGGAGCGGATGAACGTCGCCGACCCGGGCTGGACCTGGCTCCGGCCCGAGGGGCGCGAGCGGGCGAGGGCGGTGGTCCGCGACGAGTTCGGGGTCAACTTCCAGCGGACGAACCCGGAGGACACGTCGAGGTACATGTTCAACCACACCGGGATGACGATCCTCGCGAACGCCGACGGCTACGTCGAGCGGGCCTACCGGCAGTCGCCCGGCGAGATCCTCGACCCCGAGCGGATGATCGACGACCTGACGACGGTGCGAGGGTGAGATGGACCGTCGCGACCTCCTCTCGGGCATCGCCGGCGCGGGTCTGCTGGGGGCCGGCGGCGCCGCCTACGCGCTGACCCGGGGATCCGCCGGGAACGGGACGGGCGAGGACCGGCCCTTCGCCGTCGAGGTGGAGGCGCTCGACGCTCCGGGCTCGGAGAGCGGTCAGCTCACGGTCCCGCTCGCCGATCGGCCGACGCTGATCGACCTGTTCGCCACGTGGTGTGTCCCCTGTCGGGCACAGATGGAGTCGCTGACCGCGCTGCACGCCGACTACGGCGACCGGGTCGGGTTCGTCTCGGTCACCAACGAGCGGGTCGGCGAGACCCTCTCCCGGGGTGACGTCCGGTCGTGGTGGGAGCGCCACGACGGGGGGTGGACGGTCGGGCTGGACCCGGACTCGACGCTGATGCGGGAGCTGACCGCCAGCGGCCTCCCGTATCTCGCGGTCGTCGACGCCGCCGGGGAGGTCACCTACACCCACGGCGGCGTCGCGAGCCGGGAGCGACTCGCCGGCGCTCTCGAGGAGGCGCTGTGACGGAGGCCGCCTTCCTCGGGACGCTCTCTTTCGCCGTCGGCGCCGGCCTCACGACCTTCCTCGCGCCCTGCGCGTTCCCGCTGTTGCCGGGCTACGTCGGCTACTACCTGAACGAGCGCGACGGCGACGACCGGCTGGGCGGGCTGGTGCCCGGGCTGGCCGCCGCCGCCGGCGCGCTCGTGACCCTGGGCGCGGTGTGGGCCGTCGGGCTGACCTTCGGGCAGGCGCTGCTCTCCCGGGTGGTGGTGTTCGAGCCGCTGGTCGGGCTCGCGCTCGTGATCCTCGGGGGGCTGGTCCTGTTCGACCGCGCGCCGGAGCTGACCGTCCCCCTGCCCGACCGGCCGGGTTCGCTCGCCCAGTTCGGCCTGTTCGGGGCCGCCTACGCGCTGGCCGCCGCCGGCTGTATCGTCCCGTTCGTCCTCGGGGTCGTCGCGCAGGCCGCCACCCTCCCGACCGGGCAGGCCCTGGCCGTCTTCGGCGCCTACGCCGGCAGCGTGGCGCTCCCGCTGGTGGGGGTGACCCTGCTCGCCGGCGCCGGCGTCGGCGCCTGGCGCTCGCTGGGCCGGTACACCGGCCGGGTCCGCCAGGTCGCCGCCGGCCTGATGATCGTCGCCGGGGTCGGCCAGCTGTACCTCTCGCTGGTGGTGCTCGAGGCGCTGTAGCGCTCCCCGACGGCCGGACGGCCCCTCACTCGAAGACGGCGTCGAACGCCTCGGCGCCCATCGGCTCGTGGCGGCCGGAGCCGACGTTCTCCGCGACGTGTTCGGGCGACCCCGTGCCCACGAGCGCGCAGGTCACACCGGGGGCGCTCCGGGCGAAGTTGATGGCCCGCTGGGCGGCGGTCTCGCCGGACAGCTTCGCCGCCACCGCGTCCGGGATCGACCCCGGCTCGGCGAGCCGTCCCTGCACGAGCGAGGCGCTCGTGAACACGTCGAGGCCGGCCTCGTGGGCGAACCGCAGCGCCGAGGTCCGTCCGTCGGCGTCGTCGTGGGCCTCGACGGTGAACGCGTCGGCCATCCGGACGTTGAACGGGAGCTGCACCGCCCGGAAGCCCGTCGCGGCGTTGCCCGCCGCCTCCGCCGCGCTCCGTGCACGCTCGACGACCGCGGGAAGCGAGAGGTACGAGTCGTGGTCCGGCGATACCCGGAACGCCTCCCAGGTCGCGACGCCGTAGTGGCGCAGGTCGCCGGCGGCGATCCGTTCCTCCAGCCGGCGGAAGGTCGCCTCCAGCAGGTCGTAGGTCGCCCCCCGCGAGCGGACCTCGAGTTGGGTCTCCGGGTTGTGGACGTAGTAGCAGTCGACGGTGTCGAGATCGAGCCGGGAGAGCGAGCGGTCGAGCTGATCGTCCACGAAGTCGGGCGCGATACAGTGGTGCCCGCGTGCGAGGTCGTCGGCGTCGACGATTCCGGGCTCGACGTACTCCTCGCGGACGTGTCCGGCGGGGTTCTCGGGGTCGCCCTCGAAGGGGACGAACCCTCCCTTCGTTGCGACCACGACCGCCTCGCGGTCGACCTCGGCCGCCCGCACCGCCTCGCCGACGACCCGCTCGGAGCGACCGTGCCGGTAGTTGGCGGCGGTGTCGACGGCGTTGACGCCGGACTCCAGTGCCGACACGAGCGCCTCCCGGTAGCGGTCGTCGGCGGCGTCGGTCGACTCGCCGAGGTAGGTGCCGACGCCGACGCTCGAGACCACGCAGTCCCCGAACCGCCGGAAGTAGGTGCGCGCGAACCCGTCGTGGTCCTCGCGGTAGTCCCAGGTGGCCGACCGGGTTGCCATGTCCGGGACGAGGCGGTCGACGGACTAAACGTCGCCGGCCATGGCGTCGAACAGCCGGTCGACGAGTTCGCGACGGTCGACGCCGTCGCCGGGACCCAGCCCGACCATGTGGTCCAGCGACACCTGGCCGCCGCCCATCCGCGCGTGGCCGCCGGCGTCGGCCATCGGGATGATCGAGACGGCCGCCGACAGCGCCTGGCCCATGTGGACCCGGTCGTCGCGCGACCGCCCCGAGAGGTGCAGGGTCCCGTCGCGGTCGCCCGCCACGACGACCGCCGTCACCCCTTCGAGGCGCAACAGTTCGTCGGCGGCCTGTGGGATCGCGTCCGCGTTGTTCACCGTCCCCACGTCGCTGACCGCGTAGGCGTTGCGGACCTCCCGCTCCGTGATGGCGCGGGCTTTCACGCCCAGCACCTCGGCGTCGACCTCGGGGTTGGCGATCCGGTCGAGCCGGTCCTCGTCGACGCCGCGGTAGAGGTACCGCGTCGCGTCGAACTCCGCGTCCGAACAGCCCTTCGTCAGGTGGTTCGTGTCGGACTGGATCCCGTAGATCAGCCCCGTCGCGACGTCGGAGGGGAGCGACCGCCCGGTGTCGGCGCTCTCGCCCCCGTCGGTCACGCCGTCCCCGGGTGCCGTCGGTTTCCACCCCATGTCGTCGAGGTACTCCGCGAGGATGGTCGCACAGGCGCCGTGGTCCGGTCGGACGTCGGTGAACGCCTCGCCGGTGCCGTCGCCGGGGTGGTGGTCGACGACCGCGACCGGATCGAGCGACTCGGCGCCGGCCAGCCCGCGGGGTTCGTTGTGATCGACCAGCACCGTCGCCTCGCCCGTCAGTTCGGCGACCGCGCCCACCCGCTCGAAGTCGAGGTCGAGCACCGTCCGGAAGGCGCGGTTCTCCTGGTGGCGGATCTGGCCCGGGTGTGCGAGCGTGGTCTCGGTGTCGACCGCGGCGGCGATCTCGCCGACCGCCAGCGCCGAGGCCATCGCGTCCGGGTCCGGGTTCGGGTGCATCAGGACGTCCACCCGGTCGTGCTCCGAGAGCACCGCGCGCAGCTCCTCGCCCGGCGTCCGCCGGTAGCGGACGATCAGCCGCCAGGCGCCCGCGGCCAGCACCGCCGCCACCAGCACCGCCACCGCGACCAGCAGCGGATCCCGCGCGGCGGCTCCCGCGGCCGCGTCGACCGCCTCCACCGCCCGACCGGGGGCGTCGGTCGGCATGTGGGCCAGTGTCTCCCCGCCGGGGTAAGTAGCTTGGCCCGACCCGCCGGCGACCCGAGCGACCGCTCGCGACGGTGGCCGACGGCGCCGCGACGGTCGGTGGGTCGGCCCCGCCGTCGCTCACAGCCCCCGCTCGCCGCGCCGGTACCGCTCGATCGCGTCGCGGTAGCCCTCGCGGAACGTGGGGAACTCGAACTCGTAGCCCAGCCCGCGGAGCAACTCGTTCGAACAGCGCTTGCTCGTCCGGAGCCGGCGCTCGGCCGCCGCGGAGAGGTCCTCCTCGGCGAGTCGCTCCTCGACCGTCCGCTTCTCCGGCCGCTCGACGCCACACTCGTCGGCCAGGTGGTCCGCGAGGGTCCACTTGTCGACCGGCTCGTCGTCCACGACCAGCACGGGCTCGCCCCGGGCCAGGTCCTCCGTCAGGAGGTGTGCGACGGCCCCCGCGGCGTCGTCGCGGTGGACCATGTTCAGATACCCCTCCGTCACCGGTCCGTCGACGTACCGTTCCAGCCGGTAGCGGTCGGGTCCGTACAGTCCGGCCAGCCGGGCCACGGTGCCGTCGATCCCCCGCCGGTCGGTCTCCTCCAGGGCGACCCGCTCGGCCTCGGCGAGGACGCGCGTCTTCTCGGTGGTCGGCTCGACCGGCGTGGTCTCGTCGACGAGCGCGCCGTCGT
>CAZMWG010000060.1:0-14451 GCA_964569925.1 uncultured Halobacteriales archaeon | reverse complement strand
CGACGGGGGGTCGTCTGGAGACGTACGACCCGCCGGGCGGGATCGGGGTGCGGGTCGACGACGCGCTCCGGCAGGGCGACGAACTCGTGACGGAGTACGACTCGATGATCGCGAAGCTGATCGTCCACGGGAGCGACCGCGAGGAGTGTATCGCCCGCTCGCTGCGGGCGCTCGCCGAGTACGACGTCGAGGGGGTGGTGACGGTGATCCCGTTCCACCGGCTGATGCTGACCGACGACCGCTTCGTGGCCGGCCGCCACACGACGAGCTACCTGGACGAGGAACTCGACCCCGAACGGATCGCCGACGCCCAGGAGCGGTACGGGAGCGCCCCCGTCGAGACCGAGAGCGAGGAGGTGGTCGAGCGGGAGTTCACCGTCGAGGTCGACGGCAAGCGGTTCGAGGTGGCGCTGGCCGAGCGGGGCGCGCCGCCGGTCCCCGCCGGGATCGAGACCGACGACGACGGCGGGCCGAGCGGACCGCGACCGGGCACGGGAGAGGGCGGCGGCTCCTCCGACGGCGGCTCGTCGGCGGCGGGCGAGGAGGTCGCCGCGGAGATGCAGGGGACGATCCTCTCGGTCGAGGTGGCCGAGGGCGACGAGGTCGCGGCCGGGGACGTGCTCTGTGTGCTCGAGGCGATGAAGATGGAGAACGACGTCGTCGCCGAGCGGGGCGGCACGGTCAACGAGGTGGCCGTCGGCGAGGGCGAGTCGGTCGACATGGGCGACACGCTGTTCGTGATCGGCTGACGGGAACACCGCCGACCGTCGATCGTTACTCGCGACCGTTCGCGAGAACCGCTCTCCGGCCGGGAGAGCGCCGTCCCGAGTCGTCGACGACCAGTAGATCCGCTGACAGCCGCCGCTACACTTACTTCGGCGGACGGCGACCTTCGAGCGGGATGGTCGGGACCGAGCCGTCAGAACTCCTGTTGGAGCACACACAGGACATGATCTCGGTGTTGAGCGACGACGGCACCTTCGAGTACGTCAGCCCGGCCGTCGAGCGGGTGCTGGGGTACGACCCGGAGGCGCTGGTCGGGGAGAACGCGTTCGAGCGGATCCACGAGGCCGACCGGGAGGCGGTCGTCGGGGCGTTCGAGCGGACGATCGGGACGACCGAGAGCAGCGAGACCACCGCCGAGTTCCGGTTTCGCGACGCGTCGGGCGAGTGGACCTGGGTCGAGAGCCGGATGTCAAACGCCACGGAACCGGAACTCGACGGCTACGTCGTCAGTTCGCGCGAGATCGACGAGCGGAAGACGGCCCGGCGCGAGCGCGACGCGATCCGCCGGCGCCTCGAGGAGGTCGCCGGCGCCACGCGGGACGTGCTGTGGATGTTCGACGGCGGCTGGACGGAGGTGTTGCTGGTCAACAGCGCCTTCGAGGAGGTGTACGGACTCCCGCGCGAGCGGGTGCTCGAGGATCCGACGGTGTTCCTGGATGCGGTTCACCCGGAGGACCTGCCGCTGGTCGAGGAGAAGATGGAGCGGCTGTCGGCGGGCGAGCGGATCGACGTCGAGTACCGCGTCAACCCCGACGAGGGGTACGAGCGCCGGGTGTGGGTGCAGGGCCAGCCGATCTTCGAGGGCGAGGAGGTGGCCCGGATCGCGGGGTTCAGCCGCGACGTCACGAGGTGGCGACGCCGCGAACAGCAACTGCGGGTGATCGATCGCCTGTTGCGCCACGACCTGCGCAACGACCTCCAGACGGTGGTCGGGCAGGCCGAGCTGCTGGCCGAGGAGCCCGACCCGGACGTCTCGGCCCGGACCGACCGGATCCGGGAGACCAGCGATCGCCTGATCGCCACCGCCGAGAAGCAACGCTCCATCATCGACCTGCTGACCGGGCCGTCGACCGCGTCGCCGCTCGACCTCCGCGAGGTCGTCGACGGGGCCGCCGGCATCCTCACCGAACGGTACCCCGACGCCCGCGTGGAGGCGGTGTTCCCGGAGTCGACGTGTGTCCACGCGCTGCCCGAGGTGGAGCTGTGTCTGGCGGAACTGCTCGAGAACGCCGTCGAGCACGGGCCCCGCGACGACCCGACCGTCCGGGTCGTCGGCGAGGTCGAGGGGAAGACCGTCGCGGTCTCCATCGAGGACGACTGCCCCCCGATCCCGGCCGAGGTCCGGACGGCCCTGGGCGGCGACGTCGACCGGCGGATGGTCGACGACGCCGGCGGCGTGGGGCTGTGGCTCGTCCACTGGGTCGTCGACCTCTCGGACGGTGACCTCTCTTTCGCCCGGACCGACCGGCCCGGCAACCGGGTGACCGTCACGCTCCCGCGGGCGTCGACGAACTCGGGTGACTCAGGCGGGACGGGCGACACCGACGGCGCCGACGAACGAGAGGACACGGGCCACACCGGGCCGTGACCGACGGACGGCGGCCCCACCGACGTCGACGACGGGAGCGGGGTCGACGCGGACCCCGACCGCGAGGCCGGCGCCGACCCTCGATCGGGGAGCGGTCGACGGCCGGGCGCCGGCGAGGCCGTCGACTCCGACCGATTCATGCGTCGGGCCCGCGTGTCCTCGGCCATGCAGGAGACTCGCAGGCGCGTCCTCGACGCGCTGGCGGAGGGCCCGGTCGCCGGTCCCGACCTCGCAGAGCGGCTCGGCGTCTCCCGGGCGGCCGTCTGGAACCACGTGGAGGCGCTCCGGGAGGCGGGCTTCGGGATCGACGGCGAGGACGGCTACGAGCTACGGACGGTACCCGAGTTCGGCGGTCCCGCGGTGGAGTACGGCCTGACCGCCCCCTTCGAGATGGAGTACCACGACGCGGTCGACAGCACCAACCGGCGTGCCCGGGAGCTGGCCGCCGAGGGACGGACCGACGTCGTGGTGCTCGCCGACGAACAGACCGGCGGCCGCGGCCGGCTCGACCGGGCGTGGGCCTCCCCCTCCGGCGGGGTCTGGCTGTCCGTGCTGGTCCGGCCGGACCTCCCGACGGCACACGCGCCGGTGCTGACGCTCGCGGCCGCCGTCGCCGGCGCCCGGGCGGCCCGGGAGGCGGGGGTCCCCGCGACGATCAAGTGGCCCAACGACCTGCTCGTCGACGGCCGCAAGCTCGCCGGGATCCTCACCGAGATGGAGGGGGAGGCGGACCGGGTCCGCTGGGTCGTCGTCGGGATCGGGGTCAACGCGAACGTGGACCCGGCGGCCGTCGAGTCGGCCGCCGACGGCGCCGCGGTCACGAGCCTGTCGGCCGAGCGCGGCGAGCCGGTCGACCGCCGCCGGTTCGTCCAGCGGCTGCTCGAGACGTTCGACGAACTCCGCGGGTCGCCCGAGGACGTCCTCGACGCGTGGCGCGACCACGCGGACACGCTCGGCCGGCGGGTCCGCGTCGAGACGTCCGACGGGGTGATCGAGGGCGAGGCCGTCGACGTCCGGTTCCCGGGCTCGCTCGTCGTCGAGGTCGACGGCGACGAGACGGTCGTCGCCGCGGGGGACTGCGAACACCTGCGGTCCGCCGAGGGGTAGGACCGCGCCCGTCTCCCGGGTCGTCCCGGCGGCGCCCCGTTCAGGTGTCGCCGGGGTGGATCACGCGTTCGACGTCGTCGACGCCCGCCCGGCGGACGACGGCCCGCGGGAGGTCGTGCGCGCCGGCGAGGTTGTCGGAGTCGCCGTCGAGCACCTGCAGGCGCGCCTCGCGGCCGGGCTCGATCAGCCCGCAGTTCAGGTCCGCGATCCGGGCGCCGTTGACCGTCGCCATCCGGAGCACCTCTCGGGCCGGGAGGTCCGTGAGCTTCGCCGCGAAGGCGGTCTCGCGGAACATCGACGGACTGTTGAGAAAGACGTTGTCGGTCCCCAGCGCGACGACGGTGCGCTCGGCCAACTCCTCGATCGGCGGGACCCCCACGCCGGTCACCAGGTTCGACCGGGGACAACAGACCACCGGCGTGTCGCCGTCGGCCAGCCGATCCATGTGTAGCTCCTCGGCGTGGACCATGTGGACGAGGAAGTCGGGGTCGAGGTCCATCGCGGGGTGGATGTCGGAGGTGTCGGCCTCGCCGGCGTGGATGCCAAAGAGCTTGTCGGCGCGGGCGGTGGCCTCCCGCTCCCGGGCGAAGTCGCCGTCGTTGGCGCCGCTGGCACCGAACCCGTCGGCGATCTCCATCGCCTCCACGGTCTCGCGGCCCAGCACCGTCGCGTCGAGCGGGGAGCCGTCGAGCGCGGCCCGGATCGCCCGGACCCCCTCGACGCCGCCCTCGCGGAACTCCAGGAACGCTCCCGTGCCGGCACGCTCCATGAACGACACCGTCCGCTCCATCGCGCCGACCAACTCCTCGCGACCCGCGGCCCGGAGCAGCCGGTGTTTCAGCCCGTCCGGCGGCGCGACCAGCTCCGCCAGGGTGAGCCCCTCGCCGGCCTCCTTGGCGATCGAGTCGCCGATGTGGGTGTGCGCGTTGACGAACGCCGGCAGGACGATCCCGTCGCTGTCGGTCCGGCCCTCCTCGACGGCGACGATCCCGCCGTCCTCCGCGACGACCCGCCCCTCGACGGGCTCGAACCCCGGCCCCCGGAGGACGGTTCCCTCGACGATCATACCCGATCGCCGGCGGCCGCTCAGTTAAACTCGTCGAGGGTCGCGTGGATGCCGGGCCGGACGTCCCGGACCCGCGCGCCCTCGAGGTCCATTCCCAGTTCGCGGATGGCCGCCTCGCCGACGCGGTCGGCCACCGCCGACGGGGCGTACACCCCCAGACGCCACTGGTCGCGCTGGGCCGCTCTGAGGGCGCTGACCAGCGTCGACTGGTCGCCCAGCCCGCGCACCTCCGCGTTGACGACCACGCGGCTGGTGGACTCGCGCATCGACGGCTCGGGCGGGACGTCGAGCACCACCTCGGCGGGGTCGACGTTGGCGGTCGCCGCCACCTCGCGCTCGCGCTCCCGGATCTCGTCGTGGTCGGCGTCCAACAGCTCCTCCGGGACCGCGGCCATCTCGGCCCACACCGCCCGCTTGTAGAGGTCACGCTCGGTCAGCCGGCGAGCGTGCTCGCGGGTGTCCTCGTGGTTGCGAAGCGCCACGAGCAGGTCGTGGTCGTCCCACCGGCGGATCGTCCCCGGATCGACGTCGGTCCGTTCGAGCAGCCGTTCGGTCCCCCGGCGCAGGAGCAGCTTCGCGATCCGGGCGACGTGGTGCTGGTAGACGGTCGGGTTCATCAGCGCCCGCGCCAGCAGCAGCGACTCCGCCGACTGGACGTTCCCCTCCGCCAACACCAGCTCGCCGTCCACGAGCCGGAGCTCCCGGACCAGCCGCTGGACGTCGATGGTCCCGTAGGCGACGCCGGTGTGGTGGGCGTCCCGCACGAGGTAGTCCATCCGGTCGACGTCGAGCTCCCCGGAGACCAGCTGGCCCAGCTCCCCCTCGCCGGCGACGAGGTCGGCGATCCGCTCGGGGTCGAGTTCGTGTCGACCCAGCACCCGCGCCACCTCGCCGGTCGTCAGCAGGTCGTGGACGTCGTCGTGGTACTTGCCGGTCCGGCGGTACAGCAGGTCCTCGACGTTGTGGCTGTAGGGGGCGTGACCGACGTCGTGCAGCAGGGCCGCGGCCCGCACCCGTTCGGCCTGGCGGCCCTCGACGCCGAGGTGGTCGAGCGCCTCGGAGGCGAGATGGTAGACCCCCAGCGAGTGCTCGAAGCGGGTGTGGTTTGCCGACGGGTACACCATCCGGACCGTCCCCAGCTGCTTGATGTGCCGGAGTCGCTGGACCGTCGGCGTCTCCAGGAGGTCGGCGGCCGCGCCCACCACCTCGATGTGGTCGTGGACGCTGTCCTTGATCGTTGTCACGTCCCTGCTTGGTGGTCTCCGAGTGAAAACACCCCCGGACGGTTCGCCCCCGAGTCGGCCGCCGGGAGCCCGGAGACCGGAAACGGGACCGCGGGACGGCCCGGCGGGGTTACTCGAACGAGGAGAGCAGGTCGAACAGCTCGCCGCGGCGGGCGTTGCCGGCGTCGACGGCCTCGGCGGGCGACCGGCCCATCTCGCGGACGGTCTCGACGGCGTCGACGGGGTCGTAGCCGCGACCGTGGACCAGCCACGCGGCGAGCACGTGGCCGGTGCGGCCGATGCCGGCCAGACAGTGGACCACGACCCGCTCCCCGGCGGCGTCGGCCTCCTCGAGGAAGGGCAACACCTCCTCCGCGAGGGTCGAACGGTCGGCCAGGTGGTGGTCGGGGATCGGGACGTGGCGGACGGCGTCGGCGTCGAAGGCGTCGCCGTACCGGGCGACGTCGGCGTCGGTGCGTTCGAGCTGGACGCCGGTGAGCAGACAGCAGACCCGCTCGATACCGCGGGAGCGAACGAAGGCGACCCACTCCGCGACCGCATCCTCGTGGTCGGCGGTCGAGTGCCAGCCGGGACAGCAGGCGCCGTGGACGATCGGCTCGTCGGGCGCCGCCGGCGCGAACCGGTAGGCGTCGACCCGGGCCGGCTCGTCTGTGTCGGGCATCGTGTGAGTTCGCGAGGCGACGGACTTCAAACCCGCTCCCCGATTCTCACAGTTGACAACCGACGTGACCGACCCGTCGGGGCCGGAGAGCGGATCGACCCGGCGGCGTCGCGCCGACTCCCGTTCACGTCGAGTCTCGGCGCCGCTGGCCGTCGCCGTGCGTTTTACACGGACGTCCGTCCAACCGAGGCCATGGTCACCTTCCTCTCCGGGGGGACCGGCACCCCGAAGCTGCTCGCGGGTGCCGACCCGGTCTTCGAGCCGGCCGAGACGACGGTCGTCGCCAACACCGGCGACGACGTCGAGATCGGCGGCCACCTCGTCTGCCCGGACTTAGACACCGTGCTCTTCCTGCGGGGCGGCGTCCTCGACCGCGAGACGTGGTGGGGGATCGACGGCGACACCGCCGAGACACACGACGAGATCCTGCGCATCGCGTCGGCGGCCGGCCTGGCCGCCCAACCCCGGTACCTGCCCGAGCCCGCACAGACCGAGGGTCGGGAGATCGCCCGCTGGCGACGGTTCTCCGGCGTCGCGGAGTTCATGCACATCGGCGACCGTGACCGGGCGGTCCACGTCACCCGTACCGGGCTGCTCGACGAGGGGGCGACGCTGACCGCGGCGACCCGCCGGCTGGGCGACGCGTTCGATCTGGACGTGGAACTGCTGCCGATGAGCGACGACCCGGTGGCGTCGCTGGTCCACACGCCCGACGGGACCGTCCACTTCCAGGAGTGGTGGGTGGGCCGCGGCGGCGAGCCGCCCGTCGAGGACGTCGTCTTCCGGGGCGGCGAGGACGCTGTGCCCACCGACGCCGTCCGGACGGCGCTGTCCGATCCGGTCGTGATCGGACCCTCGAACCCGGTCACCAGCGTCGGGCCGGTGCTGGCGCTGCCCGGCGTCGAGCGGGCGCTGGCCGAGACGACCGTCGTCGCCGTCTCGCCGTTCGTCGGCGGCCGGGTGTTCTCCGGGCCGGCCGACACGCTGATGGCCGCGACGGGCCGCGAGCCCTCGACCCGTGGCGTCGCCGACGCGTACCCCTTCGTGGACGCCTTCGTGCTGGACGAGGACGACGAGACGACGCTCGACCGGCCGGTCGTCCGGACGGACACGGCGATGGACGACGCCGCGGACGCCGAGCGGGTCGCCCGAGCGGTCGCACGGGCCCTGGAGGTGGCGGCGTGAGCGCGGACGGCGACGCACGCGACCGGGGCGACGAGGGCCACACGCCGTTCTCGCCGCGGGTCGCGCTGGCGAGTCTCAGCGGCCGGTCGGACGCCGCGTGGGCCCGCGCCGGCGCCCGCTTCGCCGGCTGTGCCTTCCTCGGCGGACTGGCTCTCGACGAGCCGACCCGCGAGGCCGCGCGGGCGATGGTCGACCGGGACCGCGAGGAGTTCCTCCCGGCCGACCCGGCGGCGTTCGTCGACCGCCAGTTCCGGGCGCTCGACGGCGTCGCCCTCCGGCCGGGGATCAACGTCCGCAGCGCCGGTCCCGACCCGCTGGAGACCGTCGGCGCCGTCTGCCGGGACCACGGGGCGGTCCTGGAGATCAACGCCCACTGCCGGCAGGACGAGATGTGTGCGGTCGGCGCCGGCGAGTCGCTCCTCCGTGCGCCCGACCGGCTGGCCGACCGGGTCGCCGTCGCGGCCGAGACCGGGGCGGCGGTGTCGGTGAAGGTCCGTGCCGGCGTCGACGGGGGCGAACTGCCGACGGTCGCGCGCCGGATCGAGGCCGCGGGCGCGGACGCGATCCACGTCGACGCGATGGACTCGGAGCCGGCGGTCGGCGCGGTCGCGGACGCGACCGACCTGTTCGTGATCGCCAACAACGGCGTCCGGGGGGTCGAGAGCGTCGCCGAGTACGCACGCTACGGCGCCGACGCGGTCAGCGTCGGCCGGCCGAGCACCGACCCCGCGGTCCTGGAACGGGTCGCGACGGCCGCGGCCCGGGTGTTCGGCGACGAGGAGGCCACCCGCGATCGGTGGTCGTCGCGGGACCGGGATCGGCGGGACGACGCCGAGACCGACACGGAGGTGCGGGCGTGAGGACGACCGCACAGAACGCCGAACTGGCGCTGCTGCTCGAGGTCTCCGGCACGCCCAAGCCCGGCAACGTCGACCGCGAGCGCGAGTACGACGACCTGCGGTTCGAGCAGTTCCTGGCCGGCGCGGTCGGCGCGCGGCCGGGATTCGAGCGGGCCGCCGCGGGCGAGCCGCTCGGCGACGCCTTCGAGCGGGCGATCGAGGGGATGGCCGACCAGCGCGGCGGCAACACCCAGTTCGGGGCCGTCCTGCTGACGACGCCGCTGGTCGCCGCGGCCGGCGCCGGCGACCTCTCCCCGTCCGGAGTCGAGGCGGTCCTGGCCGAGACGACCGTCGCGGACGCCGCGGGGTTCTACCGCGCGTTCGAGCACGTCGACGTGGCCGTCGACGAGCCTCCCGACGGGATGGAGCCGCTCGACGTCCGTCGGGGCGGGGACGCGGTACCCGCGCTGGAGGAACGGGGACTGACCTTCGCCGACGTGATGGAGCGAAGCGCCGACGTCGACGACGTCGCCGCGGAGATCGTCGGCGGCTACCCCCGCACCTTCGGGGCCGCCACGAGCATCGCGGCCGGCGAGGGGCCGGTGACCGACCGGGCCGCCCACGTCTACCTCGACCTGCTGGCCGGCCAGCCCGACACGTTCGTGATCACGCAACACGACCGCGAGACGGCCGAGGAGGTCCGCCGGCGGGCCGCCGCGGTGCGGGACGGCGAGGAGGACGTCGACGCGTTCGCGGCGGAACTGGTCGACCGCGGCATCAACCCGGGGTCGACGGCCGACACGGTCGCCGGGGCGCTGTTCGTCGCGCTGGAGCGGGGGGTCCGGCCGTGAGCGACGCGGAGTGGCCGGTCGCGCTCTCGGGGGTCACCGAGTCCGTGGTGACGACGCTCGGCCCGAACGGGCTGTGGAACGTCGCCGCGCTCGGACTCCACGGACCGGACCGGCCGACCGGGACCGATCCCGCCGACGGAGGGGAGGAGGGATCGGACGACGAGAGCGAGGAGTATCGGATCACCGCGCGCACGTGGGGACGGACCCGGACGTGGCGCAACTTCCGGGAGCGCGGCGAGGGGTACGTCCAGTTCACGGTCGACCCGGTCGACTTCGCCGAGGCGGCGCTGGCGGTCCGCGAGGAGAGCGAGCCGGTGCTCGACGGCGTCGACGCGTGGGCGCGGGTGACGGTCGAGCGTCTCGACACGGGCGAGTCCGGCGGGACGGAGTGGACCGACTGGGGGCTGGCGCCGGTCGAGTCCGCCGTCGAGCGCGAGTCGGTCCGGACGATCGACCGCGGCCGGGCGGCGGTCGTCGAGGCGACCGTCGCGGCCTCGCGGCTGGGGGTGTCGAGCTACGACGAGGGGGCGCTGCTGGACCGCCTGCGCTACTTCGAGGGGGTCGTCGAGAGCGCCGGCGACGCGCGCGAGCGGGCCGCCTTCGAGCGGGTGCGGGAACTGACCGACGCCGAGTGGTAGGTCGGACTCGCGAGGGGGTGAGCAGGCGACACGGGGCCGCGCGCGGCGGTGTGTCGCGCTCCCGCCTCGGCCGCCGCGCGGTCGCGGTCAGGACACGGCGGCGATGGGGCCGTCCCGCTGTTTGAACCCCCGAACCGACGGCCCCGCCCCGGACCTCGGCGTAGCCGGCCGAGGGGTCGTGACGGCCGTCCCGGGACCGAACGGTTTTAGAAGCGCCTCCCGGTAAGCGGAGTATGGCCATCAAACCCGCCTACGTCAAGAAGACGGCGACGCTGCTGATGGAACGGTACCCGGACGCCTTCGGTCACGACTTCGAGCACAACAAGGAGGTCGTCTCCGAACTCACCAACATCGAGTCGAAGGGCGTTCGCAACCGGATCGCCGGCTACGTCACCAGCAAGCACGGACAGACGGCCGAAGCGTAGTCAGTTCCGCGTCGCCGCGACGGCGTCGGCGTGGCGCCGCCGGTGGACGACTCCCTGGTTTCTCGCCGTCTCCCGGACGAACTCGCGGAACGCCGCCCCGGTCTCGGACTCCTGATCGAGCACTAACGGCCGGCCGTCGTCGCCGCCCTCCCGGACGGCCGGGTCGAGGGGGATCTCCCCCAGGAACGGCATCTCCACCTCCTCGGCGAACTCGCGGCCGCCGCCGGCGCCGAACACGTCGTGACGGGAGCCACAGTCGGGACAGGTGAACGTCGACATGTTCTCGACGATCCCGAGCACGGGCGTCTCGTGGCGGCCGAACATCCGCAGCCCCTTGCGTGCGTCGTCCAGCGCGACCTCCTGGGGCGTCGTGACGATCACGGCGCCCGACACCGGCACCTGCTGGAGCATCGTCAACTGGGTGTCGCCGGTGCCCGGCGGCAGGTCCACGATCATGTAGTCCAGCCGTCCCCAGAGCACGTCCTCCCACAGCTGGGTGAGGACGTTGTGGACCATCGGTCCCCGGAAGATCACCGGGTCGTCCTCGCCGACGAGGAAGTCCATGCTCATCAGCCGCATGCCGTACTTCTCGGGCGGGACGATCTCCTCGTCGGTCGTCGCGCCGGGTTGTTCGTCGGCGTCGAGCATCCGCGGGACGTTCGGGCCGTAGATGTCGGCGTCGAACAGCCCCACGCGGGCGCCCATGTCCGCGAGGCCGGCCGCGAGGTTGACCGCGACGGTGCTCTTGCCGACCCCGCCCTTGCCGGAGGCGACCGCGATCACGTTCTCGACGTCGGCCAGCGGGTCCTCCGCGGGGTCGACGCCGCGGTCGACGCTCGCGGACAGTTCGATCGACCGGTCCAGGTCGGCCAGCGCCTCCCGCACCTCGCCGGCCACCGCGGTCTCGACCGGCGAGTACGGCGCCCCGAGCGCCAGGTCGATCCGGACCGCGTCGTCGGTCACCGTGACCTCGTTGACAAGCCCGAGCGAGACGATGTCGTCCCCCAACTCCGGGTCCTCGACGGCCCGAAGCCTGTCGAGAACGGCGTCCTCGTCCATGCTCGACGTAGGTCCCGGTCCGGCGATAAGGGTTGTGTCGCGGGTCGCTCAGGGCCGGCGGAAGGTGTAGTCGACCTCGGGACCCTCGACGTGGATCTCGCCGGCGTCGTGATCGAAGCGGAGCCGCTCGGCCGTCCCCTCGAAGGCGTGCAGCGCCATTCCGGCCGCGACGGCCCCGTCGGGACCGACAGCGAACTCGGCGCGGCCGCCGAAGGAGGCGACGACCGTCCCGTCCGGTCGCACGTCGACCGCGGCCTCGCCGGCGAACGCGGCGAGTCGCTCCTCGAGTCGGTCACGGTCGGCCGGATCGACGGTCGTCACGTCGTCCGCGTCGTCGCTCGGTGACACGGATGGAGGTTCGGATCGGCGACGAGATAAGCTCCCGGTGGGACCCCGAGGGGGGGCTCCGGGACGCGGTACGTGACACGTCCACGGGGGGACCCGGCTTTCGTTGCGTTTAAATACGCCGGCCGAGCAGTAAGTGACACAACTCGTGTAGGGGCGCGGCGCCCCGAGTTCCCGTCTCGGCTGCGGGAGCGCGAGTACACGCGAGCGTGTCGTGGTAGCCAAGCCTGGCCCAAGGCGCAGGGTTGCTAACTCTGTGGCGCAAGCCTCCGGGGTTCGAATCCCCGCCACGACGCTCACACCCAACACATGAGCGCTGAACAACCCGAGGACGAGGAGGAGGAGGACATCCGATACTTCGTCCGCATCGGACAGACGGACCTCGACGGCACCAAGTCCGTCGAGCGAGCCCTGACAGAGCTGAACGGGATCGGCCACCGGGCCGCCCGGATCATCGCCGACCAGGCGGGAATCGACCGCCGCGAGGTGTTCGGCAGGCTCGAGGAGGACCAGATCGATGCCATCGTCGAACTGGTCGAGGGGTACGCCGACGAGGTCCCGGAGTGGCTCGCGAACCACCGGAACGACTTCTTCACCGGCGAGACGACCCACGAGACCGGTAACGATCTCGAACTGACCCGCCGGCAGGACGTCAACCGGATGAAGATGATCGACTCCTACAAGGGCGTGCGTCACAAGCGCGGCCAGAAGGTCCGCGGCCAGCGGACGAAGTCCACCGGCCGGACCGAGGGGACGATCGGCGTCAACGTCGAGGCGATCAAGGAGGAGCAGGCCGCCGAGGAGGCGGGTGAGGAGTAATGGCGCTGGGATCCAACACCAAGTTCTACGAGACGCCCAACCACCCCTACCAGGGCGAGCGGATCTCCGAGGAGAGCGGCCTGAGCGGCCGCTACGGCCTGAAGAACAAGGAGGAGCTGTGGCGGGCCCAGTCGGAACTGCGTGGCTACCGCCGCGAGGCCCGGAAGCTGCTCGGCCGGGGCGACACCGCCGAGTACGAGGCCGACGAGTTCCTCGCGCGGCTCCAGCGCTACGGCATCCTCGGCGACCAGGACACGCTCGACGACGTGCTGTCGCTCGACGTCACGGACATCCTCGAGCGGCGACTCCAGACGATCGTCTACCGGAAGGGGTACGCGAACACCCCCGAACAGGCCCGGCAGTTCATCTCGCACGGTCACATCGTCGTCGAGGGCGGCCGGGTCACGCGACCCTCGGCGAAGGTCGAGACGGCGGTCGAGGACACCGTCGGCTTCGACGAGACCAGCCCGATCGCGGACGAACTCCACCCCGAACGAGCGGAGGCCCAAGAATGAGCGAGTCACAGGACGACAAGTGGGGCATCGCCCACGTGCACGCGTCGTTCAATAACACGATCATCACGATCACCGACGAGACCGGCGCCGAGACGCTGGCGAAGTCCTCGGGCGGGACCGTCGTGAAGCAGAACCGCGACGAGGCGTCGCCGTACGCCGCCATGCAGATGGCCGAGGTCGTCGCCGAGGAGGTACAGGCACAGGGCGTCGAGGGCGTCCACGTCCGCGTGCGCGGGCCCGGCGGCAACGGCAACCAGTCGCCGGGACCGGGCGCGCAGGCGACGATCCGGGCGCTGGCCCGCGCGGGCCTAGAGATCGGTCGGATCGAGGACGTCACCCCGATCCCGCACGACGGAACCCGCGGTCCGAAGAACGCGGGCTTCTGAGATGGCGGGCGACTACGAGGTCGAGTTCGTCGACCGCGGCGAACGGGAGGCGCGCTTCCTGGTCCGGGGGATCACCCCCGCGTTCGCCAACGGCATCCGCCGGGCGATGATCGCGGACGTGCCGACGTTCAGCGTCGACACCGTCCGGGTGATCGAGAACTCGAGCGTGATGTTCGACGAACAGATCGGGCTCAGGCTGGGGCTGGTGCCCCTGACCACCCCCGTCGGGGAGTTCGAGGTCGGGGACACCGTGACGCTGTCGCTGGACGTCGAGGGGCCGGAGACGGCCTACTCCGGCGACATCGTCTCCAGCGACGCGATGGTCGAACCCGCGGACGACAACGTCCCGATCATCGACCTCAAGGAGGGGCAGCGGCTGGAGGTCGAGGCCGACGCGGTGCTGGACCGCGGCCGCGAGCACGCCAAACACCAGGGCGGCGTGGCCGTCGGCTACCGACACCTCCAGCGTGTGAACGTCGTCGGCGATCTCGGCGAGTTCGAGGAGGCCGAGCCCCAAATCCTGCGGGGCGTGATCGAGGAGGCCGCGCCCGAACACGCCGACGCCGACGCGACCGCCGGCGAGCTCGTTCCCACCGAGGCGTTCGACAACGACCTCAGGAGCCGCTACCCCGGCAAGGAACTGGTCGTCGAGGACGTGGAGAACGCCTTCGTGTTCACCGTCGAGACCGACGGCTCGTTCACGGCGGACGACCTCGTTCGTCGCGCGATCGACACGCTGCGGGATCGCGCCGACGAACTGCGAGAGGCAGTTAGACTGTAACGATGTCGCAGGCCCCGACCCCTACCCCCGTGACCGCTCGCCCGACCCCCGCGAGCGCGAGGTCCGAAAGGGACTTTAGGGGCCACGCGAAACAGCGGAGTGCGCGCAGGGATAGCCAAGTCAGGTCAACGGCGCAGCGTTCAGGGCGCTGTCCCG
>CAZMWG010000059.1:12990-14525 GCA_964569925.1 uncultured Halobacteriales archaeon | reverse complement strand
CCCCCAGATGGACGACGCGCCCCACCCGCCCGAACGGATCGAGTCGGCCCTGGAGGAGACGAAGTTCCGGATCGACCCGATGGAGACCGTCGAGAGCCAGGTCGACGAGGCGCTGGACGCCCTGCGACCGGTGATCCCGATCCGGTTCGACGAGGTGACCGTCGCCGTCCAGGTGCCGGCCGACCACGCCGGCAGCGCACAGTCACGCATCCGGGAGTTCGGCGACCTCGAACGGGAGGAGTGGCAGGCCGACGGCTCCTGGATCGGCGTCATCGAGTTCCCCGCAGGCATGCAGAACGACTTCTACGACCTGGTCAACGAGGTGTCGGCCGGCGAGGCCGAGACACGCATCGTCCGCGACGAGGACGACATCAGCACGCGGTAGCCACGCGACGGCCGGACGTCACCCTCTGCGGAAGCCGACGAGAAAGCCGCCGGTGAAGCCGGCGCTGACCGGCAGCGCCGACAGCAGGCTCGTGATCCAGCCCGGCGGGCTCGCGGCCACCGCGCCGCCGCCGGCCGTGGCGTTGTTGGCCGCGCCGGTGATCGCCTCCCAGTTGACCTGGAGGATCCCCCGCGTCTCGAGGAATTTGAACAGGGCGAGTTGAAGCCCCACCAGGATGGCGATCAGCTTCGCCACCTTCTTCGCGGCGAACCCGATGATCCCGCCGACGAGGGCGCCCCCACCCACCTCCAACCCGATCTGCTGGACCCCGATGTCCAGTTGCAGCGCGCTCGGTAGCATACCAGTACCCTGATCACCGCCAGTTAAGGACTTTGTGTGTCCCGCGCCGGTCGTGAGGGCGTCCCGAAGCCGGAGGAAGTTTAAGTACACGCACGGCCTACCGAAGAGCGAGTGACGGTAGAACACACCGAGCGTGCGGTGATCGCCAAGCGCGTCGACGCCGGCGAGGCCGACACGGCGGAGATCCGCGAGCTGGCTCGTGCGGCGGGCTACGAGGTCGTCGGCGAGGTGACCCAGACCCGGACGGAGGACCCGGCGTACCACCTCGGCGAGGGGAAGGTAGACCGGCTGGCCAACGCCGTGGCCCGCGAGCGGGCCCGGGCGGTGATCTTCGACAACCAGCTGGGACCCTACCAGACGTTCAACGTCGGCAACAAGCTGCCGGCGGAGGTGCGGGTGATCGACCGGTTCCGGCTGATCCTGGAGATCTTCGCCCAGCGGGCCCACACGCGGAAGGCACAGCTACAGGTGGAGCTCGCGGAGCTCCGGTACGAACTCCCGCGTGCGGAGGCCAAGGCGAGTCTCGCCAAGCGCGACGAACGCCCCGGGTTCATGGGGCTGGGCGAGTACGACGAGAGCCGGGAGCGGGACATCAAAAAGCGGATCTCGAACATCCGCGACGAGCTGGAGTCGATCGAGGAGACCGACCGCCACCGCCGCGAGCAGCGCCGCGACTCGGGGTTCGACCTCGTCGCGCTGGCGGGCTACACCAACGCCGGCAAGTCGACGCTGCTGCGCCGGCTGGCGGCCGACCTGGACGTCGACGAGAACGAGGGGCTCCACCCGGACC
>CAZMWG010000059.1:0-12980 GCA_964569925.1 uncultured Halobacteriales archaeon | reverse complement strand
CCCGGACCTGGACGCGACCGCCGAGAGCGAGGACCGCCTGTTCACGACGCTCGGAACCACCACCCGGCGGGCGGCGATGGACCGCCGGGACGTGCTGGTGACCGACACGGTCGGGTTCATCGCCGACCTGCCCCACTGGCTGGTGGAGTCGTTCAAGTCGACGCTCGACGCCGTCTACCGCGCCGACCTCGTCCTGCTGGTGGTCGACGTCTCGGAGTCGGTCGAGGACGCCCGCGAGAAGCTGGTCGACTGCCACGACACGCTGTACGAGCGCAACGAGGCGCCGATCGTCACCGTCCTGAACAAGGTCGACCGGGTCGACGACGAGGAACTGGCCCGCAAGCGGGAGGCGCTGTCGGCGCTCGCCCCCAACCCGGTCGCGGTCAGCGCCGCGGCGGGGACCGGCCTCGACGCGCTGCGCGAGCGGATCGACCGCGAGCTACCCGACTACGAGCGCGAGCGGCTGGTGCTCCCGATGACCGACGACACGATGAGCGTCGTCTCCTGGATCCACGACAACGCCCGCGTGGAGACGGTCGACTACGGCGACCAGGTGATCATCGAGTTCGAGGCCCGGCCCGCCGTCGTCGAGCGCTCGCGCGCGAAGGCCGGCGAGCTGGTCGAAGCCTCGGCCTGATCGGCCGTCGACGCCGTCGTTCGGGTCGGTCTCCGACACCGTTCAGCTCTCGCCCCCGACGGTCGCGTCGGTCAGCGTCCGGACCGAGACGTCGGTGAAGATGGTCTCGACGGTCCGGTCGGGGTCGTGGCTACAGACGGCCAGCCCGACCGCGGCCGGATCGCGCAGCCGGATCCGACGCTGGTCGACCGGCAGCCACTGGTCGCCGTCGGCCGAGACCGAGCAGGTGACGGTGTCGCCGACCCGGTCGATCCGGTAGTACCGGTACCGGCCGCCCGGCTCCTCGAAGGGGTAGCTCGTCGCCAGGCGGCCGTCGTCCGTCCGCCGGAGGACCTCGGTGCCGTGGTCGGCCGTGCGACCGACGAAGGCACAGGCCTGTCCCGGCTCGCGTCCGTTCCTGACCGTCACGCCGGCTTTCGTGTACTCGTTGGCGCGCTCGAAGTCGTCGACCCGCGCGGTGATCCGGACCGGCCCGTCGACGGCCGTCGAGACGAACTGGAACTCGTCGATGTCCGACCAGAGGTCCCGCCCGGCGCCCCGGACGCGCCACAGCCCCTCGCGGACGCGCTCGGCGCTGCCGGCGACCGCCACGTCCCCGACGTCGCCGGTCGTGTCGAGTTCGTGAGCGGCGCCCGTCTCGGCCGACACCGGGAGTATCACGGGGACGTCGGTGACGTCGAACCGGGCGCCGCCGGCGTCGCTCCCGTCGACGGACAGCCCCCAGCCCCGCTCCGAGACGGCCTCCCGGACGATCGTCAGGCCGGTGCCGCTCCCGTCGTCGGCCGTCGTGTAGCCGGGCTCGAGCACCCGCTCGCGCTCGCCGGGCGGGATCCCGGGGCCGTCGTCGGCGACGTAGAAGCCACGGTCGAGCGCCCCCACGCGGACCGTGACGTCCGGGCCGCCGTGGTCGACGGCGTTCTTCAGCAGGTTCTCGATCGGCGGGCGCAGCAGTTCGGCCCGCTCGACGACCGTCGTCCCTGGCGGGAGGTCGACGACGAGGGTCGCCGAGGGCGTCGCGACTCCCTCGCCGGCCCAGACCTCACGGACGAGTTCGTCGAGCCGGGTCGAGGGGATCCCCTCGGCCTCGTCGCTCGACCCCTCGTCCTCGGGGCCGACGTCCTCCTCGGCGAGCGCGCGCATGTCGTCGACCACCGCCTCGATCCGCTCGAAGGCCGTCTCGACCCTGTCGAGGGCGCCGGTCTCGCCCTCGCGGGCCAACTCCACCGCCCAGTAGCCGGCCTGGAGCGGCGACCGGACGTCGTGTGAGACGTAGCTCGCGAACTCCTCGAACCGCCGGCGCCGCGCCTCCAGTTCCCGTTCGGCCCGCACGGTGTCGGTGACCTCCACCGCGAGGCCGGCCAGCCCCCGGATCCGCCCCGACCCGTCGCGCCACGGGAGCTTCGTCGCCTCCGACCAGAAGTCGTCGCCGAACTGCTCGCGCTGTCCGTGGATCGGCTCGCCGCTCCGAACCACGTCCAGGTCGTCCCGGTACGCCCGCTCGGCGGCCCCCGGGTAGCGCCGCCCGAACACGTCCCGGTCCGTCCGTCCCAGGATCTCCTCCCGGTCGATCCACTCGGCCAGCGGGCCGGTCCGCACGTACCGCCCCCTGTCGTCCTTCGCGAACACGGAGACGGCATCGCCGCTGTCCGCGATGAGCGTCCGGAACAGCTGTGCGTCCGCGATCCGGTCGCGCCGTCGCTCGAAGGTCCGCAGGGCGTCGTCGAGGGCCGACCCGACGGCCGACGGCCCCGCCGACCGCGGGAGGTACCGACAGTCCGGGACCGCGGCCGCCTCGGTCAGGGTGTCGGCCGGCGGCTCCGCGAGGTGGAGCAGGACCGGCAACCCGTCGATGTCCGGCGGCTCCCGGAGCCGCTCGCAGGCCTCCCGGACGCCGGCGCCCCCGAGGTCGCGGACCAGCGCGCACCCGACGTCGCCACGGGCCCGGAGCGTCTCCGCGGCCCCGTCGAGGTCCGACGCCGTCGGGACGTCCTCGACCACCCCGTCGGCGGCGGTCCTCACGTCCTCCGTGGCGTCCTCGGCACCGACGACCAGGAGAGCCGTCGGCGGCGTCAGGAGCGCGCTCATATATCGCTGACACACACACTCTCGTCCAGCTATATAAATTGTGTTGCCGGGGTCACAGGTCAGGAGCGTCCGAACCCCCGGAGGACGGACGAACGCGATCGCGGGACCGTTCGACCGATCAACTGTCCCACATGACACGCGGCAGCAACGGCGGGAGGTCCGTCGCGACCAGCCCGTAGCCCGACCCCTCGACGGCGCGGTCCCCGGCGGCGCCGACGGCGTATGCACCGATCGCCGCGGCGTGGCGGGGCGACTGGGTGCAGGAGAGCGCCCCGACCGCCCCGGCCAGCACGTCGCCCGTGCCGCCGACGGTCATGCCGGGGTTGCCGGTGCGGTTGAGTCGAGTCCGCTCGCCGTCGGAGATCACGTCGTAGGGGCCTTTCACCAGCAGCGTCTGCCCCAGGTCGGCCGCGAACGACTCGACCAGCGGCGCCCGCTCGTCGGGGTCGTCGGGCGTCTCCAGGCCCATCCCGGCCAGTTCGCCGCGGTGGGGGGTACAGACCAGCGTCGCCTCGGTCTCGACGTCGGGCACGACCGCGAGCGCGTCCGCGTCCACGACGCCGACTCCCCGATAGCGCTCCAGGAACGCCGCGGCGGCCTCGCGGGTCGGGTCGGCGTCGCCCAGCCCCGGGCCCAGGACGACGGCGTCCCGCTCGCGGGCCAGCGACAGCAACTCCGGCACGGCGTCGGATTCGAGCCGATCGCTCCCGTAGGACCTGACGATCAGGTTCTCGCTGTACCCCTGGACCTCGTCCGCGACGGCGGCCGGGGCGGCGACCGTGACGAGGTCCGCGCCGGCACGGAGCGCGGCCGTCGCGGACAGGGCCGGCGCGCCGGCGTAGGGGCCGCCGCCGATCACCAGCACCCGCCCGTGGTCGCCCTTGTGACTCGTCGGATCCCGGCCCAGGCGGAGCAGGTCGCCCCGGCCGACGAACCGCTCGGCCGCGTGCGGGATCCCGATCTCCGCCACCGTGACCGTCGCGTCCAGGTCGGCCAGCCCCGGCTTCTCGTCGTGGAAGGTGACCACGTGGTCCGGGTCGACGGCGCCGTCGGCCGCCGCCCCGGTCTCTCCGTCCACGCCGGAGGGGACGTCGACGGAGACCACGGTCGCGTCGGCCCCGTCGATCTTCGCCGCGGCGGTCGCTTCCGGTTCGCGGAGCGGCCCCGAGACCCCGGTCCCCAGCATCGCGTCCACGATCACGTCCGGATCGCCGAGGTTCAGGTCCGCGCCGTCCCGGACCTCGCGGGCGTCGTACTCACACTCCCCCAGTGCCGCCCAGTTCTCGCGGGCGATCTCCGTCGTGATCGTCTCCGCCCGACCCAGCAGGACGACCAGCGGGTCGAACTCGTCGAGAAAGCGGGCCGCGACCAGCGCGTCGCCGCCGTTGTTCCCCCGGCCGGCGACGATCGTCACCTCGTCCCCGGAGTCGGCCACCTCCCGGACCGTCCGGGCGACGGCGTTGCCGGACGACTCCATGAGTTGCTTGCGCGGTACGCCGAGCGCGGCCGCGTTCTCGTCGACGACGGCCATCTCGGAGCCGGTGATCATGCCCGTCGTTCGCCCGCCGGCGTCATGACGGTGACGACCGTCTCACCGGTCGTCCGGGCGTCGTGTGGCCGTTCCGGACACGGGTTGCACCGCGACCGGCCGTACGGCGTGACACGCTCCGCGTTCGTTCCCCGTCGATCACGCCCCCGTCGGCGACGCGTCCGCTGTTCGGCGTCGGTCCGAAAGGAAAGTGGGTGGTGGGTGGGGGGTGGTATCGGCACCGGATGGTGCCTACTCAGGAGAAGAGGCCGATGGATAATAAAATTACCGCCGCAATTATCGAAACTGAATATCGGGCGGCGAAAGAACAGCAGCGAGCCCGTATGGTCGGCCCGACGTATCGCGGACGATACTACGACCGGTCACGACGGGCCACGACCGCGCGGAACGGGTCCCGCTCGGGCTGGTCGCGCACGACCCGGACCTCGCCGAACCCGCCCGTGGCCTCGACGTACGACCGGACGAGGTCGACCCGTTCGTCCGTCGACCGCGTCCGCCAGGCCCGGACGGCTTTCGTCGGGAACATCCGGTCGGAGAAGCTCACCACCAGGACGCCGTCGTCGTCGAGCACCCGCGCGAACTCCGCGAACACCGCCCCGGGGTACTGGAGGTACTGGACGGACACCGCACACAGCACCGCGTCGAACGAGGCGTCCTCGAAGGGGAGCGAGGGGTCCTCGTTGAAGCTCCGGACGAGCCACGAGTCCAGCGCGTCGTTCTCGGCCAACTCTCGCTCGTTCATCCCGTGGCCGACCACGCGGGCGAACGTGCGGTCCGGGAGGTGAGAAACGTGGCTGCTCATCGCGTCGAACACGCGGTCGCCGTCCTCGAGCAGTTCGTCGTACAGTGCGGTCAGCCGCGCCAGGAAGCCGTCGTCGACGTGGGTGACGAAGCGGGGCTGGTCGTAGAACGTCCCGTCGGGCCGGGAGTCGAGCTTCTCGCGCTCGGCGTCGGAGAGCACGTCCATACCGACCCCAGGGGCTCGACGCGGTTGAACGCTACTCCGGTCGGACGGGGGAGCCGGACGCGGAGCTCCGGCGGGCGCTCACTCCCGGCGGAGCGCGTCGATCGGGTCCACGCGGGCGGCCCGCCAGGCGGGGTAGAACCCGGCGACGGCGCCCACGCCCACACCCACCACGACGGCGACCCCGAACCAGGCCCAGGGCAGGGTCATCGCGATCTCGGCGTACCGGGTCGCGGCGTACCCCCCGGCCAGCCCGACGGGGATCGCGATGAGCGCCCCCAGCGCCCCCAGAAACGACGCCTCCGTCAGAAAGAGCACGAGCACGTCGCGGTTGTGCCCGCCGACGGCCTTCATGATCCCGATCTCGCGGGTCCGCTCGGTGACGCTCACCAGCATGATGTTGGCGATGCCGATCGCCCCGACCACGAGCGAGAGTACCGCGATCCCGGTGACGAAGCGGGTGAGCCGGTCGACCAGGTCGCCCAGGTCGTCGGCGATGTCGCCGCTTGACTGTGCGGTCAGTTCGTAGCCCGACGGCTGGAGCTGCGTCGCGTCCGACCGGTCGAGGTACGACCGCACGGCCGCCTTCGTCTCGGTCAGCGAGGCCGGGTCCGCGACGACGGTCACCTGGAGGTAGGCGCTCTGGACCGGGTTCCCCGGCAGCGTCGGGCTCTCGATGGTCGTCTCGTAGAACGGCTCGGCCGGCAGGTAGAACCGCGACTGCGAGACGAAGTTCTGGAAGGGCAGTTCCGTCCCCAGCGACTCCACCACGCCGACCACGGTGACGTTCGCCGACTCGCCCGACCGCCGGGTCACCGTCACCTCGTCGCCGACCGAGAGGTTGCGCTCGAAGAGGCTCCGGGCGCGCTCGTCGATCACCACCTCCGAGGCGCCCGACCGGAACCCTCTGCCCTCGACGAACGTCGCCTCCGAGAACGCCGCGGGCGTGGTCGCGGTCACCTGCCCCCGGCCCACAGTGTCCCCGGCGAACCGCAGCGAGTTCGTCTGGACCGTCCCCTGTGGGACCACCCGCCGGACGCCCTCGATGGCCCGCAACTCCTCGACGTCGCGGGTGGTGAACACGGCCTGCGGAGCGTCGGGCGGTCCCTCGTCCTCGGCCGGACTCGACAGCAGGTAGACGTTATTCGCGCTGGACCCCTCTATCTCGCCGACGATGTCGGCCTTCAGGCTGGCGCCGACGGTGGCGAAGGTGATCACCGCCGCGATGCCGACCACCACGCCCAGCACCGTCAGCGTCGAGCGGAGCTTGTGCGAGCGCAGCGACCTGGCTGCCACCCGCACGGTCTCTCGTGGATCCATCTCAGAGCTCCTCGATCCGCTCGATCACGCCGTCCCGGACGTGGACGATCCGGTCCGCGTGCTCGGCGATCCGGCGCTCGTGGGTCACCAGCAACACGGTGTTGCCCGCCTCGTGGAGGCCGTCGAGCAGGCTCATCACCTGCCCGCCGGTGTCGGTGTCCACGTTGCCGGTGGGCTCGTCGGCCAGCAGGACCGTCGGCTCGGCGGCCAGCGC
Source organism: uncultured Halobacteriales archaeon (assembly GCA_964569925.1). GTDB lineage: Archaea > Halobacteriota > Halobacteria > Halobacteriales > Haloarculaceae > CAZMWG01. The sequence continues at coordinate 6,211 of CAZMWG010000059.1, read as the reverse complement.
CCGCGCGATGGCCACCCGCTGGCGCTGGCCGCCGCTCAACTCCGTCGGCCTGTGGTTGGTCCGGTCGGCGAGACCCACGTCGGCCAGTAGCTTCTCCGCCCGCTCGCGCCGGCGCGCCCGGTCCCATCCCTGGAACATCAGCGGCATTGCGACGTTCTCGACCGCCGTGAGCCGGGGCAGGAGGTTGAACGTCTGGAAGACGAAACCGACCTGCGTTCCCCGGACGTCGGCCCGCTCGGGCTCGGACAGCGTCGCCAGGTCCCGCCCGCCGACCGTGACGGTCCCCTCCGTCGGCGTGTCGAGTCCGCCGACGAGGTTGAGCAGGGTGCTCTTGCCCGAACCGCTCGGTCCCATCACGGCCGTGTACGAGCCCCGGGGGAGGTCCAGCGAGACGCCCGACAGCGCCTCGACGAGTTCACCCCCGAGCCGGTAGCTCTTGTGGACGTCCGAGAGCGAGACGACCGTCTCGGTTCCGGACTCGCTCCCCTCGCTCGCGTCCGCCGTTCGTGACACACCCGGGTTAGGGTTCGCGGGCGGATATATCTCACTCGACCCGGCCGGGTCGGTCTGATCGAGCGATAGCGCCGTCGGAGCCGCTCGGACGGTCTCGGAAGCCCCGGCCGGCTGCACTCCCGCGGCTCGCTGCGCTCCTCGTTCCCTCGCTGCGCTCGGTCCTGCGGTGTCCGCTCACGGGCGCCGCAGGCGCCCGTTCGCACGGGCCGAGGCGGCCTCACTGAGGCCGTCTCGCGGCTTGCGTCGCCGGGTTCGGTAGCCGGCCGCCCCTTCCGGTCCCGCCCGCTCGGGCTGCTCATCCGGCCGAAATAGGTCGGGATCCCCGGACGCTCTTCCTCTTCACCCCGGTCGTCGCTGCCAAACCAAACCTGCCCCCGACCGACAGCGACCGGTCTCTGTCGTGGAGTCCCGCCCCGCCGATCCGAGGGTCTATGTGGATTCGGACCAACTGTACTACGATGAGAGACACTCGGGGAACGGTGCGCCGCTATCTGCCGCTCCTCCTCGCCGCGCTGGCGGTCGTGGCGACGGGGGCGGTCGGTGCCACCATTCTCGACGGGCCCTCCGCCGACGAGATCGCGGACGACGTCGAACAGCGCTACGAGAGCGCCGACACGGTGCTCGGGACGGTCGAGGTCGTCGCCGAGAACGAGACCGCGAACCGGACGGCGACCGTCGAGTACGTGGTCGCCGACGGCAACCGGAGCCGTGTCACCGTCGACGCCGGCAACCGGACGGTCGTGACCGGGACCAACGACACCCACGCCTGGGTGTACGACCCCGCCACCGGCATCGCGCAGGTCTACGACGAGGGGACGGTCGAGGACCGCGCCGAGGAGGCCGAACGGCGCTTCGAGGAGGAGTACGGTAGCTACGAGCAGTTCCGCGAGCGCTACGGCGAGAACGTCACCGTCGAGCGGACCGGCACCGCCACCGTCGACGGCGAGGGGACGTACGTGCTCTCGATCACCTCCGAGAACGAGAGCATCGACGCCGAGGGGACGGTCTGGGTCGACCGCGAGGACTCCGTCGTCCGGAAGGCGAGCGTCACCGGTGAGAACGGCACCGTGACGGCGCGGTTCACGGAGACGCAGTTCGATGTGAGCGTCCACAACGACACCTACCGGCCGCCGACCGACGGCGGTGACGAGGTGCCCGGCGCCGAGCGCGAGAGCTACGACGACTTCGACGCCGCGACCGAGGCGACCGACCTCGCCCTGCCCGACCTCCGCGCCGACTACGAGTTCGGGGGCGCGGTCGTCGCCTCCTACGACGGCACCACGACCGCCACCGTGGAGTACGAGACGGACAACGGCACGGCCTACGTGGCCGTGACCGACGACGACCGGCTCCCCGACGGCGCGAGCAACGCCACCGAGACCCGCGAGGTGGCCGGCGAGACGGTGACGGTCGCCGACGCCCGCGGCCGCTCGGTGGCCTACTGGAGCGACGACGGGACCACGACGGCCGTGGTCGTCGAGGGCCCGCCCTCCAACGCCGTCGCCGTCGCCGAGGCCCTGCTGGACTGATGGAACTGCCGGTGCCCCGCCGTCTGGGCGGCCGCCGCTACCTCGTCGAGGTCTCGGTCGGCCGTGACCCGGACGACGACACCGTCCGCGACTGTCCGGTCTGTGGCGGCTACTGCTACGACGACGACTGGCACCTGGTGGCCGCCGTCGCCGAGACCGGCGGCCCGGACGCCCGCTTTCACTTCTGCTCGCCGGACTGTCTGGACGGCTGGCTGGGGCTGTTTCCCGACCACTGACCGCGGCGTCGGACCCGAGCGCCGACCGCGGGCATCGGACCCGACCGCCGTGTCGGAGTTCCGACGACGAACGCGACCGGCGTCACTACGACCACAGCGGACCACGTCACCGCGGAGAGCAGCGGCTCCCGTGTGCCGTTCGCGGAGGCAGTGCGTGGGACCGGATTCGAACCGACGGAAGACTCACACCCTTCGTCTTCTAGAGCTCGAACCTGTCCGTCCGATAGCCTCCGCTCACGAGTCCGTTCGCAGAGGCAGTGCGTGGGACCGGATTCGAACCGGCGGACCCCTACGGGACAGCGCCCTCAACGCTGCGCCGTTGACCTGGCTTGGCTACCCACGCGCGCCACCACCACCTTCCCCGCCGTCGATTAAAATGGCTTTCGTTCCGACCCCGCGACGGGGCCTCGAAGCGGACGTTTCAAATAGGTGGGGTACCCAGCGCCGCCATGGCGAAATACTCGACCGGCAGCGGCGGGGGCGACGCCGGCGAGAGCTGTGAACTCTGCGGCGCGGAGGGGGTCGACCTCCGATCGGCCTCCGTCGCCGGCGCGACGATCCAGGTCTGTCCCGACTGCGCCGAGCTAGACGAGACCGGCGGCCCCCCCGGTGACGGCGGCGGCGACGGCGACCGGAAGCGACGGGCGGCGCGCAACGCCGCCAGGATGGGCGACGTCGGCCGCGGCGACTCCTCCCGGTGGGAGGAGGAGGGCACCGACTACGACGACGATCAACTCCCCTACCTCGTCGCGGGTTACGGCGACCGAGTGACCGCCGCCCGGCAGGACGCCGGGCTCCAGACCGACGAGCTGGCCGCCGAGATCGACGCCGACGAGGCCGACGTGCTGGCGGTCGAACAGGAGCGGGCGGTCCAGGGCGGCGTCGGCGGCTCCGTCGTCGCCAAGCTGGAGCGGTACCTCGACGTCGAGATCGCCGAGTCCGACTGAGCCCGGGACCGACGCCGTTCCGCGGACTCTACGAGGACGGGCGACCGACACGCGGGTGTCGACGAGGGCGGGGAAACCGGCCGGTTCGCGGACGTCGACGACGGCCGGCGACACGCTCGTCCCCTCCAGCGCGGCCGGGGACCGCCGACCGGCCCCGCGGGACCGACGGCTCTTTACTGGCGGCCGGGCTACCGGCGGGCGTGACCGAGCAACCCGAGGCGATCGTCTACGATCTGGACGGGACGCTCGTGCGGCTGGACGTGGACTGGTCGGCGGTGCGGGAAGCGGTCGTCAGGAAGCTCGAATCCCGGGGCGTGGAGACCGGCGACGACGGCCTGTGGGCGCTGCTCGACCGGGCCGAGGAACACGGCTATCGACGGATCGTCGAGGAGACGATCGCGGACCACGAGCGGCGGGGCGCACGCAGCGGGATCCGGCTCCCGCTGGCCGACGAGGTCCGCCCGGACCGGCCGGTCGGCGTGGTGTCGCTGAACTGCGAGGCGGCCGTCCGGATCGCCCTGGAACTCAACGGGCTCGACGCCGCCGTCGGTGTGACCGTCGGGCGGGACACGATCCCCGAGCGCAAGCCGGACCCCCGACCGCTCCTGTACGCGCTGGAACGGTTGGGCGTCGCCCCGGGAGACGCGCTGTTCGTCGGCGACTCCGAGTCCGACGCGACGACCGCCGACCGCGCCGGCGTCCCGTTCAGGACCGCGGCCGAACAGGAGCGTCAGCGCCGGTAGCGGGCGTAGGCGTACGCCAGGACCGAGGTCAGAAACCAGACGGGCGCGCCGACCCTGATCGCGAAGGCCGCCCGGGCCTCCCACGTCGGGAGGTCGGCGCCGGCCGACAGCGCCGCCACCAGCGGCGCGCCGATCAGGATCGTCGCGACGAAGGTGACCTGCATCACCCAGCCGAAGTCGACGCCGTCGGGGTCGGTCTCGACGCTTTCCGGCACGCTCGCCGCTACGACGCTGTGGCTCAAGCCGCTGTCGGTCCCGGCCGAGAGGGTTTTCACCTCCGGCCGCTCCCTCTCGTGTATGACCTCCGTGCGAGACCTCCGCGCGACCGCCGGCGAGGAGCCCATCGCGATGCTCACCGCCTACGACGCCCCGACGGCGGCCCTGGCCGAGGCCGCCGGCGTCGACGCCCTGCTCGTGGGCGACAGCGTCGGCAACGCGGTGATGGGTTACGACTCGACGCTGCCGGTGACCGTCGACGAGATGGCCGCCCGGGTCGGCGCCGTCGTCCGCGGGGTCGAGGACGTCCCCGTGATCGCGGACATGCCCTTCCTCTCGGTCGGCGTCGACGAGGCCGCCACGATCGAGCACTGCGGCCGCATGCTGAAGGAGGCCGACGCCGACGCGGTCAAGATCGAGTCGGGCAACCACACCGTCGGGATCACGGAGCGGCTGACGGAACTCGGGGTCCCTGTGATGTCCCACCTGGGGCTGACTCCCCAGAGCGTCAACCGCACCGGCTACCGCCGGCAGGGGACCGACCCCGACGGGGCACGCGAGATACTGGAACTCGCGCGCGCTCACGAGGAGGCCGGCGCCTTCGCGTGCGTGCTCGAACACGTCCCGGGCAACCTCGCCGCACGGATCACCGAGCGCCTCGACACCCCGACGGTCGGCATCGGCGCCGGTCCCGACTGTGACGGCCAGGTGCTCGTGTTCACCGACGTCGTCGGGTTGAGCGAGGACCAGCCGCCGTTCGCCGAGGCCTTCGGCGACGTCCGCTCGGAGATCGGCGACGCGGTCTCGTCGTACGTCGACGCCGTCGCCGAGGGCTCCTTCCCCTCCGGGGAGCACTTCGAGGACCGCGAGGAACTGGACGACCTATACTGACCGGCCCCGCGGGTCCCCGCCGCCGCCGGAGCCGCCAAGTGACTGGCGCGCGTAGTTCCTGGTGTGAACCGCAAACAGCGTTCTCTTGTCCGGAACCCACCACCGGCCCCCCGAAATCGGCAATAGATTTATATACTTCGAACACTAACCTATGGTTAGCATGAACGGACAACAGCGGTTCGTGGACGACGCGCCGGTACGCGAGTTCGAGTACGACGACGGGACCGTCGTGTTCGCCGCGGACCTGGGCGTCGTCGCCGACGCGAGCACGGAGGTCGTGGGCGACACGGTGATCGTGGTCGCCGACGACGACCAGTTCGACCTGGAACTGCCCGGCGGGGACGCCCGGGCGACGGTGCGCAACGGCGTCCTGACCGTCGAGGTAGAGACCGAGGAGGTGGAGGCATGAAGCTCGTCGTCAAGTCGCTCAAGCAGAAGGACGCCGGCCGCGGGCTGGCGGCGATCGACCGGGCGGCGATGGACGAGATGGACCTGGAGAACGGCGACTACATCGTCATCCAGGGCCCCGAGGGCGACCGCGCGGTCGCGCGGGTCTGGCCGGGCTACCCGGAGGACACCGGCGCGAGCGTGGTCCGCGTCGACGGGCAGCTCCGCCAGGAGGCCAACGTCGGGATCGACGACCGCGTGACCGTCGAGAAGGCGGACGTCAAGCCCGCCAAGCGGGTGGTCGTGGCGCTGCCCCAGAACCTCCGGGTCCGGGGCAACGTCGGGCCGATGATCCGCAACAACCTCAGCGGCCAGGCGCTCACGGGCGGTCAGACGGTCCCGGTGAGCTTCGGGCTCGGCCCGCTATCGAGCATGAGCGGCCAGAAGATCCCGCTGAAGATCGCCGAGACCGACCCCTCGGGGACGGTCGTGGTGACCGACAGCACGGAGATCGAGGTCTCCGAGAAGCCCGCCGAGCAGATCACCGGCGAGACGGCCGACCAGCCGGACACGCCCGACATCACCTACGAGGACATCGGCGGCCTGGACGACGAACTCGAGCAGGTCCGCGAGATGATCGAACTGCCGATGCGCCACCCGGAGCTGTTCCAGCAGCTGGGCATCGAGCCGCCGAAGGGCGTGCTCCTGCACGGGCCGCCCGGCACCGGTAAGACCCTGATGGCCAAGGC
>CAZMWG010000058.1:14267-14671 GCA_964569925.1 uncultured Halobacteriales archaeon | reverse complement strand
CGTTGTTCGCCCCCCGCAGCGCGTCGAACAGTGCCGCCAGGTCGTCACAGGGGTTGACCTGCGTGGTCAGCGGTTCGTGGTCCAGCCCCAGCGAACCGACGAACTCGCGGGCGAACGCGCGCCAGTCGACGTCGGGGTAGGCGGCGTGGTGGGCGGCGTAGGTGCCCGAGGCGCCGGCGAGCTTCCCGGAGGCCGTCGGCGGCCCGCTCGACGCGACCGATCGCCCGCCCGAGCCGGGCGGCGTACACCGCCATCTCCTTGCCGAAGGTGGTCGGCGTCGCCGGCTGGCCGTGGGTGCGCGCGAGCATCGGCAGATCGCGGTGCTCGCGGGCCAGCGCCGTCAGGTCGTCGCGGCGCTCGCGCAGCGCGGGCACGAGCACCTCCCGAACCGCCGGCCCGATCTG
>CAZMWG010000058.1:0-14257 GCA_964569925.1 uncultured Halobacteriales archaeon | reverse complement strand
GCCGATAGGCGAGGTTGTTGACGTCCTCGCTGGTGAGCCCGAAGTGGATCCACTCGTCGATCCCCGCGCCCTCCGGCGCGCGCAGCCGCAGGAAGTACTCGACAGCCTTCACGTCGTGGTTGGTCGCCGGGAACTCGCCGTACCCCTCCGTCTCGATGGCCTTGACGACCGCCGCGTCCTCTGCGTCGAACCCCTCGACGACCGCCCGCAGCGCCGCGCGGTCCGACGAGGACGGCGCCGGGCCGACGCCGTCCAGGTCGGCCAGCGCGAGCAGGTACTCGACCTCCACCTCGACGCGGGCGTGGATCAGCGCCCGCTCGCTCGCGTACGGGACGAGCGGTTCCGTGTAGCGGGCGTACCGGCCGTCGAGCGGCGAGACGGCCGACAGCGCCCCCCGGTCCGTGGACATGACCCACCGTGTGCGAGGACCGGAGTTAGGCGTGTCGCTCCCCGGCGAGAGGACCGTCGCCGACCGGTCACTCCTCGCGACCGGTCGGCGGGTCGAACTCGACCGGCGTCGCCCCTTCCTCGCTCGCCCGTCCGTCCGCGCCGGTCTCGGCGGCCGGCGGACCGGCGACCGGGCCCTCGACGGCCCTGCGACGTCGCTCCCGGGTCTCGTTCGCCCGGTCGTGGTAGCGGCCGTACCGGGAGAGCTTCCGGTAGAGGAAGTAGGCGACGACGCCGTCGAACAGGAGGATGAACCCGAACTGGCCGGCGGCCGGGGGGACCCCGAACGCGCCGAACGACACCGACGAGACGGTGGTGTTGTAGAAGGCGTGGATCAGCGCCGCGAGGGTGAGTCCCTTCACGACGATGGGGCCGCGCTTCCCGGGGTTGAACTTCGCGAGCCCGAGGTAGTAGCCCGCCAGCGAGGAGTACAGCACGTGACCGGGGCCGACGAACGCCCGGCTGAGCGCGGTCGCCGTGGCGGCGAACGGCTCCATCCCGGTGCCCGCGGCGGCGGTCTGGGCCCGGGCGATGTAGACGAGGTTCTCGATGGTGGCGAAGCCCAGCCCGGCGACCGCCCCGTACACCGCGCCGTCGATCACGGCGTCGAACGACGGCTGGCGGTAGGCGAACACGCGCACGGCCAGCAGCTTCACGGTCTCCTCGATGGGGCCGACCACGAGCAGGAAGAACAGCGGCAGTCCGACGACCGGCACCAGTCCGAACGGCGCCGACAGCAGCCCGTTGATCAGCGCGGCGAAGCTGGCGAACAGCACCGCGAGCACGAACGTGGCCGCGAGCGGGAGGAACGGCTCCCGCATCGTGGGGTCGCGGTACCAGACGAAGGCGACCAGGGCCACCGCGGGGATCGCCGAGAGAGCCGCCAGCACGCCGATCGAGGGCCGGCGGAGCACGAGCACCCCCGCGGCCGCGAGCTGAACGAGGAACAGTCCCAGCGCGACCAGGATCAGCGTGTACCGCCTGGCCCGCACCAGCCCGCCGTGGATCCGGACGGCGGCCCGGTCGAGCCCGGAGCGGACGTCCCAGGTGGCCACGTCGTACAGGTCCTCGCTGTCGCCCAGCTCCCGGGCGACCGGGTCTCTCTCCGGCATGTGTCGACGGCTCGCGCGCCCGCCAGTAGTGGCTTTCGCCCGGCCGCCCGACTCCGGCCGGCGACGCGTTCCGGCCGATCGGAGGGGTGGCCCTGTCACTCGACCACAAACCACGTGATCCCGGCGGTCGACCGTCCGGCTATGACCGACGAGGTCGACGACGTCGACGAGCCCGACCCGGAAGAACTGCCCGCGACCGCCGGCGAGTTCGCCGAGGCGTTCCCGGACGTCTGGCGCGCCTACGGCGACCTCGGGGCCGCCGCCGCCGAGGCGGGCCCGATGGACGACGACACGGAGCGACTGGTGAAGCTCGCGCTGGCCATCGGCGCCGGCTCCGAGGGGGCGGTCCACTCTCACACCCGCCGGGCGCTCGATCAGGGAGTCGACCGCGAGCGGCTCCGGCAGGTGCCGGCGCTGGCGATCACCACCCTCGGGTTCCCGCGGGCGATGGCCGGCCGGACCTGGATCGAGGACGAACTGTAGCGGCTCGCGGGAGACTCCGGGGGGCGGGCGCGTTCGCAGGCTCGGAAACGCCCCGTCGGCGTTCTTGTCCCCGCCCGTCGAACGGTCGGGTACCCGCCCGGCCGGAGGCGGGTCACAGCGTCCGACAGCGGTCCTCCGGACCCTCCCGGACCCATCCACCCCATACCGTTCCGGCACTCTTCTCCCCGGGAAACTCGACGGCGAGCGACGCGGTCACGACGACCGGGCCGGCTCCCGGCTCCGGAGTCGGGGGAGTCGCGGGCCGTGACCCGTCAGTCGTCCTCCGGCGGGTCGGCCGCGGCCGCCGCGACCCGCACCGCCGCGACGTTGGCGTGGGCGTCGTGGACCCGCACCACGTCCGCGCCGCGGTCGGCGGCGATGGCGGTGCCGGCGACCGTCGCCTCCAGGCAGTCGCCGGGCTCCTCGCCGATCAGCCCGAACATCGACTTGTGGGAGTGACCGACCAGGATCGGACAGCCAAGCGCCTCGAACTCGCCGAGCCGGTCCAGCAGCTCGAAGCTCTCGGCGGCGCTCTTGCCGAAGCCCAGCCCGGGGTCGACGAGGATCTGCTCGCGGTCCAGCCCGGCCTTCTCGGCGAGCAACACCCGCTCCTCCAGTTCCGCGAGCACGTCCGCGACGACGTCGTCGTAGTCGATGTCGCTGTCCGGGTCGACGGGCGTCTCGATGCTGTGCATCACCACCACGGGGACGTCGTAGTCGGCCGCCACGAGCCGCATCTCCGGGTCCTCCAGCCCGGAGACGTCGTTGAGGACGTCCGCACCGGCGTCCAGCGCCGCGCGGGCGACGTGGGCCTTCCTGGTGTCGACCGACACGAGAGCGTCCAGTTCCGACAGCGCCTCGATGACCGGGACGACCCGTTCGACCTCCTCCTCGGGGGGGACCGGCTCGGCGCCGGGGCGGGTCGACTCCCCGCCGACGTCGAGGATATCGACTCCGGCCTCCACCATCTCCTGTCCGCGGGCGCGGGCCGCGTCGACGGCGTTGTACTCGCCGCCGTCGTGGAAGGAGTCCGGCGTGATGTTACAGATACCCATGACGGCGGTGCCGTCCTCCCAGGGGTAGCCCCGACCGCCGTCGCCGTCGTCGAGGTCGAGCGCCGAGCGGATCTCCTCGGCCAGCGTCGCCAGCCCGTGGTCGTCGGCCAGCCGGTCGGCCAGCCAGCGGTACTGGGTGAGGGTGGCCATCGCGACGACCGCCCGGTTCTCGCGGTCCTGGGCCTCGATGCCTGAGATGGCACACTCCCCGCCCAGCGCGAGCAGTTCCTCGCGCAGACGGCGGGCCTGGGGGAGCTGGACGCGGGTGCGCAACACGCGGTGGACGGCGCTCTCGCGGGTCCGCCCGGCGCCGGCCGCCGGGACGTTCGCGGCCGCGAGCGTCGTCTCGGCGTCGTCGCGGTCCGCGACGTTCGCGGGGACGATCGAGCGCGCCCAGCGGGTGCGGGCCTCGGCGACCGTGTACAGCGAGCCGGTGACGAGCACACAGTCCCCGGGGTCGGCCCGGTCCAGCGCGGCGGCCAGCGCCTCGGTCACCTCGGGGCGGCTCTCGACGGCGGCGTCCGTCTCGCGCTCGAAGGCCTCCGCGACGACGGCCGCCGGTTGTGCCCGGGCGGCGCTGGGCTGGCAGGCCATCACCCGGTCGGCGCCGGAGAGCGCCCGCGCGATGCCCGCCAGGTCCTTGTCGACCATCGCGCCGGCGACCACGTGGAGGTCGTCGTACGCGAACCCCTCCAGCGTCTCGACGAGCCGCTCGACCGCGTTCGGGTTGTGCGCGCCGTCGAGCACCGCCAGCGGCTCGCGACCCATCACCTCGAACCGGCCCGGCCAGTGGGCGTTGCGCAGCCCTCGGGCGATCGTCGCCTCGTCGACGTCGGCCAGCTGGTCGACGAGCGCGGCCGCGACGCCGGCGTTCTCGGCCTGGTGGGCGCCCAGCAGCGGCAGACACGTGTCCACCGACCAGCCCGACCCCTCGATCGACACCGCGGCCTCCAGTCCCTCGCGGCCGCCGTAGGACACCGAGACGTCCGTCTCCTCCGCCCCGTCCCGACTCGCGTCCCCGGGGCGCACGACCGTCGCGTCGGGGGCGACCTCCCGCAACGCGGCCAGCGCCTCGCCGTCGACGGCCGTGACCAGCGGCCGGTCGGCCGGCGCGACGTGGGCCATGTCGCGTGCGATCTCGGCCTCCGTGTCGCCGAGCACCGACGTGTGCTCCAGGGTCACCGACGTCACCGCGGCGGCCTCGGGCTCGACGACGCCGGTGGCGTCGTACCGGCCGCCGATGCCGACCTCCAGGACCGCCACGTCGACGTCCCGGCGGTCGAACTCCCACAGGGCGAGCGCGGTGAGCGTCTCGAAGAAGGTCGGCGAGGAGCCCGCCGCCCCCTGCCCGGTGACGTAGGGCGCCACGGCCTCGACGAACTCCACGACGGCCGCCTCGCGGACCACCCGGCCGTTGACCCGGACCCGCTCGCGGACGTCCTCCAGGTGGGGCGAGGTGTAGAGGCCGACGTCGAGTCCGGCCTCCCGGAGGGTCCGTTCGACCATCCGGGCGGTGCTGCCCTTGCCGTCGGAGCCGGCGACCCGGACACAGCGCAACCCCTCGTGGGGGTCTCCCAGTTCCGAGAGCAGGTCGCGGGTGGCCTCCGTCCCCGGCCGCAGGGGGAACCGACGCAGATCGAAGAGGAAGTTCGCGGCCTCGTGGAACTCCATGCCCGTCGATGCCCGCGCCGGGGCTTCAGCCTGTCGCTAGCCGCGACCGCGACGGGTCACCGATCCGACCGCCGTCGCCGAACCCCCGCGTCCCCCGGTGCCGGCTCAGGACGGCGGCCGGACCGCGACCACGTCCCCTCCGCGTGCGGCCACCTCGGTCCCGGCGACGAAGCGCTCGGGTCCCAACAGCAGGGCGCGCGTCCGCTCGTCGACGGTCCGGACCGCCGCGGCGGCCTCGGGGAGCCGCCGGATCTCCGCCCCTGCGGGGTCGCCGGCGCTCGCCGACCCGGCGCTCGAACCCGCGTTCCCGGCCGCGCCCGACGCTCCGGACCCGGCGACACCCCCGCCCTCGGTCGCGCTCTCGGCCTTCGCGTCGAGGTAGTCGCGGGCCGCGGCGTCGAACGCGGAGGCGTTCGCGGCGTCGTCGAACCGGAGCACCCACGCGTAGGCCGGCTCGCCGCCGCCGTCGGGGTAGTAGGCGGCCAGCGAGTCGTTGCCCCAACCGGCGGCCGCCCGCGCGGCCCGGTCGACGCCGATCCCGTCCTGCAGCGCGACCCGGAGGAACATCTCGCCCATCCGGTCGCGTCCGCCGACGACCCAGGCCGGCGAGTCGGCCGCTCGCACAGACAGCGCCGCCGGCGGCTCGACGCCCGGTTCGAGCCCGTGGAGCACCTGCTCGGCGGTCCGGGCCGGCTCCTCGAAGACGACCGAGAGGTTCCGGGGGTCGTCGACGCGGGCCTCGACGTAGTCGTTGCCGGCGGCGTAGGCCCCGAGCGTGTAGCGGGCGCGGCTCCCCGGCGGGAAGGTTCCGATCAGTTCGTCGTAGAACGGCTCCGTCGGCGGGAGGTGGGCCGCGTGTCGCTCCAGATACCGATCGGTGGACCACACCGCCGGCCCCTCGACGGTGGCGCGGTAGACGAACCGGCCGTCGGTGGTCGAGAGCCCGCTCGCGTTGCGGGTCTGTGCCCACCGGTCGCCGTACAGGTGGACGTAGTGGACCAGTTCGTGGGCCACCACCCAGCGGGTCGAGCGCTCCGTGCGGTTCGCGCCGGGGTAGACCGTCACCGTCCCCAACACGGAGGTGGCGCCGTTCTCGGTGCCGGCCAACGACCGGTTGGGCGCCCGGTCGACGACGTCGAGCAGCCGCCAGATCCGGGGACGCTGGCGTGTGAGGTTCGCCCCGATGTCGTCGACCACCCGGACGGCCCCGGGCGCCGGGGCGTCGGTCCCGAGCATCGCCTGGAGGTCGTCGAGGACGGCGCCGGGGTCGACGGAGGCGTTCCCCGACAGCGGGATCGTCGTGCCGACGGTCGCGCCGGTGGCGTTGCGCACCTCGACGGTGGTCCCGGCGTCGGCCCCGGGACCCGCGGCCGACGTCGCGCCGGGCGCCTGACAGCCCGCGAGGAGGAGCGCCGCCGCCAGGAGGGACAGGGCGGTCCGTGCGTCCATGTCGGTCGACACGTCGAGCGAGGGTGACCTAACCCTGGCGCTCGGTCACAGGCTCGGCGACGGCGGTCGCGTCGCGGTCGACGTCGGCCGCCGGTTCGCTCTCCTCGCGCCGTCGGCGCTCGAGCGCCCGGACGACGGCGCCCAGGACCGCCAGGAACGCCATCCCGACCACCGGCGCGACGTCGACGTCCGGCACCTCCGCCCGCGGGACGTACTCGCCGTCCCGTCCGTCCGCGTCGTCTTCGCCGGTGTTTGCGTTCTCGGGACCCTCGACGCCCTCGCGGTCCACGTCCTCGGGCTCGGTGTCGTCGTCACCGGCGCGCCGGCGACGGTAGAACACGACCGCGAGCGCGACGAACAGTCCGATCCCGGTCAGGGCCAGCGCGGCCGGGGCGACCCGCCGGCGGAGCGAGCCACCCGTGTCGTCGTCCGTTCCGGGGTCCGTGGTGTCGCGGCCGCCGACCCGGCGGTCGTCGTCCGCGCCCCCTCGGTCGCCGTGTGGGTCGGCGGCGTCGCGCTCGTCGGCCCGCTCGATCGGGAGCGCGTCGGCGACGGGCGGCGGCAGCGACACGTCCAGGCGGAGGACGGTGAGATCGAGGTCCATGCCCGGGCACACGGCCGTCGGGCGGAAATAGCTACCGCGCCCGCTCGCGCTCGCGCTCACGTTCGAGGTCTGCGTCGATCCCGGCGCCGACGGTTCCGCCGCCGTCCTCCCGCTCCAGCAGGTCGTCCAGCCGGCGCTCGAACTCGTGCTCGGAGATATCGCCCGCCGTGTACGCCCGCTTCAACTCCTCGCGGCGGCTCTCGACCGACGGCTCGAACCGCTCGGCCAGCCCCAGGTCCCGCCCGAGAGCGTGGTCCTCGACCGTCCGGACGACCGAGGCCAGCCGCTCGCTCTCCACGCTCGCGGCCCGCCGGACGAGCGTCACCACCAGCGCCACGCCGAACAGGAGGTCGAGGCCGGCGAGCAGGAGCGCGGGGAGGAGGTAGGTCCCGACGGCGTCCAGGAGCGCCAGCGACGGCGCCACGCCGGTGCCGACGGCGGTCAGGAAGGTCACGACCGCCAGTCCGGCGACCCCGCCCAGCGCCAGGGTCGTCAGCACGACGCCGGCGAGCGACAGCCAGTGTGCGTTGGACCGGATCCAGGGCATGCCGGGCGGTTCGTCCCGCGCCGACTAAAGCCCTCTCGACCGGCCCGGGCGGGGAGAGCCACGCTCACACGGACACGGACGCGCGCGCCTCCGCCAGCAGGTCCCCCACGTCGACGGGTTCGTCGCGCTCGCTGGACTCGACGGCCGCCTCGACGAGCGCCACCGAGCGGAGGTTCGAGGACACGTCCGTCTCCATCGGGGGGCCGCCGTCGAGCCAGTCGGCGAACCGCTCGACGAGCCAGGCGTTGCCCCACGTCGGGCGCTCGTCGAGCGCGACCCGCTCGCCGGCGTCCTCGTCGACGCTCCCGACCACCGTCTCGGCGTCCGGGTCGTACGGGTGCCGGGTCAGTTGCCGGTCGTCGAGCACGAGCGTCGCGTCGCGACACTCCGCGCGGACGTAGTCGCTCCCCCAGCCGTTGAGCGTGACGGCGTTGCCCTTCGCCCCCTCCCAGGTCGCGCGGACACCGTTCCCGAAGCGCATCCGCACCAGCGCCTGGACGTCGCCCTCGTAGTCTGCCCACTCCGGGCGCCAGGTGTCGGCGGTGAGTCGCTCGCAGGGGGCGCCGGCCATGTCGGCGAGAAAGTCGAGTTGGTGGACCGCCCCCTCGACCAGCAGCGGGTCGGCCATCTCGTGGCGGAACTCTCCCCACGCCCCGTACGAACGGGCGTTGCAGGTGAACCGACCGACGAGGTAGTCCAGCGGACCGGGATCGGGGTCGGGGACGCCGTCGGCGTCGGTGTGGCCCGAGCGCAGACGCCGACGGAGCGTCGTCTTGTCGCGGTCGTAACGGTGGGTCATCGTCACGCCCATCTTCAGACCCGCGCGCTCGACGCGCTCGGCGATCCGGGCCGAGGCGGCCAGCGTGTCGGCGATGGGCTTCTCCGAGAGCACGTGGAGGTCGTGTTCGACGGCGGCGGTGATCACCTCCTCGTGGGCCCACGGCGGGACGACCACGGCACAGCAGTCCGCCGGGACGGTCTCGAAGGCCCGCTCGACGTCCGTGAAACAGCGGTCGGCCTCGAGGTCGAGCGCCCCGCGAGCCTCCGCCAGCGCGTCCGGGTCGACGTCGACGGCGGCGACCACCTCGATCAGGTCCCGGTCGACGGCCGGGGGGAGGAAGTCGCGACACCAGCGCCCGCCCTGCCCGCCCGCGCCGACCTGGACCAGTCTGTGGGGCACGACCGCCGGCGCGGCCGGCCCGAACAAAAAGCTGTCGTCCGGGGCCGTCGGCGCCTACGCGAGCAGGAACGGGGAGATCCGCGAGGCGGTCTCGCGGGCCTCGCGCTCGGTGTCGGCGTGGAGCCGACCCGAGACCGGACCGGCCTCGCCGCCCACGCCCTCGGACATCGAGAGCGGGTCGATCCCGGTCGGGTAGTCCCGCCGCGAGCGAACCCGCTCGCGTAGCTCCCGGACCGTCCGCTCGTCCAGTTCCCGGTCGAGGTGACCCAGATCGTAGGCGACGATCCAGCCCCGGCGGGCGTCGCGGACGGCCACGACCGGGAGGCCGCGCTCGACACACCGCTCCCAGATCCGGGCGCGCTCGTCGTCGGTCGTGTACACCGGCACGTTCGAGGGTGCGAGCCGATCCATGTGTTCCAGCTACGTGCCGGACACGCATTGGCCTGTCGGCCGGGGTCGCCGGTCCGCCCGGGCGTCGTCGCGGCGGCGCTCAGCGCAGTGTGACGTAGCTGAGCACGGCGATGGCGACGAACTGCAGGCTCCGGAGGACCAGCACGGCCCGCTGGACGTCCGGCCCGCCGGCGTAGAGGCTGTCCATCGAGAAGAAGAAGTAGATCGCCACGGCGTTCTCCAGGAGCATGGCGACCCCGAACAGACAGAGTCCGGCGACCATGCCGGTGCCGAAGGTGGCGTAGTTGCGCGCCCAGACGACCACGAGCGGCGCCAACAGCAGGACGTTCAGCACCGCCAGCGCGCTCGCGACCGTTATGAGGGGTCCCATCGCCATCAGTCCATCCGCTCCAGAATCTCCTCGAAGGTGTCTCGGTTGTGCTCGAACCGGTCGGTCAGGAAGTACAGTTGCGCGTAGTCGCTGTCGCCGGCCTCGACGACGTCGTGTTCCTGCAGCGCGTCCAGGTGGTGTCTGATCGTCTTGTAGCCGACGTCGAGTTCCTCGGCGAGTTGGTTGGCGTTCATGGGTCGATCGGAGAGGGCACGGATGATACGAGCACGGTTCTCCCCCCCGCGGGTCGCCGTGAGCAGATACCAGAGGGCCTTCTCCATCGCACAGTCTCGGAGTTACCTGTCCGTCGTGGGATTATAGTCTTACCCTTCGCGTGTGTCGCTCGGGCCGAACCGCCGGGGACCGCCGTCCGCGCCGAGGGGGGTGGGTGGGGAACTCGACCGGACGCCGGGACGCGCCGCCCCGATCGGGGACTCGTGTGGCCACACACGCTTCTGGTCGTGCCGGTCACAAGAGCGTTCGGCGGAATCTCGCCCCACTCCGGCCGGAATCGGTTCCAACTCTCGCCCGACAGCCGACCGCCGATCGGCCCGGACTCCACGGTCCGGTCCCGGTCCGCCGCCAACGCTTTTGCCCGCCGTCGCCGACGTGACGGGCATGAACGGGCTGTCCGCCGCGGGGGTCGCCCTGACGGCCGTCGGGGTCGCGGGCTACGCGGTCGGTCTCCTCGCCGACTACCCCGGCCGGGCGTTCTCGCTGACGGCGGTGATGGCCGGGGCGGCGCTGGCGCTGGTCGGCCGCTCGGAGGGGTCGTCGTGATCCGCGCGATCGTCTACGGCGGCGACGACCGGACCCGCGAGTACGACGACCTGGCGGCGGCGCGGGCGGCGGCCGGGACCACCTGGGTCCACGCGACCGACGCGACCGAGGCCGAGATCGACCGACTGGCCGACGCCTTCGACATCCACCGGCTGGCGGTCGAGGACGTCGCCAACGGCGTCCGGGCCAAGACCGAGGAGTTCACCGACCACACGTTCGTGCTGACGAAGACGATGCGGCTGGCCCGCGGGGAGACCACCTTCGCCGGCGAGATCGAGACCTCCCCCGTCGGGGTCTTCGTCGGTCGCGACTGGGTGGTGTCGCTGTCGCCCGGCCCCGCCCGGCCGGTCGAGCGGGTCTGGGACGCCGTCGTCGCCGGCGACGAACGCCTGCTCCAGCGGGGTGCGGACTTCACCGCCTACCGGATCGTCGACGTGATAGTCGACGACTACTTCGAGTTGCTGGACCGCGTCGAGGACCAGATCGAGGCCATCGAGGAGGTGGTCGTCGAGGCGACCGACCCGGACATCCTGGAGGACATCAACGCCGTCCGTCGGGACCTGCTGTCCTTCCGCAAGCAGGTCTGGCCCGCCCGCGAGGCCGTCGGCGTCCTGGCGCGGGGCGACCCCGCGCAGGTCGGCGAGGAGTCCGAGAAGTACTTCCGGGACGTCTACGACCACCTCGTCCAACTGGTCGATCTCACCGAGACCTACCGCGACCTGGTCACCGGGACCCGGGACATCTACCTCAACGCCCTCTCGCAGTCCACCAACGAGGTGATGAAGACGCTGACCGTCGTCGCGACGATATTCATCCCGCTGACGTTCGTCGCCGGGGTGTACGGGATGAACTTCGACCCGGCCGCCGGCGGGTTCAACATGCCCGAACTGGGGTGGCAGTACGGCTACCCCGCCGTCATGATCGGGATGGCCGCCGTCGCCGCCGTCATGGTGGTCCACTTCCGCCGGCGGGGGTACCTGTAGCCGGGCCGTCGGCGCCTCCCGCTCGCCGTCCGGACACGGACGGCTCAGAGGCCGAGCGCCAGCGGCCCCAGCAGGACGCCCATCAGCGGGGCGCGCCGGCAGCGAAAGCGGCCGGGGATCGACCCGATCAGCGCGGCCACACCGAAGATCCCCACGCCGACCGGGCCGGCGAACAGCCCCGAGAGGACGAACAGCGCCCCGAGCACCGCCAGCGCGCCCCGGGCGGGGTCGACCGCCGACGCGGCCGCGAGGTAGCGATCGCCCAGCGCCGGCACCAACAGGAAGGCCAGGGCGGCGGCGACCGCGACGGCCGCCAGGAACGGCGGGAGCGCGACGGGGACGCCGGCGCTCTCGACGGCGACGAGCACGCCCGTGCGGGCCTCGCCCAGCGCCGCCAGGGCGAACAGCGCGAAGACCGCCGTCGCGGTGTTGACGGCGCTGGTCGCGACGACGAACGCCCGCGGACCCGACCGCGGGAGCGCCGCGAGCGCGCCCGTCGCCGCGATGGCCGCCGAGACGCCGGGCAGGTAGCCGACGACGGCCCCCGAGACGGTCCCCAGCCCCGCGGTCGTGGCGACCGGCCGCGGTCCCAGCGCCAGGTCGGCGTCGTCCTGTGGCGGGACGCCGCCGCCGTCGAGGCTCTCGATCAGCACCGGTGCGCCGAACAGGCCGGCGAAGATCGGCGCGAGCACGCTCCCGACCGACAGCGGCGCGGCCGGCGAGAGGTCGAGCGTCACGGCACCCAGCGCCGTGCTCGCCGCCAGCGACGCCGTCGCCCCGAGCGCCGCGACCGCGTCGCGCTCGCCCGCCACGAGCGCCAGCGCGACCCCACCCAACACCAGGGAGAGGTGCGCCCGCAGGACGGGGTAGGCCCGCTCCATCGCCGCGGTGACAGGGATCGCCAGCGGCACCGCCAGCAGGACGGCGATCCCGCTGCCCAGCGCGGAGAGACGAAGCGCCTCCCGGCCGCGGCCGGCGATCACGAGCCGGTGGCCCGGGAGCGCGGAGGCGGCCATCGCCGGGTCGGGGACGCCGAGCGCCAGCGCCGGCACCACGTCGAGGAAGGTGTGGGTGGTGCCGGCGGCCAGCATCGCGGCCCCGACCAGCCGCGGCGGGCCCGGCACGGTCGGCGCGACCGCGGCCAGTCCCAGCGCGAAGCTGTTGGCGTGCAGCCCCGGGACGAGACCGCTCGCGGTGCCCAGCGCCACCCCGCCCAGTATCGCGAGCAGCGTCGCCGCCGCGCCGACCGGGTCGAGGACGAACCGGAACCCCATCGCGGGACGGTGGTCCGGTCGTCCTACTTCAACTCGCGGTTGCCGTGGTGGCCCCGCCGTCGTCCGGAACGACCGGCCGGTACCGTCGCTGGTCGGGCGTCGTCCGAAAGAACTCGAAGGTCGCGAGAGCCGGTCGGAGACCGGGTCAGCCGAACAGCTCGCCGAGGCCCTCGCCGCTGGCCTCGTCGTCCTCGTCGTCGTCGTCGTCGTCCTCGTCGGCGGCCTCCTCCTCCTCGGCCTCCTCCTCCTCGGCTTCCTCCTCCTCGACGTCGGCCTCGGCAGCCGCGGCGCCACCGCCGCCGGCGGCGACCGGGGCGGCCGCGGCCTCCTCGACGGCCTCGTCGATGTCGACGTCCTCGAGGGCGGCGACCAGCGCCTTGACGCGGGACTCCTCCACGTCGACGCCGGCGGCCTCGAGCACGTCCGTCAGGTTGGCCTCGTTGATCTCCTCGCCCGATTCGTTCAGGATGAGTGCTGCGTATACGTATTCCATTGTTCTAGAACATCGCCCCGAGGGCGTCGCCGGCGTCGCCGTCGTCGTCGTCCTCGTCGTCGGCCGCCGCCTCGTCGGCGTCGGCCTCGTCGTCGGCGTCGCCGTCGTCCTCGGTCTCGCTCTCGGTTTCGCTCTGTTCTTCCTCGTCGTCCTCGAGGTCGACGCCCCGCAACTCCTCGGGGAGCGCCTCCTCGTCGTCGATCTCCGCGGCTAACGCGCGGAGCTGTGCGTCGGCCTTGCCGATCAGGTCCGGCACGACCGCCGGGTCCTCGATCGCGGCCTGCAACCCCAGGCTCTTGGCCTCGCCCTGGGCCTTCCCGAGGATCGTCGCCGCGGTGGCGGCCGTCGGGAAGACGGCGTTGACCGAGAGGTTGGTCGCGCGGGCCACGCTCGCCGCGATGTCGTCCTCGTAGGCCTCGACGTCCAGTTCGAGCTCGTCGGGCTCGAAGAGGACGCCGTCGGCCTGCACGGCGCGCAGGTCGAGCCCGACCTCCTTGGGCTCGATCCCCAACTCGCCCAGGACGTTGGCCAGGTCGTTCGAGACCTCGCCGCCGGCCTCAAGCACCGTCGAGTCCTCCATCACCTGGATCGAGCCACCCTCGATCCGGGCGTTGGCGCCGACGCTCTGGAGCTCGCCGACGAACGGACCGGGGTCGACCCCCGTGTCACCCTCCGGAACGACGATGTCGTTGGGGGCGGTCTCGCCGGCGTTGATCGGCGCGGAGGTCTTCGAGGCCTCGAGCTCGCGGTAGAGGCCGAACGGGTTGTCGTTCGTGCCGATCAGACCGACCTGACCGGAGACGTACTCCGTCAGTTCGCCCAGACCGGCCTCGTCGAGGGCCCGCTCCAGGAGCGTGTTGCGCGAGACGCGCAACTGCGCCATCCCGTGGAGGTTCCGGCGCATGTCCTGCAGCTGGCGCGAGGGGATCCCCGTGATGTCGACCACGCCGACGCTGTCGTAGCGCTCGACGACGTCGACGATCGCGTCGACCTCCTCCCGCTTCCACTCCGGGATCGTCTCGGTCTTGCGGACGTCCACGTCCGTGCTCATCTCAGGCCACCTCCACCGCGGGGCCCATCGTGGTCTTGACGTACACCGAGTCGACGTTCATCGGTCCCTTCTCGAGGTCCGCGTGCAGCCGCCGCATGATCACGTCGATGTTGTCGGCGATCTCCTCGGCGGACATGTCCTCGGCGCCGACGCGGGTGTGGAACGTCCGTCGCTCGCCGCTGCGGATCTGCACGGAGTTTTTCATTCGCTCGACCGTCTCGACGACGTCGTCGTCGGGCTGGAGGGGCTCGGGCATCTTTCCCCGGGGCCCCAGGACCGTGCCGAGGTAGCGACCGATGTCCTGCATCAGCGACTCCTCCGCGATGAAGAAGTCGATGTCGTCGGCG
>CAZMWG010000057.1:0-14727 GCA_964569925.1 uncultured Halobacteriales archaeon | reverse complement strand
GTCTGGGCCCACCACATGTTCGTCGCGGGCGTGGATCCGGCCGTCCGGACGGCGTTCATGGCCAACTCGGTCGCCATCGCGGTCCCCAGCGCGATCAAGGTGTTCAACTGGCTCACCACGATCTGGGGCGGCGACGTCCGGCTGGCGGCGCCGCTGCTGCTGGCGGTCGGCAGCATCGCGACGTTCATCGTCGGCGGCGTCACCGGCGTCTTCCTCGCCGTGATCCCCGTCGATATCCTCTATCACGGCACCTACTACGTGGTCGGCCACTTCCACCTGATCGTCGTCGGCATCATCCCGTTCATGATGATGGCCGCCAGCTACTACTGGTATCCGCTTCTGACCGGTCGCTGGTACGACCGCCGGCTGGCCCGCTTCCAGTCGGTGCTCCTGGCCTTCGGGTCGACGGTCACGTTCACCACGCTGCTGGTGATCGGCGGCTTAGGGCTGCCCCGCCGGAAGGCGATCTACCCGCCGGAGTACCAGTTGGGCCAGCAGATCGCCACCGTCGGCGCCTACGTGGTCGGGCTGGCGGTGTTGCTGTGGCTGTACAACGTGGTCGTCTCCTACTGGCGCGGCGATCGGGTCCGGACGACCGACCCGTGGAATCTCAAGGCCACCGGTCAGTTCACCCGCGAGTGGCGGTGGTTCGAGCGGCGGCTGGTCGAGCGCCGCGACCTGACGCCCGCGGAGCCCGACACCGTCCGGCCGGCCTACGACCCCGACGCCCGGCCGCCGGGCCTCCTCGGCGGGGTCGGCACCGTCGCGGGGACGGTCGTCCGGGACGGCGCGATGGCCGCCGCCGGCGGCTTCGTCGGCACCCTCGCGATGAGCGCCGTCCTCGGAGCCGGCGCCCTGATCGGCGTCCTCGACCCGGCGGCGTTCGCCGAACTCGCCGAACTGGTGGGTCTCCCGCCCCGGCCGCTCCTGGGCGGTCTACTCTTTCTGGTCGGTGGCACGGTCACCTGGCCGCTGCTCTTCCTGACGTTCCGGGCGTACCTCCCCGGACGACTGCTGTTCGAGACCGCGCTCGTGTTCGCCACGCTCGTCGCCACCGGCTTCGCCGTCGCCTTCTACACCGGCCAGGCCGGGACGGCGCTCGTGGGCTATCTCGGCTTCGTGCTCGTCGCCCACTGGGTGTACGGGCTCGGTCTCGCCGTCACGGTGAGTTACCTCGGGCGTCTGCGCGCGGGCGCGGGAGGCGGCGGATGACCGGCGACCCCGACGCCCCGCGTCGGCCGGCCGGCGGGTCCGTCGCCGGGTCGGGGACGGCGTCCGACGACCCGGAGCCGGCGATCGACTCGGCGCTTTTCACCTACGGCGCCCCCTTCGCGGGGGTCCTGCTCGTGGCGGTCGGGATCGCGGCGGCGGTCCCCGGGGGGTACGCGCTCGTCCAGCCGGCGCTCGCCGCCTGTGGCGTCCCGACGGTCGCCGTGGACTCGCCGGCCGACACCGACCGCCGGTTCGGGACGGACCCGCCGGCGACCGTCGACCGGGTCGAGTTCGACGCGCTGACGCCGGCCGAGCGGGCGGCCCTCGAGGCGGCGCTCTCGGACCCGGTCGGCGAGGCCCGCGTCGGGACGGTCCCGCCCGGCGGCACGGCCTTCCGGAACGGGACGCTGGTCACGTACCGGGGGGAGCGGTACTACGCGACGATCGTCGCCGACAACGACTGCGTCCGGGCGGCGCCGATGCAGTTCCCGCTCGGCCTCTCCGCGATCCTGATCGGCCTGGCCGGCGTGCTGACGCCGCCGGCCTACCGCCGGCTCGTCGCCCTGGAGACCGGCGGGGAGCGGTAGGCGTCGACCGGCGCCGCGAGGCCGGCGTCCGACGACCGGCCGTGCGCGACGACCGCCACCCGGACCCACCACCCGGACCTGCCCCCCACGACCCGCGCCGGCACCGGCGGCTCAGCCCGCCACGGCGCCGACGTAGAGGACGGCCACGAGGAGGAGCCAGACGGCGTCGACGAAGTGCCAGTACAGCGAGACCGTCCGGACGGACGTGTCACGGCCCGGCCCGAACGCCCCCCGCGAGGCCCGGCCGAGCGTGATCGCCAGCAACACCACCCCGAGCGCGACGTGGAGCCCGTGGAGCCCGGTCAGCCCGTAGAAGGCCGTCGCGAAGGCCCCGCCCGCGAGCGTGAACCCCGCCTCGACGACGAACTCGCGGTACTCCAGGGCCTGCCCGACCAGGAAGGTCGCGCCCAGCAGCGTGGTGGCGGCCAGCCCGGCGAGGAACCGTCGACGGTCCCCGTCCGCCAGCCCGACGTGGCCGAGGTGCAGCGTCAGGCTGGAGACCAGCAGGGCGACCGTGTTGACGACGACGAGCGAGCCCACGAGCGGCGGGAGGTCGGCCGGCGGCCACGCCCCGGCGCGGACGACGGCGTAGTAGACGAAGCCCGCGAGGAAGGTGGCGACGTCCGAGACGAGAAACAACCGCATGCCGGCGCCGTAGACGCCGTCGTGCCGGTCGCCGCGCTCGCCGGCCCGGCCGCCGGCCCGCTCGCCGACCGCGGTGTCGGCCGCGTCCGACGCCGCCGGGGGTCGGGAGGGGAACGCCTCGACGAACCAGCCCGCGAGCCCCGTCAGAGCGCCCGCGGCGCCGGCGCCGACCAGCAGCGCCGGCAGGGCGACCGGGACGAGGTCGAGGCCGACGAACGCCAGCCCCGCGCCGGCGTACAGCGACGCCGCGCCGGCGGCGACGACGAGGGGCCACCGGCTCGCGTGGCCGGCGCCGTCGGCGCGGCGGTCGCGTCCGTCCGTCTCGCGGTCGCTCCCGACACCGGCGTCGCGGTCGTCCGAACCGTCGACGGCGGCGGTCACACGTTCCGCTTCGACCGCGGGCCACATGAACACCTCGCCGGCCGACGACCGGGCCCCCGCGCGGGCAGCCCCTTCTTCCCGGTGGACGAGGGACTGCCGGTCCCGAACCGCGACCGACCGCCGGTGGGATTCGACCCCGGACGTCGGCGGTCGGTCACGCCGGAAACGGGTGCTTACCGGGTGAACCGTTCCCGGAGTTCACGTCGCCCCGGACGAACCCGCTCCCAGGGATGGTTCACCGCAGCCAACGGCCACCGTTCGAACCGAGCGGAACCGACGGGCCGACCGCCGGGGTGGCGCCGCCGCTCCGCGCCGACCCGACCGGCGCACCGAGCCGGGAGCGACGGCGATGACCGACCTGAGCGGCCTGTTTCGGCCCGACCGGGTCGCGGTCGTCGGCGCGACCGAGCGACCGGGCGCGATCGGGCGCGCGCTGGTCGAGAACCTGACGCGGTTCGAGGGGACGGTCCTGCCTGTGAACCCGAGCCGCGAGACGGTGCTCGGCCTGGACTGTTACCCGTCGATCGACGCGGTACCCGATGTCGAGACGATCGACCTCGCCGTGGTCGCCGTCCCAGCCGACGTCGCCGTCGAGGTGGTCCGCGAGATCGGCCAGGCCGGCGTCCGGAACGTCGTGGTCGTGACCGCGGGGTTCGCCGAGGCGGGTCCGGAGGGCCGCGAGCGCGAGCGAGACCTCGCCGCCGTCGCCCGCGAGCACGACCTGCGTCTGGTGGGGCCCAACTGCGTCGGCGTGATCGGGACCGCCGTCGGCCTGGACGCGACGTTCGTCGACGGCTACCCCGACCCCGGCCCCGTCTCGCTGATGAGCCAGTCCGGCGCGTTCGTCGCCGCGACGCTCGGCTGGGCGGTCCGACACGACGTCGGCTTCCGGGACGTCGTCTCGCTGGGCAACGAGGCGGTGCTCGACGAGGTGGACTTCCTCGAACACTGGCGCGAGGACCCGGAGACGGCGGTCGTGCTCGCCTACGTCGAAGACATCGAAGACGGGAGCCGGTTCGTCGAGACCGCTCGGGCGGTGACCCCGGACACGCCGGTCGTGGCGATCAAGGCCGGCCGGACGGCCTCGGGTGCCAGGGCCGCCGCCTCCCACACCGGCTCGATGGCGGGCCGCGAGGAGGCCTACGCGGCGGCGTTCGCCGAGGCGGGGGTCGTCCGGGCCGGCGGGATCGAGGCTGGGCTCGACTTCGCACAGGTGCTCGCCGGCCAGCCGGCCCCGACGACGGAGACGACGGCGATCGTCACCAACGGCGGCGGCCCGGGGGTGCTCGCGGCCGACGCCGTCGAGGACTCCCGGCTCACCCTCGCCGAGGTCGACCGCCCGCTTGCGACCACGCTCCGCGAGCGGCTCCCCGCCCGCGTCGAGCCGACCAACCCGCTCGACCTGATCGGCGACGCGGACGTCGACCGGTACCGCGAGGCGCTGGACGCGGTGCTGGGCTCGACTGCCGTCGGGGGCGCCGTCGTGATCTCCGTTCCGACGACCCTGTTCGACGTGACGGACCTCGTCGACGTGATCGACTCGGTCCGGGCCCGACACGGCAAGCCGGTCGTGACCTGCCTGATGGGTGGGGAGCCGGCCGAACGGGCCGCCGCGGACCTCGCCGCCCTGGGGATCCCGAACCACTTCGACCCGGGGCGGGCGGTCCGCAGCCTGGCCTGCCTGGCCGACCACCGCGCGATCGCGGGCCGCGAGTACGGGGCGCCTCGGACCTTCGACGTGGACCGCGAGCGGGCCACGGAGATCGTCGCGGACGCCGACCGCGAACGGCTCGGCGTCGAGGCGACCGAGTTGCTCTCGGCGTACGGGATCCCGGTACCCGACGGGGAGCTGGTCGATTCCCCCGAGGCGGCGCGGGCGGCCGCCGAGCGGCTCGGCGGGCCGGTGGTGTTGAAGCTCGCCAGCCCGGACCTGGTCCACAAGTCCGACGTCGGTGGCGTGGCGGTGGGGGTCCCCGTCGCGGAGGTGGCGGCGACCTACGAACGGCTCCGCGAGCGGGCGACCGCGACCCGGCCCGACGCGACGGTGCTCGGTGTCCGCGTCGAGGAGCTGGTCGCGCTCCCCGAGAGCACCGAGACGATCGTGGGGGTGACGCGTGACCCGCAGTTCGGTCACCTGGTGATGTTCGGACTGGGCGGCGTGTTCGTGCAGGTCTTCGACGACACCGCGTTTCGCATCGCCCCGGTCACCGAACGGGAAGCCCGCGGGATGACCGCCGAGATCCAGGCGGCGCCGATGCTCCGGGGCGCACGCGGGCGGGCGCCCGCCGACCTCGACGCCGTGGTCGAGACGATCGAGCGGGTTTCCCGGCTCGTCGAGGACGTCCCTGAGATCGCCGAACTGGACGTCAACCCGCTCGTGGTCTCGCCGGCCGGCGTACGGGCGGTCGACTTCCGGGCTCGTCTCGATCCGCCGACGGCCGACGAGGGCTCGGACTGATCGCCGGCGATCCGCCGACGGGTGTAGGGGGCGGCGAGGCGGGCGCTACGGGTCCGCGAGCGTCCCGCTCCGGACGACCCGCCGAGCCGGGGCGTGAGCGTCGACGGGCCCGTGGCCGGCCACCGGCGCTCGGTCGTCCCCCGAGAGGCAGGCGACGGCCCGCTCGTCCGGTACCGTCCCGAACTCCTCGTAGAACTGTTCGACCGTCTCGAAGTGGGGGGGCGCCTCGACGACGATCACCTCGTCGGCCTCCGGGAGCAGTCGGTCGACGACGTCCGGCGGCGCGACCGGCACCGCGAGGACGACCCGCTCCGCGCCGGCCTGGCGAACCTGCCGCAGACAGGCGATCGTCGTCGCCCCGGCCGCGACGCCGTCGTCGACGACCACCACCGTCCGCCCGACGAGGTCCAGCGGGGGGCGGTCGCCCCGGTAGCGACGACGCCGCTCCCGGGCGGCCGCTCGCCCGGCCTCGGTGCGCTCCTCGACGTACCGCTCGCCGACGCCCATCCCCTCGACCGTCGACTCGTCGATCCAGACGGCCCCGTCCGCGGCGGCCGCTCCGAGGGTGAGCCCCGGGTTGCCGGGGGCGCCGACCTCACACGCCACCACGACGTCCAGCGGCACGCCCAGTCGGTCGGCGACGACGCGGCCCACCGGCAGGCCCCCGCGGGGCACCGCCAGGACGACGTCCGCCGTGACGTCGTGGTCGTCGAGCACGTCCGCGAGCTGTCGGCCGGCGTCGGTTCGGTCCTCGAACACGTGTCTCACCTCTCCGTCCGTCCTTCGCCCGGGGGGGTGTTGAACCGTTCGGCGACCACGACCTCCGGGCCCCGGGGCGATCGGCGCACGCTCGGGTGGCGGGGACGCCGGCCCCCGCACGGTCCGGCGATGTCCGACCGGAACGGCGACCTGGCAGCCGATCGACGACCCGCGCGCAACCGAATGACACGCTTACGGCTGTCACGCGACGCCCGGCGGACGGGGACCGTCCCACCCCGCGTCGTCCTCGCCCGCCCCACTCGCCGCCGACGTCGTCGGCGACCCGCCCGCGCCAGCCATCGAAGCGCGCCGCACACCTCAAGGTCTCCGCCACGTGGCCGAGGAAGCCGGCCCCCGGGGTCGGTCAGTTCGACGCCACGGAACGGACAGATCGGGGTTGTCCCGGTCCGGCGAGTCCCGGGGCAGGTGCGAGTCGTCGGCCGTGTCGGGACGGTCGCGGCCCCACCGGGAACGGTTCCGGTCGAAACGTGGAGACACGTGCCGACCGGGTGGGACCCGATCGGCCCTCGCTCGGCGGTTCGAGGGACCGACGCCGCGGGCCCGACCGCTTTTCACCCGCACCGACGTACCGCCCGCGTACGTCCACCCGCACGACCAGGCGGGGGTTTCCGCGGGGCGCGACGGGGACGGGCGCGGCCGCCGGCGCGGTCGCGGTCGGAGCGAACCGCGGCGCGACACAGGGGGGCGCGCGCCACGTCGTGGAGATGACCGACGCGCCGGCGTTCGACCCGGAGACGATCGCCGTCGCGCCGGGCGACACCGTGGTGTGGGAGAACGTCGGCGCCGTCGGCCACCCGGTCACGGCCTACGAGGACGAGATCCCGGCCGACGCCGACTACTTCGCCTCGGGCGGGTCCGACACCGAGTCGGCGGCCCGGAGCGCGTACGCGCCCGGCGACCCGGACAGCGGCGACGTCGCCGGCGGCGCCTCCCACGAGCACACCTTCGTCGTCGAGGGGCGGTACGGCTCCTTCTGTGTCCCCCACGAGACGGTCGGGATGGTCGGCGAGGTGGTGGTCGGCGGCGGGGGCGGGACGCCCCCCGGCGACGGGGCCGACGACGGGCCGGGGGGCTCGGCGCCGACCGGGGTCCCCGAGGCGGCCCGGCGGGTCGCGATCGCCGCCACCGGCGCGGCGCTGACGGCCGTCGGGTTCGCGTACGTCCTCCCGAAGTACGGCGGCGACTACGGGACATCCGAAGACGACGAAGCGTAGAACGGATGCAAACGTTCCGTTTCGAAGATGAAACGTCCGACATCGAATATAGAAGTGACGATAGTAGAGACGGATAGTCGAAACGAACCCGACAGCCCGACACGAGAGCGACAGACGACGCGGGAACGGCCCTCGGCGGGGACAGTCGACCCGATCGACCCGTAGCAGGTCGGGGGCCGCGGGCGACGGCGCGGCCGGCGCGAGAACCCGAGACCGATCGACGGTCGGACCGGACCGGCTCGGTCGGACCCCCGGTGGCCGGGAGGTAACTCCCCGGGGGGGAAACGAGGAGGCGGGCCGCCGGTCCGGGCGACCGGGGCCGGACGGCTCGTCGGTCCGAGTCCCGGTTCGATCGGGCCCCACACGCCGCGTTCCTCGCGGCCCGCGAACGCGTCCCGGTTCGGGTACGCATCGACCGTCGTCGACGGGTCGGGGGACACACCGGACGCCGGCGTCGTCTCGTCGCACGGCGGGACGACGGCGGCGTCCTCCCCGTTCGGGAGTTCTCCGGGGACGCTCGCGTCGGCCGTGGTTCGACCGACCCGGCGAGACCCCGAGGGACCGGGGTCGTCACACCCCGATCTGGATCGGCACCGGGGTGAACGCGAGCGCGCCCAGCAGGAAGGTCAGGGCGGCAAGCGCCTTCCGGCGGCGGCCCAGTTCCCGGTCGACGACCGGCGACGCCGACCCCGCGCGGCCGGCGAGCAGCGCGAGCACGCCCCACAGCAGCCAGAGGCCGACCGCGTTGCCGCCGCCGTCGACGAGAAAGAGCAGCCCGGCCAGGCCGAACAGCGCCGGCGGGACGGCCTTGGCGACGGCTGCCTGGCGCTTCCCGACGGCCGCCCGGAGGACGTGACCGCCGTCCAGTTGGCCGACCGGCAGCAGGTTGAGAAAGGTGACGAACGCCCCGACCCAGGCGCCGACGACCACCGGGTTGACGGCCAGCGTCGGGTCGGAGTAGCGCAGCGGCTCGCCCAGCAGCCACGCGATGCCGTGCAACAGCGGCGGGAAGCCCAGTCGGACCTCCGCGGCGCCGGCGGCCAGCGCCCCGGCCCCGGCCCCGCCCCCGGGCGGGACCGACACCGGCGGCAGGGTGAGACCGATCGCCGCGACGACGACCGTGGCGGCCAGTCCCGCCAGCGGCCCCGCGACGCCGACGTCGAACAGCGCCTCCCGGTCGGGCATCCGGCCCCGGAGCCGGATGACGGCGCCCAACGTCCCGATCAGCGTCGGCACCGGGATGAAGTACGGCAGCGACGCGTCGACGCCGTGGTGGCGGCTCAGCGCGTAGTGACCCAGCTCGTGGATCCCGAGCACGCCCACCACCGCGGCGGCGAACGGCCAGGCCGTCAGCAGCGACAGCGGCCCCTCGATCGGGACGTGGTACCAGCGGGTGCCCGCGAACAGCGTGGTCCCCACGGTCGCCACCGCGAGGACGACGTTCGTCCACGGGATCCCCTCGCTCTCGGTCTCGCGGGGCGAGACGGTGAGCACGGTCTCGCCCAGCCGGCTCTCCAGCGCGATCTCGTACCCCCGGTCGCGGAAGCGCGGCCACAGGTCCTCCATGAGCCGTCCCTCCGGGACGAGCGGGTCGCCGTACAGCCGGACCCGGTCGCCCTCGCGACGCACCTCGTAGACGGAGAACAGGCCGTCGAGCACCTCCCGAGACGGGGCGTCCTCGGGCAGGGAAGGCTCCTCCATTCGTACGGAGTTAGGGATCGAACACCGTTAAGCCTGTTTTTCCACGGCGGTGAGACCCGGAACCGACAGTTCCGTTCGGCCCGGCGGCCGGCAGGTCCGCCGCCGGAGTCGGTGCTGGGCCCCCGACGCAGGGGCCGCCGTGGCCGACGAACCGACTCGCCGTCCCCGCCGCTGTGGGCCTCTTCGGTCCCGTGCTCCACGCGCCGACGTGGATTAGACCGATCTAATCTTTTGCTTCAATAGAAACTACTATGACGCCGTGCTCCGAAGGCGGCGTATGAACGACGCGGATCGAGCGTCGCCGGCCGACCGCCTCTCGCGGCGGGAGGTGATCGCGGCCGGCGCCGGACTGTTCGCGACCGGTCTGGCCGGGTGTTCCGGCACGCGCGGCAGCCCCGGCGACGGGGGGTCGGGCGCGACGAGCGGCGGCGACGGCGCCGACGACGGCCCGGTCGCCGTGGCCTCCTTCTTCAGCTTCTACGACTTCGCGCGCAACGTGGCCGAGGGGACCCCCGTCCGGGTCGAGAACCTCGTCCCGACGGGGCTGCACGGGCACGGCTGGCAGCCCAACGCCAGCGTGACCCGGCGGATCATCGAGGCCGACGCGTTCATCCACGTCGGTCCGGGGTTCCAGCCGTGGGCCGACCGCGCCATCCGGACGATCGAAGGGGACGGCGTGGACACCCGGCTGATAAACTCCCGGGCGGGTGTCGAACTGGTCGACCTGGCGGCGAGCCTGGACCGCGAGGAGGAAGGGGTGGGCGCCCAGCAGGGGCAGGACCCCCACTTCTGGCTCGACCCACAGCGGGCAAAGACCTCGATCGACAACATCACCGAGGGGCTGGTCGCGATGGCGCCCGACCACGAGGACGCCCTGCGGGACAACGCCGAGACCTACAAGTCAGAGACCATCGACCGGATCGACGCCGACTACGAGGCGATCTTCGAGGCCGCCGAGCGCGACGTGGTCCAACTGGCGGCGCACAACGCCTTCCAGTACATCGGCGTGCGCTACGGCGTGGAGATGCGCCCCCTGGTGACGAACCTGGCGGCCAGCGGCGAGGTGGCCCCCTCGGACGTCCGCGAGGCCCAGCGGGTGATCGCGGACAACGACATCCGCTACATCGCCAACGGCGTCTTCGAGTCCCGCCGGCCGGCCCGGCAGCTGATCGGGGAGACCCGCGCGGAGGCGTACTTCCCGGTGACCCCCTACGCCGGCGTCCGGGAGGACTGGGTCGCCGAGGACTGGGGGTACGAGGAGATCGCTTACAACATCAACATGCCCACCTTCGAGGTGGTCCTCGGGAACGTGTCCCCCGAGGAGGCCGGCCCGGAGGGCTGGGCAGCCGAGTGGAGGAACTTCGAGTGAGCTCCACCGAACCCGACGCCGCCGACGCCGAGGATCCGGAGGGTCCCGTGATCGAGGTCGAGAACGTCGACTTCGCCTACACCGCGACGCCGGTGGTCCGGGACGTCTCGGTGCGGATCGACACCGGCGAGTACGTGGCCGTGGTCGGGCCCAACGGCTCGGGCAAGTCGACGCTGATGAAGCTGATGCTCGGGCTGCTGCGACCCGACACGGGGACGGCCCGGCTGTTCGGCGAGCCCGCGACGCGGTTCGACGACGGCTCCCGGGTGGGGTACGTCGCCCAGCACGCGAGCGCCTCCAAGGAGATGCCGATCACGGTGCGGGAGGTCGTCAAGATGGGACGGTACCCCCACGTGGGATTCGGCTTCCTCTCGGTCGAGGACGGCGCCATCGTCGACCGGGCGCTGGAGACGGTCGGGATGAGTGCCTTCGCCGACCGGCGGGTGACACAGTTGTCGGGCGGCCAGCGCCAGCGGGCGTTCATCGCGCGGGCGCTGGCCAGCGAGGCCGACCTGCTCGTGCTCGACGAGCCCACCGTCGGCGTCGACGCCGAGTCCGTCGAGGCGTTCTACGACCTGCTGGCGTCGCTGAACGACGAGGGGATCACGGTCCTGTTGATCGAACACGACCTGAGCGCGGTGGTCGACCACGCCGAACGGGTGGTCTGTCTCAACGGCGAGGTGTACTTCGACGGGCCCGCCGACGAGTTCGTCGAGGCCGACGCGCTGGCCCGCGCCTTCGGCACCGCCGCCAACGTGGTGGGTGATCCCGGATGACCGGGGGCGCGGTCGCGATCGACCCGCTGGTCGTCGCGCTGCAGTCGGGCGCCCTGGAGGCGGTCCTGGGGCCGCTGTACTGGGTGCTCGGCGTCTGGTCGGGGGCGATGGGCTGGCTCGCCGACGTCACCGGACTCTCCCTGCTGCAGTACCGGTTCATGCACCGGGCGATCCTGGTGGGGCTCTGTATCGGCGTGATGGCGCCGCTGATCGGTACCTTCCTCGTCCACCGTCAGCTCGCGCTGATCGGGGACGCCCTGGCCCACACCGCCTTCGCTGGCGTCGCGGTCGGACTGTTCCTCAACGCGGTGATCGACCTGGGCGTGACGCCGTATCTCACCGCCGTCGTGGTCGCGGTGATCGCCGCGCTGTTCATCGAGCTGATCTCCGAGGCCACCGACGCCTACAACGACGTCTCGATGGCGATCGTCCTCTCGACGGGCTTCGCCCTGGGGACGACGCTGATCAGCATCAACGCCGGCGGGCTCGCCGTCAGCGTCGACCAGTACCTGTTCGGCAACCTCTCGACGGTCACCCCGCAGAGCGCCGCCGTCCTGCTCGTGCTCTTCCTGATCATCGTGACCGTCGTCGCGGTCACCCGCAACCAGCTCCTGTACGTCACCTTCGACGAGACCGCCGCCGAGGTGTCGGGGATCCCCGTCAGCTGGTACAACCGGATCACGGTGATGCTCACCGCGCTGGTCGTGGTCGGCGCGATGCAGATCATGGGCGTGATCCTCGTCGCCGCGATGCTCGTGGTCCCGGTGGCCGGCGCGTCACAGATCTCCCGCAGCTTCGTCGGCTCGATGGTCGTCTCGGTCGTGCTCGCCGAACTGGCCGTGGTCCTCGGCATCGCCGTCGCCTACTACGCCGGCGCCACCGCCGGCGGCGTCGTCGTGCTCGTCGCCGTCGCGATCTACGTCCTCGCCGTGATCGTCGGCAAGCTACGGACCGCGCTCGGCGAGGAGTCCACCCCCGAGACCGGCAGCATCGAGACCGGGAGCGCCGACCCCGCGGACGACTGAGCCCGTCGCCGGCGTGTCGCCCGCGCGGTGCCCGCCGTGACGCGCCGTCCCGACCCGCCGGCACGTCGCGTCCGACCGCGGGTTGTTAAGACAGACGTCGCGGATTATCAACTCTTACGGAAGAACGGGGGTAAGATAGTAGTTAGTCTAATAGACGCGGAGCCGCTACGGTCAGGTGATGACCCCCTCCGACGACGACCACGGGACGGAG
This sequence comes from uncultured Halobacteriales archaeon, assembly GCA_964569925.1. Taxonomy (GTDB): domain Archaea; phylum Halobacteriota; class Halobacteria; order Halobacteriales; family Haloarculaceae; genus CAZMWG01. Next base: position 2,368 of record CAZMWG010000057.1, on the reverse strand, counting down.
GCCGACCCGCCGCCGGGCGGAGGGACCGGCGACCGGCGGGCGACCGACGGCGATCCGGGGGCGTCCCCGGCCGCGGAGACGGTCACGCTCCGGCTGTCGGTGCCGGAGATGGACTGTGCGTCCTGTGCCGGCAAGGTCGAGCGGGCGCTGGACCGCGTGGCCGGCCTGCGCTCCCGGGAGACCCACCCCACGACCGGACGCGTCGTGGCGACCTACGACCCGGCTCGTGCGACCGAGGCGGCCCTCGTGGACGCCGTCACGGGCGCGGGCTACGAGGTCGTCGGCGTGAGGAGCGACGGCCGGGCCCGCGACGGCGAACGCACGGCCGGTCACGACCACGAGGACGGCGACGGCGACACCGGCGTCCTCCGGAGCCGACGGGCGGTCGAGACCGCCGTCGGCGGGCTCTTCCTGGCCGCGGGGCTGGGTTTCGAGTTCGTCCTCCCGGGGGCGAACGCGCGACTCGCCCCGCTGGCCGGCGAGGGGCTGTTCGTCGCCGACCTGCTCTTTCTGGTCGCCGTCGCCGTCGCCGGCCGGCCGATCGTCCGGAACGGCTACTACTCGGCGCGACAGTTGAGCCTGGACATCGACTTCCTGATGACCGCCGCCGTGCTGGGGGCGCTCTCGGCGAGCCTGCTGTTCGGCGAGTCGCTGTACTTCGAGGCCGCGACGCTCGCGGTGCTGTTCGGCGTCGCCGAACTGCTGGAGAGCGCCTCGGTGGACCGCGCCCGGAACTCGCTGCGGGAGCTGACGGACCTCTCGCCCGACGAGGCGACGGTGAGACGGGGGGAGGACACGGCGACGGTCCCCGTCGAGGCGGTGGCCGTCGGGGACGTGGTGGTGGTGCGGCCGGGCGAGCGGATCCCGACCGACGGCGAGGTGGTCGACGGGGGGAGTGCGGTCGACCAGTCGCCGATCACCGGCGAGTCCGTCCCGATCGACAAGACGGTCGGCGACGAGGTGTACGCCGGCACGATCCTCGAAGGGGGGTATCTGGAGGTCCGGGTCACCTCGGCACCGGGCGAGGACACGCTCTCGCGGATCGTGACGATGATCGAGGACGCGGGGGCGAACGGGACCGAGCGCGAACAGTTCGTCGAGCGGTTCGCCGCCGCCTACACGCCCGTGGTGGTGGGGTTCGCCGTCCTGGTCGCCGTCGCCAGCCCGGTCGTCCTGGGCGCCACCCCGGCGGAGGCGTTCGTCTACGGGCTGACGCTGCTGGTGCTCGCCTGTCCCTGTGCGTTCGTGATCTCGACGCCGGTGTCCGTGGTGTCCGGGCTCACCAGCGCCGCGCGCAACGGCGTCCTGATCAAGGGCGGCTCACACCTGGAGGCGGTCGGCGAGGTGGACGTCGTCGCCTTCGACAAGACCGGGACGCTCACCGCGGGGGAGTTGACGGTGACCGACGTCGTCCCGCTCGGGGGCAACACCGAGGCCGACGTGCTGCGCTGTGCCCGGGGGCTGGAGGCGCGGAGCGAACACCCGGTGGGCGACGCGATCGTCGAGCGGGCAGACCGGACCGGCGTCGCCGCGGCCGACGGCCGCGACGTGAGCGGGTTCGAGGCCATCGCGGGCAAGGGGGTCCGGGCGCGACTCGACGGCACGCCCCACTACGCGGGCAAGCCGGGGCTGTTCGCCGAACTCGGCTTCGACCTCTCGCACGTCCACGCCACCACCGACGGCGGCGTCGTCACGAAGACCAGCCGGAGCCTCTGTGAGCGCAACGACTGTCTGGACCTGCTCGCCGACGCCGTCCCGAGACTCCAGTCCGAGGGCAAGACGGTCGTCCTGGTGGGGACCGACGAGGAGATCGAGGGGCTGATCGCCGTCGCCGACACGGTCAGGCCGGAGGCCCGCCGGGCGATCGAGCGGCTGGGCGAACTCGGCGTCGAGCGGACCGTGATGCTCACCGGCGACAACGAGCACACCGCGCGGGCCATCGCCGAGGACGTCGGCGTCGACGAGTTCCGCGCCGAGTTGCTCCCCGAGCGGAAGGTGGCGGCCGTCGAGGAGCTGGTCGAGGGGTACGAGGGCGGCGTCGCCATGGTCGGGGACGGCATCAACGACGCGCCCGCGATGGCGGCCGCGACCGTCGGCGTGGCGATGGGCGCCGCCGGCACGGACACCGCCATCGAGACCGCCGACGTGGCGCTGATGGGCGACGACCTCTCGAGGCTGCCGTACCTCCGGGAACTGGCCGGCCGGGCCAACGCCGTCATCCGCCAGAACGTCGCCGCGAGCCTCGCCGTGAAGGCGGGACTCGCGCTCGCGGTCCCGTTCGGGGTCATCCCGATCTGGCTGGCCGTGCTCGCGGGCGACGCCGGCATGACCGTCGGCGTCACCGGCAACGCGATGCGCCTCTCGCGGG
>CAZMWG010000056.1:0-14885 GCA_964569925.1 uncultured Halobacteriales archaeon | reverse complement strand
CGTCGTCGCGGACCTCGGCTACGACGCCCTGAAGTTCGACCTCGACGTGCCCTCGGGCCACGAGGTGGACCGCGCGAACCGGCACCTCCGGCCCGGCGAGATCCGCCACAAGGCCGAGATCGTCGAGGCGGTCACCGAGCGCGTGAAGGATCGCGCGGACGTGGCCTTCGACTGTCACTGGACGTTCGCCGGCGGCAGCGCCAAGCGGCTGGCCGAGGCCGTCGAGGAGTACGACGTCTGGTGGCTGGAAGACCCCGTCCCGCCGGAGAACCTCGAGGTGCAGAAGGAGGTCACCGACTCCACGACCACGCCGATCACGGTGGGCGAGAACCGTTACCGGGTGACCGAGGAGCGTCGGCTGATCGAGGACCAGGCCGTAGACATCATCGCGCCGGACATGCCGAAGGTCGGCGGGATGCGCGAGACGCGCAAGATCGGCGACGTCGCCAACCAGTACTACGTCCCCGTGGCGATGCACAACGTCTCCTCGCCGGTGGCGACGGTCGCGAGCGCCCACGTCGGCGCCGCGATCCCCAACGCCCTGGCCGTCGAGTACCACTCCTACGAACTGGACTGGTGGGACGCCCTCGTCGAGGAGACGGTCATCGAGGACGGCTCGATCGAGATCCCCGAGCGGCCCGGCCTTGGCGTCACGCTGGACATGGACGTCGTCGCCGAGCACATGGTCGACGGGGAGACGCTGTTCGACGAGGCGTAACGTCGGTCCGGTCGCCGCCGGACCGGAGCACCGGCCCGCTCGTGCCCGCCCGGACGGCCGACGTCCCCAGGGACGGAACCTATGTCGACCACGAGAACGGAACGCAGATCGAACGCGGGTCGACCGCGGGGGTGGTCGTCGAGGCGGACGGCGCGGCCGGGCTACAGTTCGACGCGCTCGCCGGTCTCGGCGGCCTCGAAGACGGCCTCGATCGCCCGCATGTCGACCAGGCCGTGTTCGGCGTCGGCGTAGGGCTCCTCGCCCCGGAGGACACAGGAGCTGAAGTAGTCGAACTCCTCGCGCATCTGCTGGTACTCGCCCATCTCCGGGATCGACAGGTCGGCGTCCAGTTCGCCGCGCTCGATCTGTAGCGCCGAGTCGGCGAGGAAGGCTGGTTCCAGCGTCAGCGTCGCCTCGGTGCCCACGATCGTCAGAAAGCCCTTACTGTGGGCGTTCTGGCTGGCCGAACACGACGCCAGCACGGCGTCCTCGTACTCGACGGTGAACGCGGCCCGCTCGTCGGGGACGTCCTCGAACCCCTCGGCCGAGGAGTGGGTCGCGGCGGTGACCGCCACCGGATCCCGACCGAGCACGTAGCGCGCCGTGTTCATCGGGTAGACGCCGAGGTCAGTCACCGAGGCGCCGGGCCCGGCCAGGTCGGGGTTCAGCCGCCACTGGTCGGGGTCGGGGATCATCTCTAACAGTCGCTGGGACATGTGACCGTGGACGTGGGCCGGTTCGCCGATGAACCCGCCCTCGACGAGTTGCCGCATCCGGCGGACCGCCGGGTCCGTGTGCATCCGGTAGGCGACCATCGTCGGGATCCCCTCGGCGACGTCGACGAGCCGCTCGGCCCGCTCGACCGACGACTCCATCGGCTTCTCACACAGCACCGCCTTGTCGTGTTCCGCGGCCGTCTCCACGTACGGCAGGTGGAGCGCGTTGGGCGTCCCGACGTACACCGCGTCGTAGGCATCCGTCGCGGCGCCGTCGGTGAACTCGTCGTAGGTCAGCGCGTGTTCGACCCCCCGTTCGTCGGCCACCCGCTCGGCCTTCTCGGTCGAGGAACTGACCACGACCGTCGTCTCGCAGACCTCCGACTCCTGGGTCACCGGGATCGCGTAGTCCTGGGTCCACCAGCCCAGCCCGATCATCGCGTACCGGACCGTCCCCTCGTCGGCGGTCGACCACTCGCGTGCGGTGAACTCGTCGAAGTACCCTTCCAGATCCATATCCGAGGCGCGGCCGGGGAGCTAATAAAACCGTGCGGGACGGCGACACCGGAACCCCGGCGAGCGACCCTCGGCTACCCCCCTCGCCGGGTCGCTCGCCGGCGCTCCGGCGTGACCTCGCGCCCTCGTTCGATATAGCGACATGTGGTTTACGTGTCCCGCCCGCGACGCCGTCCTCGCCGACGGCCGACAGGTCCCGAACCGCCGTCGGGGGCGGACCCCGACCCACCGGCGGAACGCCGACGCGCCCGACGCGCTCGACGGCACCGACCACCACCTCGCTTTTGCACCGCGGCGCCGAAGACGGTGCCATGCACGGCAACGAGGGGCTCGACCTGGTCGACCCCGAGGCGGCGCGGGCGACGATCGCGGACCTGGGGGTCGCCGGCGGGACCGAGCACGTCCCGCTCTCGGAGGCACGCGGACGGACGCTGGCGGAACCGGTCGTGGCCGACGCCGACGTGCCCGGCTTCGACCGGGCGAGCATGGACGGCTACGCGGTCCGTGCGGCGGACACCGCGGGCGCGAGTCGCCGGTCGCCGGCCGAACTCGCCCCGGTGGGGTCGACGATGGCCGGTCGGCGGCCGGAGGCGACCGTCGAGGCGGGCGAGACCGTCGAGGTCGCGACGGGGTCGGTGCTCCCGCCGGGTGCCGACGCGGTGGTGATGGTCGAGGAGACCGGCCGCGACGGCGACGTCGTGGCGGTCCGGGACGCCGTCGCGCCGGGTGAGAACGTCGCGCCCGCGGGCGCGGACGTGGCCGCCGGCGACCACGGGCTCTCCGCGGGGGTCCGGCTCACCCCGCGGACGATCGGCCTGCTCGCGGCGCTGGGATGGGCCGAGGTCCCGGTCGCGGTCCGCCCGACGGTCGCGGTCGTCCCGACCGGCGACGAACTGGTGGCGGCCGGCGACGACCTGCGACCGGAGGCCGGCCAGGTCCACGACGTCAACACGCCGGCCCTCGCCGCGGCGATCGACGCGGCGGGCGCCCGGCCGGTCGTCCGTGAGCGCGTCGGGGACGACCCCGAGGCGCTGGCGGCGGCCCTGCAGTCGGCCGCGAGCGAGGCCGACCTGGTGCTGACCTCCGGGGCGACCTCGGCCGGCGCGACGGACGTGCTCGTCGACGTGATCGAGGACGGTCTCGGGGAGGTGTTGATCCACGGGATCCGGTTCAAGCCCGGCAAACCCACGATCGTCGGCCGCGTCGCCGGGACGCCGTACGTCGGCCTGCCGGGCTACCCGGTGTCGGCGCTGTCGGTCTTCCGGGCGCTCGTCGCGCCCGCGCTGGCTCCGGACGCGGACGCCGACCGCTCGGTGGAGGCGACCGCAGTCCGCGAACTGCGCAACGACGGCGGCCGCCACCGGCTGTACGCGGTCGGCGTGATCGGGGACGGGGACGGCGACCGGATCGCGTACCCGGTCGACAAGGGCAGCGGCGCGACGACGAGTCTCGCGTACGCCGACGGGGTCGTGGAGATCCCGGCGGCGACGAACTACCGCGCCGCGGGCGAGCGGGTGACCGTCGAGCGCTTCGACCACGGGGCCCCCGCCGCTCTGCTGGTCGTGGGCGAGCGCGACGTCGCGGTCCGGGAGGCAGCGGGAGCCGTCGGCCGGGCTCGCTACCTCGCGCGGGCCGGCGACGTCGGGCGGCGCTGGCTCGAGGACGGCGTCGCGGACGCCGCGGTCGTCGTCGGCGACGTCGGCCCCCCGGCCGGCGCCGACCGGGTCGCCGCGTGGGACCGCGAGTTCGGGATCGTCCACGACCCCGACGTCGCGGTCGAGGGACTCGCCGACCTCGCCGGAGTGGGGTTCGTCTCGCTCGCCCGTGAGACCGGCCTCCGCGGGGCGCTCGACGACGCCGCCGCCGAACTCGACGACGCGCTCCCGGAGACGGTCGGGGAGTACGGCGAGGTCGTCGGTCTCGACAGCGCCGTCCGACGGGTGCGGGACGGACGGGCCGACGCGGGACCGGCGCTCCGGGCGTCGGTCGCCGACGCGGTCGACGCCGGGCGGCTCGGGTTCCTCCCGCTGTGCAGTCAGCGCGTCGCCGTCGACGTGTCGACGGACCGCCGGGGGAAGCCCGGCGTCGACTCGTTCGTCGGGGCCCTGGAGGGGGCCGCTCCGCGCGGGTACGACCGGCGTCGATGACCTCGCCGGACCGTCCGCGAGTCTCGCGACTGGACGTGACGGCGGCGGTGTTGGCAGGCGGGGACAGCACCCGGTTCGGGGCGAGCGACAAGGCGCTCGCGGCGATCGGCGACCGCCCGATGCTGGCCCGCGTCGTCGACGCGATCCGGCGGCTGACCGACGAGCGGACGCTCGTGGCCGTCCGTTCGGCGGACCGCGCCGCCCGCTACCGCGAGGCTCTCGCCGGGCGGACCGCCGCAGTCCGGTTCGTCGTCGACGACGACCGCTTCGCCGGGCCGCTGGCCGGCCTGGCCGCCGTCGCCGGCCGCGCGCGGACGCCCTGGCTGTTCGTCTGTGGCTGTGACCAGCCCCTCCTCGACCCGGGCCTCGCCGCGGTCCTGGCCGACTCGGCCGTGGGGACCGAGGGCGCCCGGACGGGCGGGACCGGAAACGACCGTGCCGACGTCGTCGTCCCCGAGACCGACGACGGTATCCACCCGCTCGGTGCGCTGTACCGACGGCTGGCGGTCGAGAGGGCGCTCGCCGACCCCGGCGAGGTCGGTCGGTCGGCCGGGATCCGGGCGCTGTTCGACCGGCTGTCGGTCCTGCGCGTGGACGTGACCGGCGCGGATCCCGCGGTCCGGCGGTCGCTGTGGAACGTCAACACGGAGACGGCGCTCGACCGCGTCCGGCGGGTCCTCGCCGAGGAAGAGGCCGGCTGACCGGTGGTCGTCGACCGTGGTGGGGGCCAGACGACCGGGTCGGAGCCGTCCGGCGGTTACGTGCCGTCGGCCGTCGCGTCGTAGGTCGCCCGCACGGTGACGCGGACGGTGACCGGGCCGGGATCGATCACGGTCCCGGCGCTGCGGTCCTGTAAGAAGACGCCGCCGCCCCCGCCGTCGACGGACACCGAACGCAGGCCGTCGAGGGCCAGTCCGGTGCTGTTCGCGACCGCCGTCGCGTCCGCGTCGGCGTCCGCGACGGCTCGGTCGATCGCCGTCGCGCGGACCGACCGCTCGCGCTCGGCAGACAGCTCGAAGGCGACGCCGTCGACCGCCGTCGGCCCCGTCCCGACCGCCGCGTCGATCACGTCGCCGACGGCGTCGACGTCGGTGACCGTCGCCTCGAAGGCCTGCCGGGCGACGAACCGCGTCGTGCCGTTCCCCCGGACCTCGGAGACCCGGAAGTCGACGGTCCGGACGGTCTCGACCGCGGGCGCCCCGTCGAAGGTCGACCGGAGCGTCGAGACGTTCTCCGCCAGCCGGTCCGTGGCCTCGGCCGAGGTGTCCCCGCGGGCCGTCACCGACAGCGACAGGAGCGCCCGGTCGGGTTCGGCGACCGCCTCGCCGGTCCCGGAGACCGAGACCGTCGTCGTCTCGTTGCTCGCGGCCGCCGCGTCCGTGGCGACGTCGGCCGCGCCGGGACCGACGAGGAGGGCCGGCACCGCAAGCGTCAGAACGGCTGCGACCGCGACCGCCGTCGACTTCGATCGCATGGCCGCCCCGAGTGCCGGGGGGCGTATCGTAACCCGGGAGCAACCGGCGTCCCGAGCCGGTAACCCGGCCTTCCCCGGCGGACGTCCCGACGCCGGTCCGGGGGTCGCCGCCGAGGGACGACCGACCGACCGGGGTAAGCTGACGGTACCGGACCGGGGATCGATCGCTCGCCCTCGGCGGGGAAGGCCGACCGCTCGGCCGGCCTGTGGGCCAACGACTAATCCGCTGGCGACGGTACGTACGTCCATGCCGGAGGACGAACCCTTCGAGGTCGTGACCGAGAACGGCGTGGCGGCCGGGAACACGTTGATCGTCGGGCAGCCGACGCCGGGGATGGCCGGCGTGACGGCCGTCGACTACCTGATCAGGGAGTCCGAGACCGATCGGCTCGGACACGTGGTGCCGGGCGACCTCCCGGCGATCGCGCCCTTCGAGGACGGGGTGCCCCGCCACCACAGTCGACTGTACGCGATGGCCGACGCGGACGTCTCGGTGCTGTTCGAGGAGCTGTTCGTCCCACCGGGGGCCGCTCGCGGCTACGTCGACGCCGTCGTCGACTGGGCGTCGGAGGTCGGCGTCGGGGAGGTAGCCGTCCTCCACGGGGTGCCCTACCCGCACGCGCCCGAGGAGCACGACGTCTTCTACGTCGCGACCGAGGAGTATCGCGACCGGCGGCTGGCCGAGGGCACGGTCGAGCCGCTGAAGGGCGGCTACCTCGACGGCGTTCCGGGCGAGTTCGTCACACACGGTCTCGACGGCACCGGTCCCGACGTGGGGGTGTACGTCACGCCGAGCCACCCGCCGGGTCCCGACGTCGAGGCGGCGTTGCGCCTGCTCGACGCGATTCAGCGGGTCCACGGCTTCGAGGTCGACGAGACCGAACTGCGGGAACTCGGCGAGCAGTACCGGGAGTACTACGAGCGACTCGCCGAGCGCGCGACGGCCGCACAGGAGGAGGGCGGACTCTCGGGCTACCCGGAGGACCGGATGTACATGTGAACGCCCCCGTCGCGCGGGCGCCGGGGTGATCGGGGCGCGGGAGACCGTGAGCCACCGCTCGAGGTCGGGGCGGTGTCACCGCCGATCCGTATAGCGACATGGGATTTACGAGACGCGTCTCGGACGGGAAGGCGGCCGTGTGGGTCAGTGACACGCCACACGGAGCGAAGCCCTATCGGGGGTCAGACCGTCCCGGCGACGGCCTCGCGGGCCCGCGACAGCGTCTCCTCCGTCCGATCCGTCGCGACGACCCGGCCGCCCTCCCGCCGTACCAGACCGGCCCCCTCGAGCATCGGGACGTGTTCGTGGTGCAGCGACCGGTGAATCTCGTCGACGTCCTCGTCCACGCGGTCGGCCACGGCCTCCGCGAGCGCCCGGAGCCCGAGACTCTCCCGTTCACACACGACCGAGAGCGTCGCCCGTCGTCGGCCGTCGGCCAGCGTCCGGAGGACTACGTCCACGTCGCACATACAGTGTGGAGGGACAGTCCCCGACATAAATTTTGCCGAAACGGTCACGGAACGAACCAGTCTGCCGGCCGCCGGGTGTCCGCGCCCCCCGAACCCACGCGCCGGTAGCGACCACGACCAGCTTGAACGGACAAACCCCGGGGGCCGCCCGTATACGTGACGCCCGTCCAATGGGTCGCAAGCGTGAGTCCCGACGCCGGCGTAGAGACTCTACCATCTCACGACGGCGTCGCCCCGGCGTCCGTCACGGCGCCCGCGTCGGCCGCCGGCGACGGACGTCGCTCCCCGCGGACGGACCCGGCCCGGCGACGGTACCGGCGGAGGTGTCCTGCGTCGCTCCCGACCACGCTCACCGCCTCACTTCCGCACGTTCGATAGGATCCCTATCGTCCTATCCTGGGGCGCGACGACCACCGGTCACCGGAACGAGTCCCTTGGGGCGCTCGCTCCGACCGCGGCGGGCCCGTATCGAGTCGTGAGTCGGAGTGTCGCCACCCGTCGTCGGTCGAGGAGCGTCGGAGGTCGGTGCCCGGCGCCCGGAACGCGAGACGTTCGTGACCACGCCGGCGTTCCGTGTCACGAGACCGACGAGCGCCCGAGCCGGCGGTCCGCTCACGGCGGCGGCGGCGAGGCGACGACCCCGACGCCCGGCGAGCGGTCCGCCCCACGTTTATCGGTGAGAGTGACACTGCACCCCGCCGGTTTGGGGCAACGAAGGCCGCTTCCGTGACGTCGCCAGGGCCGATAAGCCTACTTATCGGCGTGTCTGACGTGGATTGATGTGGGAGCGGACACAGCCCCGGGTATGTGCCCTCGGGAGGACGTCGACACGTCCCGGACGCGGGTCCAGACCTACGTGCCCGCCTACCAGAAGCAGGAGTGGCGCGACCACGCCGACGAGCTCGACGCGAGCCTCAGCGAGTTCGTCCGATCGATGGTACAGGCCGGGAGACGGGGGTTTCGGGGTCCGAGCGTGGACCCCGGAGACGGGCCCGAAAGGGGCTCGGACCCGGAACCCGCTTCGACCCCGAACGGCGACCGCAACTCCGAGGGTTTGCCCCTCGAGGACCGGGTCGTCCGGGCTCTCCGTGAGCACGAGTGTCCCGACTGGGACGAACTGGTCGACGAACTGACCGACGACCTGGAGGAGACCCTGCAGGAACTTCAGGCCGAGGACCGTGTCACCTACAGCGGCCGCCACGGGGGGTACCAGCTCGAATGAGCTCCCGCTCCGGCGCGGACGGCGAGGCCGACGCGGCGCCCGACGAGGACCCGATCGCGTACTTCCTCCAGGACGTCACCTACCACGGGAAGAGCGACCGGACGCGGGCGTACTACGAGCGGGTGTTGCGGGACTTCGAGTCGTTCGTCGACCCGGCGCCGGGCGAGGCGACCCACCGGGACTGTATGGCCTACGTTCACCGGCTGCGGGCCGAGCGGGGCGAGAGCACGGTCGCAACCTACGCCTCCTACCTCCACCGGTTCTACGCCTACATGAACCAGGTGGGGACGTTCGAGGAGAACCCGATGGCGCTGGTGACCGAGGAGATGGACGAGTCCATCGCGACCGACCCGACCCGGCGGGACGTCTCGGTGGCGGAGATGCGGGCGTTCGTCGCCGGGGTCGCCCACCCCCTGGAGCGGGCGGTCGTCGTGACGCTGCTGAAGACCGGGATGCGGGCCGGGGAGCTGTGTAACCTCGACCTGCGGGACCTGCACCTCGACGACGGGGGCGGCGACGGCGGGGTGGAGACCGACACGGGACACCGGCCACAGCTCTCGAGCCGGCCGGACTCGCTGTTCGTCCCCGCCGAACCCGCCCGCGGCGAGCGGTACAACGGCGAGCGCCGGACGGCCTCGAACAAGCGCGAGCGCGACACCACGATCCCCGTGGACGAGGAGTCACGCGCCGTGCTGGAGCGCTGGCTGGCGGTCCGCCCTGACCCCGTCTCGCCGGCGGCGCCGCTCTTCCTCTCGACGAAGGACGGCTGGGGCGAGCGGCTGACCCCCGACATGGTCCGTCACGCGGTCGAGCGCCACGCGCGCGACCGGGGCTGGTACCGCGACGGCGGGGGCGCCGAGGAGAACGTCACCCCTCACTACTTCCGGCACTTCTTCACCACCCACCTCCGGGACCGGACCGGCGACCGCGGGGTCGTGAAGTACCTCCGCGGGGACGTCGCCCGGGACGTGATCGACACCTACACCCACGACTGGGGGAACCGCGTCCGGGAGGTGTACGCCGAGAACGTCTACTCGCTGCTGTAGTCCGTCGACCCGGCGACGGATCAACCGCCGAGCGCTATACGAACGACGTCGCCGAGAGCCCTCCCGGCCCGTCGCTCAGCGGACGGTCCGGCCCGGCACCTCGGCGCCCGCGAACAACTCCTTTGTCCACTCGGCGCCGGCGTCGAGTTCGGGCTCGTTCTCCAGCAGGACGGTCTCGCTGTCGAAGAGGTGTTCGCCCACCAGCAGGCCGTGATCGCGGGCGGTCGAGCCGGTGACCGTGATGTACACCCCCAGACCGGCGTCGGCGACGGCGGCCTCCTCCTCCCGGCCCTCGGCCGGGTAGACGAAGTCGATCCCCGCCAGCGCGTCCGTCCCCAGCACCGCCTCGACCAGCCGCTCCATCCGCGGGCTGATGCACACCTCGCCCTCGTAGGCGTCGACGAGACCCCGATCGAGCCCCCGGTCGAACCGGCCGGCGGTCTCGGGCGTCGCCAGCAGCGTGTGGTGGACGGTGTCGTCCAGCCCCTCGACGACCCGGACGTCCGTGTCCAGCGGGTCGATCCGATCGTTGATCCCGTCGAGCCCCGACAGGGGGTCCTCGTCGAGCCGGACCACCTCCTCCAGCACGAGGTCGGCGCTGTCGAACCCGAGCGCGAACTCGTGTTTGCGCAGCGCCCGGAACGGTTCCTCGCGGCCGACCAGCCGGACCGCGTGGCCGTCGACCGGGACTGTCACGCTGTCGAACACGACCCGCCGGGGCATCCCGTCGCGGTCGTCGCGCAACAGGGTGTACTCGGGTGCGGTCGGGTCCGAGAGGTCGCTGTAGCCGGCCAGTCGGTCGTAGACGTCGCCCTCGGCCGTCCGTTCGCCCTTCGTGACGGCCTTCTCGTAGCGCAGCGTCGAGGCGATCTCGTCGGCCAGTTCCTGGACGCCCGCTGCGTCGGCCAGCCGTTCGAGCACTGCCTCGAGAGGTCGTCCCTTCCGGGGGACCGCCACGCTGGTCGTCGTCATCGGGCGGGACCACCGGTCCCCGGAATAAAACGGACGCGGTTCAGCTCTCCCCGCCGATCACGGAGGAGAGCTGGTCGCGCCACTCGCGGAGCTCCTCGATGTCGCGCTCGGCGGTCCGGAGCCGCTCGTCGACCTCCCCGTCGTCGACGGTCTCGCGGACCGTCGTCACCTCCTCCGCCAGCGAGTCGAGCCGCTCCTCGACCTCCTCCTCGAACCGCGAGACGTCGTCCTCGACCTCCTCGGCCCGGTTCCCGGCGGCGTCGACGTCCTCGGCCAGCTCCTCGATCCGCTCCTCGTTGCCCTCGGCCCGCTCCTCGAGGGCCGTCACGGCCTCGCGGGTCCCCCCGACCCGCCCGTGGATCCCGTCGATCTCCGAGCGCAGCTCCTCGACCTCGGACCGCAGCCCCTCGACGGCCTGGCGGCCGGTGCCGTTCTCGTCGAGGAACTTCTCCAGGGCGTCCGCGTAGGCCAACACCTCCGAGACGTCGGACTGGAGCTTCTCGACCCGGGCCTCGACGCTGCCGTCGGCGCCGTCGTCGTCCCCGACCGCGGCCAGCGCCCGTCCCAGCACCTCGACGTCTCGCTCCGCGACCTCCCCCGCTCGCAGCTCCGCGGCCAGGGCGGCCACGAGGCCCCCCTCCGCTCCCGTCGCGCCGTTCTGTCGGTCGTCGGTCTCGGCCTCCTCGAGCGGTCCGTCGTCGGTCGTCGCGTCGTCGGCCGACGGCTCGGGCACCTCGGGTTCGGAGTCCTCGCCCGGGTCCTTCAGGTCGAGCGTCTCGATCTCCTCCTCGTCGTCCAGCCCGGGGACGCTGTCCGCGTCGCCGGCGATCACGTCCCGGACCGGCTCCCCCTCCTCCACCGAGAGGAACGACTCGTCGTCGGTCGGCGGTTCGACCTCGGTCAGGGCCGGCGCTGTGAGGAACTGCTCGACGTTGTCCGTCCCCGTCGCCCGGATCCCGTATACGGTCGTGTACTCCGCGCCCGCCTCGAGTTCACGCCGGAACGTGATCGCCTCGTCCTCGATGGTCCAGTGCTCGCTGCCGTACTCCGGGTGAAACCCCAGGTCCTCGACGGCGACCTCGGTCGGCACCTCGTCGGTGAGCGTCACCGTCACGGGCTCGTTGCGGCGTGACTCGAACTCGAAGGCGATCGCCGGCACCGGGAACTCGTCGGCCTCGTACCGTTTGGTGACCGCCACCCCGTCCGAGGTCGTCGTCACCTCCTCGTATCCCTCGACGTTGCTCATGTGTTCACAACCGTACGTCCCGAGTATTAAAGATACGGACCCCTGAAATTACACCCTCGACGGCCGAACGCTGGGGACGTTCCCGGCGGCCGGTGTCGAGTCCGGCCGGCGACGGACCCGGCGGCGGCCGTCCGGGCGACCGCGGTGAGCCGGTAGGGGGGCGACGGCGGCGGCTCCACCCGCGCCCGCGGTCGTCGTCTCCGCGACTCGTAAACCGTATGTCGCTATATCGAATCGGACGGCGGTCAGCCGAACGGTCGGTCCGATCCGCTCCGGGGGGAGGCGTCGTCGGGGACGGGACGTCGTACGGCCGTCGCGCCGGCCCGACCGACCGGCCGCTCGCGTCCGTCGGTGGGTCGACACGCACCGCCGGTATCGATCGAACCACTGCGGAGAGGGAGAGACGCGACGGGTCAGTCCCGGACGCCGACCGACCGGGACAGCCGTGCGACGGCCGTACAGACCGGGTGGGTCCAGGGTTCGTCCGCGTAGAGGTACTCACAGACGTCGTGGCCGTCGAGGTACGGCACCGACCGGCCGCTCAGTTCGGCCTGGCGCGTCTCGACGACCGTCGCCAGTCGCTCCTCGAAGCGCTCGCGGTACCACGACGGGACGACGCTGGCGTCGAGTTCGTCGAGCAGCGCCGCCAGCGAGTCGTGACCACACCGGAGCGAGCGCAGTTCCACGTCGAGCGCGTCGAGGAAGTCGTCGCGCTCCCCGGCGGCCCGTCTCGCCGCGGCCGTCAACAGCCGACGGTTCGCCTCCGTCAGCCTGACCCCACCCGCGGGATCCAGGAGACTCGCCGCCCCGGCACCCATCTCCGCGGCGGCGTTCTCCGGGATCGACTCGCCGTACACCGCGTCGTAGTGGGGGACCGCCGTCACGGTCTCCGCGTACGCTCGCCGGAGCGCGTCCGCGCGACCCGAGGAACCACCGGTCCCGACGACCGACGGCGGTCCCGGTTCCCGCGGCCGCTCCGGCGCGAACTCCGCCACCCGGTCCGCGAACTCCTCGAAGGCGTCCCGTTCCAGTCTGACCTCCGTCGCCTCCGTCACCGCGGCTTCCGTCGCGGTCACGACCGGACCGAGGACGTGCCGGCGGAGCGCCGACAGGTGGCCGGACGAGTGGGCGTCGAGTTCGGCCATCGACGACGTGTACACCGCATGGTAACTAAAACGTTTGTTTCAGTTATATCCGGCCCGTGGTACTTTTCGTGGGTGACGGGAGAGGAACGAACCTCGTCGGGGACGGGCCCACAGGTGGCGGGTGGAGCCGACCGCCGCTCTCAGGGCCGGAGCCGTTCGATCGACAGCGAGTAGTCCGCGTCGGGGTGGTCGGGGCAGTCGTCGACGGGGGTCTCGACGGCGGCCCGCTCGTGGACCGTGTCGACGCCGGCGATGGCTGTCTCACACTCCACACACCGGATCATCGCCCGCATCCCCGCGACGTCGTCGGGATCGCTCGCACCGAGCATACCACACGTAGCCGGTCGGTGGACTTCAATCCGCGTCAGACGGACCGCCCTCCGGCGGTCCGGACGACGACGGCGGCTCCGCGACCGCGATCAGAGCTCCACCCGGTCGCCGATCTCGACGATCTCCAGACGCTCTGGGTACGGGAAGCTCCGGGCGTGGTTGTGCAGGACCGTCGGCTCGGTCGTCATCCCCTTCCACATGTCCCAGTGGGTCGGGAGCAGACGGTCGATCCCCGCCTCGTTGGCCGCCTCGACGACGTCGTTCTCGTCGTTGTACCACCGGGTCCGCCGCGGGACGCCGTCCTCGTCGTCGATCATGCCGACGGCGCCGAACGCGAGCGCCCCCAGATCGACGTCGTGGTCGTCGTCGATCGACTCGAAGGCGCCGGGCCTGGCGTCCCCGCCGTGGAAGAACGTGCCGGCGTCGTGTTCGATCACGAACGAGACCGGGTGTTCGGCGTCGGGGTCATTGGCCGCCTCGACGTTCACCGTGAGGTCGCCCACCTCCAGGACGTCGCCCTCCGAGATCACGTTCAACTGGTCGTCGGTGACCGACCAGTTCCGCGTCCACCCCTCCTCGCGGATCACGTCGTGGCCGCTGTCGGTGGTGTAGTAGTCGGCGCCGGTGCCCGCGAGGATCGGTGCCTGGCTGGGCCCGTGGACGTGGTCCGTGTGTTCGTGGGTGCCGAGCACCGCGTCGGCCTCCCGGACCTCCTCCGGGTCGAACGGGATCGGGATCATCCGCACCGTCCGCGGCGGGTCGCCGGTGCCGAGGTACGGGTCGATCAGCAGGGTCGTCCCGCCGCTGGACTTCAACACGAACCCGTTACAGCCCAGGTACCACAGGGCGACCCCGTCGGGGTCGGCCGACTCGATCGCCCGCAACAGCCAGTCGTCCCAGTCGCTTTCCGTCATACCGGCAGGTCTCCCGGCTGGGGTTAATCGTTTTCGACCCGGCCGCCGGGAGACGGGCCACAGGACTCTTGTTCGAGGCGTGTCAACGAGTTCCATGGAGTTCGCCCTGCTGGGCTGGCCCGACGAGGGGCCGACCCTCGAACTCGACTACCGGGCGTTCGCCTACGCGGGGAAGTTCGTGATGTCCTCGACGGGGAAGGCGGTCGCGCGGGAGCGGCCGGACGGGATCGTCGGGGCGATCGCGTTCGACCCCGACCGTGCCGACCCGTCGGCGTTGCGGATCCGCTACGTCACCGTCCGCGAGGACCGCCAGGGCGAGGGGATCGGGCCGCGACTGCTCCGTTTCGGGGTCGACCGCGCCCGCGAACGCGGCTTCGAGCGCGTCCGGATCGCCGTCAACAACCCCTACGCCTACGAGGCCAGCTACCGCGCCGGCTTCGCCTACACCGGGGAGACGACGGGTGTGGCCGAACTCGTGTTGGAACACCCCGGCGACGGCGACCCCGAGGGCTACCGCGCCGGGCTGGACCGCTTCCGGGAGCGGGACCTCTCGACCGACGAGGAGTCGTTTCTGGAGGACCGCGAGGGCGCGGCTCCCCCGGCGACCGTCGAGTCCCCCGAGGCCTCCGGGACGGGAACCTCGGAGGTTTGAAACGGCGGACGCACCTACCCGGGGTCGATGGGGAACGCGAACCTGCGGGAACTCGCGGCGATCGAGACGGTCCCGTTCGAGGAGCTCTCCGGGAGCGTCGTGGCCGTCGACGCCCACAACTGGCTCTACCGCTACCTGACGACGACGGTGAAGTTCACGAACGAGGACGTCTACACGACCGCCGCCGGCGAGGAGGTCGCGAACCTGATCGGCGTCGTCCAGGGGGTACCGAAGTTCTTCGAGCACGACCTCACCCCCGTGTTCGTCTTCGACGGCGCCGTCACCGACCTCAAGGACGACGAGGTCGAGAAGCGCCG
>CAZMWG010000055.1:0-15589 GCA_964569925.1 uncultured Halobacteriales archaeon | reverse complement strand
CGAGCATGGCGATCGAGTAGGGCTCGCGCCCGTCGGCACAGGGGGCGCTCCAGACCCGCGTCCGCCCGTGGGCCCCGGTCAGGTCGCGCAACACCCCCCGCAGCGACTCCCAGGCCTCGGGGTTGCGGAAGAAGCCGGTGACGTTGATCGACAGCGAGTCCAGCAGCCGCTCGCGCTCGCCGTCGTCGGCCGACAGCAGCCGCCGGTACTCGCGGTAGGAGTCGGCCCCGGTGCGGCGCATCCGGGCGGTGATCCGCCGGTCGAGGTAGGCGTCGTTGTAGAAGTCCGACTCGAAGGCCATGTTCTCGCCGACGAAGGCAAGCAGCCGGCGGAACTCCCGGTCCTCCTCGGTCGGGTCGTCGCCCGCGGCGTCGGTCCGGTCGCGTCCGCTCACAGCGTCACCACGTCCAGGATGTGGACGATGTTGCCGTCGCCCAGCACGGCGGTGCCCGACAGGCCGGCGGTGCCCGAGAGGATCCCCTCCAGTGGTTTGACCACCACCTCCTCCTGGCTGTCGACGGCGTCACAGTGCAGCGCGACCCGCCGCTCGGACTTCCGGACCCGCACGAGCATCCCGTCGCCGTTCTTCGTCTCGCCGGGGACGTCGAAGGTCTCAGCCAGATCGACCACCGGGTAGATCTCGTCGTCGTGTTTGATCACCTCGCGGCCGTTGACCCGCCGGGTCCGGTCGGCGCGGGTGATCTCGTCGACGTTCTTGATCGGGACGCCGTACTCCTCGTCGCCGACCTCGACGAACAACACCTTCACGATGGCCATCGTCACCGGCAGGCGCAGCGACACGGTCGTCCCCTCGCCGGGCGTCGAGTCGACGCTCACCGAGCCGTCCAGTTGCGAGACCGTGTCGTGGACGACGTCCATCCCGACCCCGCGGCCGCTCGTGTCGGTGACCTCCTCGGCGGTCGAGAAGCCCGGGTGAAAGACCAGGTCGTAGATCTCCGAGTCCGACATCGTCTCCAACTCCTCCGGGCTCCGGACCCCCTTCTCGACGGCCTTCCGCTCGATCCCCTCGACGTCCAGCCCCGCGCCGTCGTCCTCGACCTCCACGATCACGTGGTCGCGCTCGCGTCTGGCCCGTAGCTCCACGTGGCCGGTCCGGGGCTTGCCCGCCCGCTCGCGCTCCCCGGGGGGTTCGATCCCGTGGTCGACCGCGTTGCGGAGGATGTGCATCAGCGGGTCCGATATCTCCGTGAGGATCGTCCGGTCGAGCTCGATGTCCTCGCCCTCGACGGTGAATTCCACCTCCTTGTCGAGCTCCCGGGAGAGGTCACGCACCAGCCGGGGGAACTTGCCGACCACCTTCCGCATCGGCACCAGCCGCATGTCCATCACCGTGTTCTGGAGGCTGGCGGTGATCTTGTCCAGCTCGTTGAGGGTGTCGCCGGCCGAGTCCACGTCCGCGCTCTCGACGGACCGGCGGAGCTTGATCCGGCTGGTCACCAGCTGCTCGACCAGCCCGTGGAGGTCGTCCAGCCGGTCGACGTCCACCCGGACGGACTTGATCTCGTCGACGGAGGCGTCGACGCTCCCCGTCGTGTCGATCGACGACCCCTCGTCGTCTCCGACGTCCGCGTCGTCCCCGGCGTCCGCGTCGTCGCCCGCGCTCTCGCCGACGGCCTCGACCCCGTCCGTGGGGTCGGCGGGGTCGTCGCTCGTCTCCCGGTCGGCGCCGTTCGTCGCCGCGGCGGCGGCCCCGTCCGCGTCCGACGTCGCCGCCGCGCTCGGTTCGCTCGCGCCGGCCCGGTCGGTCACGTCAGCGGTCTCGAACCGCTCGACCGGGCCGACGTCGGCGACCGCGTCCGCGACGACCCCGACGTCGGGCGCGTCGACGACGACGTCGAACGTCTGCTCGAAGACCCCGTCCTCGATCGCGTCGCGGTCGGGGTCGGTCGCCAGGAGCTCGAACGAGGACTCGATCCCCTCCAGGGCGAGCATCGCGTCGACGCCGAGCATGTCCGACTCCTCCAGTTCGACCGCGACCCGGACCGCCCGGTCGTCGGGCGCCGGGACCGGGACCCCGAGGTCGTCGAGGTCCGTCGCCGCGCCGGCCGGCTCGTCGCCGTTCGCGGTCGTGTCGGCGTCGGCCTCGGGGACGTCGTCGGCGCCGGGGGCGGCGCCCGCCTCCAGCACGGCCCGGAGTTCGTCGACCACGTCGTCGGTCTCGGTGCTCGACTCGCCCTCCGCTTCGATCTCGGCGACGATCGCCTCGATCCGGTCGACGCCGGCGAAGATCAGGTCCATCACCTCGGGGGTGACGGCCATCTCGCCCTCGCGCATCTCGTCGAGCAGGTCCTCGATCGCGTGGGCCAGCGCCGAGGCGTCGTCGAACCCCATCGCGCCGAAGTTGCCCTTCAGCGTGTGTGCCGTCCGGAAGATCGACTCCATCGCCTCCCTGTCGTCGGGATCGGCCTCCAGGTCCAGCAGGGAGTTGTTCAGTTCCGTGATCGCCTCCTCGCTCTCTCGGATGAACGCGTCGAGATACTGATCGTCCATGTGGGTCACCTCGTGATCGCCGCGACGACGCCCCCGGCCAGGTCGCCGATCGGGAGCACGTCGTCGACACAGCCGGTCTCGACTGCGCGTTTGGGCATGCCGTACACCGCGGAGGTCGCCTCGTCCTGGGCGAGCGTGTGGCCGCCGGCGCCGGCGATCGCTCGCACCCCGTCGGCGCCGTCCTCCCCCATCCCGGTGAGGATCACCCCCACCAGCGGGTCGTCGACCTCGGCCGCCGCGGTCTCCATCGTCACGTCGACGGCCGGCCGGACGCTGTTGACCGGCGCCTCGTCGGTCAGGCTCACCCGGAGCCGACCCCGGCGGTAGGCGTCGACCCGCATGTGTCGGTCACCGGCCGCGATCAGCGCCTCGCCACCCCGGATTCGGTCGCCGTCCTCGGCCTCGCGGACGTCGTAGTCGCTGCGGGCGTCGACCCGCCCGGCGAACCGGGCGGTGAACCCCTCGGGCATGTGCTGGACGACCAGCACCCGGAGGTCGGCCGCACGGGGGAGCTCCGCGAGGAGCCGCTCGACGGTCTTGGGGCCGCCCGTCGAGGAGCCGACCACCAGCGTCGGGTCCGCGAGGTACTCCCCCGTCGCCGCGGCTCCCGACCCGGGCGCGTCCGCCGTCGCGGCCGCGCGTCCGCCCGAGTCGTCACCGGCGGCTGGCGCTCCGGACCCGGCCGCCGACGCCGCCGATCCGGCCGAGGCGGTCCCGTCGGACGTCGACGCCCCCCGGCCGGAGCCGCTCACGTCCGCGCCCGCCACGGAGGTGACGATGTCGACGAGCTGGTCTTTCAGCCGCGACATCTCCATCGACACCTCGCCGCCGGGTTTCGTGAAGAAGTCCACCGCCCCCTTGTCCAGCGCCTCGAAGGTGACCTCGGCGTTCTCGTCGGTGTGGGCGCTGAGCATCACGACCGGCGTGGGGGTGTCGGCCATGATCCGCTCGACGGCCTCGATGCCGTTCATCCCCGGCATCTCGACGTCCATGGTCGCCACGTCTGGCTCGTGCTCGGCGACGGCGTCGACGGCTTCGCGGCCGTCCCGGGCCCGCTCGACCACCTCGATCCCCCCCTCGGAGAGGATGTCGGCGATGACGCTGCGCATGAAGTGCGAGTCGTCGGCGACGACGGCACGGACCGTCACCGCCGCTCCCCCCGACGCTCAGAGACGGTCGATCCCGGCATCGTTGTACGTCGGAACCGGGCGAGGGAGCGAGATAAAGACACCGCCCCCGTGATCAATGTTGATACCACGGGGGGCAGAGTTAAGCCGGATCCCGGGTACCGTCGGGTAGGATGTCAGCCGCCGCATCGACCGGGAACCAGGTGCTCGAGTTCCGGCTGGGCGAGGAGACCTACTGTGTGAGCATCGACCACGTGGCCGAGATCGTCGACGCCGCGGAACTGACCCCGGTGCCCAACGCGGGGTCCCACGTGAAGGGGGTGATGGACCTGCGCGGACGGACCACCTCGATCGTCGACCCGAAGACCGTCTTCGGGATCGAGAGCGACGGGGACGCGACCGCCGAGGGTCGGATCGTCGTGTTCGACTCGGGGATCGTCGAGGACGGCGCCGCGGGCTGGCTGGTCGACGAGGTCGAACAGGTGGTGGGGGTGTCGGCGGACCGGGTCGACGCCGCGCCCGGCGACGACGGCTCCGTCCGGGGGATCGTCAGGCGCGAGGACGGGTTCGTCGTCTGGGTCGACCCGGCCGTCGTCCACGCGTAGGACGGGCCGGTCGCGGTAGTTCTTACCTTACCAGTGACGACCGAGATCAGCACGAACAACGTCCAGGAAGCCCCGGCCGGCTCGACTCGGAGTGCAGCCGGCCGGGGCTTCCCAGGCCGTCTCACCGGCCCTGACACCGCTGTCCCTGTAACTAAACACGACCCCCGTCGGCTCAACAAGACTTTTGACCCGCGCTGTCCGATTGGTATTCAATCGGCTACGCCCTCATGATCGAACTAACGAAGACGGGGATCGACGGCCTGGACGAGATACTCAACGGCGGCATCGTGACGAACTCGACGACGCTGGTCAGCGGCAACCCCGGGGCGGGCAAGTCGATCCTGGGGCTGCAGTACGTCTACAACGGGGTGGAACAGTTCGACGAGAAGGGGATCTACCTGTCCTTCGAGGAGAACGAGTCCGATCTCAGAGAGGCCGCCGAGTCGATCGGCTTCGAGAACTGGGCCGAGCACGTCGAGAACGGCGACATCGAGGTGTACGACAAGCGGGTGCTCCTGCGGGAGAACGACTTCTCCTCGTCGCTCGATCTCCTGCTCGACGACCTCAAGGACGACCGGTACGACAGGCTGGTGCTCGACTCGCTGGCGATGTTCGAGCTGTTCTTCGAGGACGAGCGCGAGAAGCGCACCTACCTGCTGAAGTTCACGGACATCCTGCGGGACAACGGGCTGACGTCGCTGCTGACCAACGAGCAGGGGGCCGTCTTCCCGGACACGGAGATCGGACTGGAGAACTACCTCACCGACGGCAACATCTACCTGATCCAGACGCCGACCGACACGGGGGTCAACCGCTACGTGTGGGTGGCGAAGATGCGCAAACAGGACATCGAGACGGACATCTACCCGATGGAGATCACACAGGGCGGGATCGTGGTCCACCAGAACGCCAGCGCCTTCTCGATGATGAGCGAGGAGGAGTCCCCGATCTGACCGGCGGGGTCGTCCGGGGGTCGTCGTTTGACTCGGCGGATCGCCGTCCGCCTCGGCGAGGTTAGACGGCCGGTATCGCCCCCGTTCCGCCCGTTATCGTGCCCGAGAACGACCGGCGGCGGCCGCGAGCGGCGCGCTGACCGGCCGTGTCGCCGTCACACCCCGATCGGACGTACGAACCCGGTATCATCTCCGATAGCTTTATGCTGGCAACGATTCATGTTCTGATAACCGATGGCTTCAGCGGATCTGCTCCGGACGCTGGGGAACAAATACAGCGCCGACATTCTGGACGCCACCGACGAGCCGGCCTCGGCCCAGGAGCTCAGCGACGAGCTGGGGATCCCGATCGCCACCTGTTACCGGCGGATCGACGAGCTCACCGAGCACGACCTGCTCGAGCTCCACGACAACGTCCTCTCGGACGACCGGCGACGCATCAAGGTGTACCGGCGCTGCGTGGAGGAGGTGCGGGTGAACTTCGACGAGGAGATGTCGATCACCGTCGAGGACCACTCCGAGGTGACCAACAAGCTCGACGAGGCCTGGCGGACGCTCTCGGAGAGTTGACCGGTCGCACGAAGTTGTTATCAGAGGCGATATTTTCGGGAGCGGATTTATCACCCGGTTCGGCGTAGCCGCTACCGGTGACTGTGATCGAACTCCTGTATGCGGTCACGACGCTTGTGTTCGTCGTCGCCGGCCTCACGATGGTCGGGATGGCGATGCGGGCCTACGTCCAGACGTCTCGCCGGGCCATGCTCCACCTCGCGCTGGGGTTCTCGCTCGCGGTCGCGGGCGCGGCCGCGACGATGATCAGCGCCTTCGTCACGGGGTTCGACGGCGTCCGCTCGCTGTTGCTCGTCGACAGCGGTCTGACGACCTTCGGCTTCATCTTCGTGATGTACAGCCTGGTCACCTACGACTGATCCCGACGGCCCGCGGCAGTATCGCGCGCTGAAACCCGGTTATCGGCTCTCGAAATCGGGACTGGCGGTCGATAACGGTCGGTTCGTGGCGCTCCGACGGCCGTCTCGTGGCACTTCCGTCCGTGATCGCGCGTCCGCGACCCCGGTTTCGGGTGGAGAACGGTAGACAGAGCGTCACTACGCCGAGTTTTCGAAGTTGATAGCTGGTTCCCAACGGTTATACCCCAGTTCCTCCCAATCAGGTGTAAGGGCAAGCGCCCGGTACACCATGATCGAACGACTCAGACCGGACGAGGACCGCGGGCAGGTCGGGATCGGCACCCTCATCGTGTTCATCGCGATGGTGCTGGTCGCCGCCATCGCCGCCGGCGTCCTCATCAACACCGCCGGCTTCCTCCAGTCCAGCGCCGAGGAGACCGGCCAACAGTCCAGCGAACAGGTCACCAACCGCCTCGAGGTCGTCAACACCATCGGCAGCGACATCAACAGCGACGCCGTCGACACCGTCGAGGTGACGGTCAAGCGGGCGCCCGGCGCCGCGAACATCGACCTCGGACAGACCATCGCCCAGTACACCAGCAGCGGCGCGGCAAAGGATCTGACGTTCGGTGCGACGGAGGATCCGGTCACCAGTCCCGGCTCCGCGACGAGTTTCAACGTCGGGGAGGTCCAAGATGCGGGCGGCGACTCGATCGACCCCGGCAACGATGACGCGGTACTGGACGACCCGGCCGACCGCGCGAAGCTGCTGTTCGACGCCTCGAACATCGAGGGTGACGGCAGCGACGGCGCCGGCCTGAGCGAGGGCGAGACGGCGACGATCCAGCTCAACACCCAGTCCGGCGGCACCACCACCGTCACCGTCAGCGTTCCCGAGACGCTTTCGGGCTCCAGTGCCGTTCAGCTGTAGAGTCGCTGATTCCTTCTCGTTCCCGACTCGACCGGACTACCCTGTGAAGCCGGATAGGGGCTTCAGCGGACCGTTTTCGTTTGTGAAAAGTTCGCCCGTCATCCCATCCGGCCGTTATCACGGTCGATACTTGCTGGCGAACGGTTATTACCCGGTATCGGCCAGATACGTGTAAGGGCAAGCGCCCGGCACACAATGATCGAACGGATCGAACCCACGACGGACGACCGCGGGCAGGTCGGGATCGGCACCCTCATCGTGTTCATCGCGATGGTGCTGGTCGCCGCCATCGCCGCCGGCGTCCTCATCAACACCGCCGGCTTCCTCCAGTCCAGCGCCGAGGAGACCGGCCAACAGTCCAGCGAACAGGTCACCAACCGCCTCGAGGTCGTCAACACCATCGGCAGCGACATCAACAGCGACGCCGTCGACACCGTCGAGGTGACGGTCAAGCGGGCGCCCGGCGCCGCGAACATCGACCTCGGGCAGGCCATCGCCCAGTACACCAGCAGCGGCGCGGCACAGGATCTGACGTTCGACGATGACGCCGACTCGACGGTCAGCTCCGCGAGCAACTTCGACGTGGAGTCGGTTCAGGACGCCGGTGGTTCGTCCATCTCGGGGTCCGACGCGGTACTGGACGACCCGGCCGACCGCGCGAAGATGATCTTCGACACGTCGAGCATCGAAGGTGACGGATCGAGCGGCGCCGGCCTGAGCGAGGGCGAGACGGCGACGATCCAGCTCAACACCCAGTCCGGCGGCACCACGACCGTGACGATCAGCGTTCCCGAGACGCTCTCGGGGTCCACGGCCGTCCAGCTGTAAAACGACCTGCCGGACCACTTCTCGTCTTTGATAACGTACGAAACGGCCAGCCGGAGCCTCAGGCGACGTTTCGTACGTATCGGCTTCGATCGGCGTCCGGGCAGCCGGTGCTCCCGATGTGTCGTTATCACGGTCGATACTTGCTGGCGAACGGTTATTACCCGGTATCGGCCAGATACGTGTAAGGGCAAGCGCCCGGCACACAATGATCGAACGGATCGAACCCACGACGGACGACCGCGGGCAGGTCGGGATCGGCACCCTCATCGTGTTCATCGCGATGGTGCTGGTCGCCGCCATCGCCGCCGGCGTCCTCATCAACACCGCCGGCTTCCTCCAGTCCAGCGCCGAGGAGACCGGCCAACAGTCCAGCGAACAGGTCACCAACCGCCTCGAAATCGTCAACACCGTCGGAACGAGCCTCAACCCCAGCGCGGATCCGGACACGGTGGAGACTCTCGAAGTGACCGTCAAGCAGGCGCCCGGCGCCGCGAACATCGACCTCGGACAGACTGTCGCCCAGTACACGAGCGACGACGGGGCGGCCGACCTGACGTTCGGCGACACCGTGGCGAGTGACGTCGGCAGTATCGAGAGCACCAGCGGTTTCGACGGATCACAGTCGTTCGGCGTGGTGGAGATTCAGGACGTCGGCGGCGACTCGATCGACACCACCAATGACGACCCAGTTCTGAACGACCCGGCCGACCGCGCGAAACTCGTGTTCATCGCCGGTGACGACGACGGCAGCAACGGCGGCAACATCGAAGACGGGTTACAGGAGGGCGAGACGGCGACGATCCAGCTCAACACCCAGTCCGGCGGCACCACCACCGTCACGCTCAGCGTCCCCGAGACGCTCTCGGGCTCCAGCGCCGTCCAGCTGTAAACCCCGATACCCCCTTCTCGCACGACGCTTTCCGACCGGCGGCACCGCCGACGGAGTTATGCCCCTCGGCGACCCACGTCGATCCATGTCACACGGCCGGGACGATCCGGACGCCGACGACGGCAAGGTCCTGGCGCCGGAGGAGCTCGACATCGCGGACGACGAGCACGTCACCCAGCTAGACGAGGGACGGTTCGTCGTCTCGCCGGAGGCCCGGACCGACGACGACGTCGGCCGGGCGGCGGCGGCCGAGCCCGACCCCGACCCCGAGCCGGAGCCCGTGCCCGACCCCGAACCCGACCCCGAGCCGGAACTGGACAGCGCGGCCGTCCACGAGTGGCTCCGCGAGGAGATGGACTCGCGGGACTCGAAGTACGGCTTCGACGTGACGGCGAAGTTCGACGGCGACGTCGACCAGCAACAGATGATGTCGAACGACATCGTCACCGTCTTCGAGAGCTTGCTCCTGTGGTACGCCCGTCAGATCGACGGCACCACGCCCGTCGAGGAGGTGCTCGGGATCCTCCTGATGGAGTCGAACGTGCCGGTGCGGTATCCGGCCGAGAGCCTGCGCGGGCTGGTCGAGGCCACCGGCTGTGACCCCGACGACAGCGTCGCGGAACTGCTCGCCGCGGTCGGCGACGACGGCGTCCGCTTCTGATACTCGGGGCCGAACGCTTTTGTTCGCGACTCTCGCTCTCCCGGTATGGACCCGGTCCGGGCCCTGGAGGGCGTGGCCGTCGCGGTCGTCGTCTGCGGGCTGGCGCTGAGCGGCCCCGCTGTCGGCCTCCTGGCCCCGACCGCCGACACGCCGGCGACGGTCGGCGACGGGAACGCGACGGTCGCCGACGTGACGATCCGGGGGGACGTCGTCGTCGACCGGGGTCGGTTCGGATCCGGGGTGAACTACCTCAGACTCCCGGACGCCCGGGTCGACGTGGCCGAGCTCCGGGGCGAGCCCCGCCTGATCTACGAGGTGCGGGTGCCCGGGCTGGACGTCGAGGCGACGACGATCGAACAGCTCGGTCCGGGCCGGGCGGGCGCCTCTCGGCTCCGGCCCGACGACCGGGCGCTCGCGCCCGGGACGGCGAGCGAACGGAGCTACGCCGCGACGGTGACCGTCCGCGTCCAGAGCTTCGAACTCGACCGCACGGTCTACCGGGCGAACCGGACCGTCGAGGTGGTCGGGTGAGCGGCGACGGCGCCGGGGCGGACGCGGCCGGGGGTCCTCCCCGGTGGTCGCCCGTCCGGGGAGCCGTCCGTCGGGCGGGACGGGCGGTCTTCGGCGACCGGACCGGGCTGGCGCTGTGGCTGGGGCTCGTGCTCGCGCTCGCCCCGCTGTGGCGCGTCGGGGTGTACATCAACGACGTCCACGCCGTGGCCAACGCCGTCGTCGCACTGTCGGAGGGACACCTCGCGATCACGGAGCTGCGCTACCCGCTCGACACGATCGCCAGCGAGGCCACCCAGCCCGGACTCCACCGTCACGACGGGCGGCTGTACGCCCGCAACTACGGACAGGTGGTCGCGGCGGTGCCGGTCGCGTTAGTCCTCGAGGGGCTGTCGGCGGTCACGGCGCCCCGTCTGGTGCTCCCGGCCGCCTGGAGCCTGGGCGCGCTCGCGTTCGTCCGGACCGCCGGACCGCTCGTCGGGGGCTCCCGGCCGCTCCGGGCGGCCGGCGCGGCGACGGCGCTCGTCGCCTTCGCCGTCTCGACGGTCGTGGCCGAGCCCCTCGACCCCCGATACCTGCCGCTCGTCGCGCTGCAGGCCACGACCCTCGCGGCCGCCGCCGGGGTCGGGCTCTGTCTCTACCGGCTGCTGGCGGCGTTTCGTGGTCGGCGGGCCGGGGTCGCCGCCGGGGTCGCCGGCGCGCTCGCCACGCCGGTGGGGTTCTGGGCGACGATCCCGAAACGTCACGCCGCGGTCGCCGCGCTGACGGTCGCCGTGGTGGTCGCCTTCGCCGCCGGGCGACGGACCGGCGACCGGCGTCGCCGCGGGCTCGCCTACGGACTCGCCGGGCTGGTCGTCTGGATCCACGGCTTCCTGGGGTTCGTGCTCGTGGCCGGCCTGGGCGCGGTGGACCTCGCGACGGCCCGGTCGAACGACCCCCGGACGCTCGCCGTCCTCGGGCTCTTCCTGGTGGCCGGGCTGGGGCCGGCCCTCGTGACCAACGTCGCCGTCGCCGGCGACCCCCTGCAGGCCCCGCGACTGCTTCCGGGGGCCGGTCCCGGGGCCGTCGAGTTCGGCCCCGAGGGCGGCGTCACGGCCGGTCCGGGCGGGGGCGACCTCCGTGGAACGCCGGATCCGGGACTCGGCGGGGCCTTCGGGAGCGGGGGAACGGCCGTCGGGGGTGGCGGTTCCGGGCCGCTCGCGACGGTCGTCGACGGCCTCGCGGGACTGGTGCCGCGGCCGCCGGCGACCGCGCTCGCGGCGCTCGCGTTCCTTCAGGCGACGGTCAGCGAGGGGGTCACGCGGGCGGCCACCCCGGCGGTGCTGTACCAGGTGTTCGTCCGGAGCGGACGGATTCCGGGGGTGGCGTACGGGCGCAACGCCCACGAGACGATCGAACTGACGCTGCTGGAGAGCGCGCCGCTGGCGGCGGGACTGATCGCCGTCCCGCTCGCCGCGGCGGCCCTCGCGGGGAGGGGGTTCCGTGGCGTCCTCGGCCGGCCGTCGCCGGCCCGGGCGACGGACCTGCTCGTCGCCGCGCTCGCGGCCGCGTTCACCGTGGTCGGTCTCTCGCGGCTCCCGCTGCACAGCCAACTGACGGTCCGGTACCTGACGCCGGTCGTCCCGCTGGCCGTGTACGGCGTCGCGCGGCTCCCGGCCGTCGGACGGGCCGTCGAGGGGGCGCCCCGGGCGCTCGCGGGCGGGTACGCGGTCGGGACCGTCGGCTGGCTGGCCGGCTCGCTGGCGCTGACGCGGGTGCTCGGGCTGGCGGTCGGCGAGGCGGTCCAGCTCCACGCCCTCGTCGCGCTGGTCGCCGCGGCGGCCCTCGGGGTGACGGTCGCCGCCCGGACGGTCGGCGGGCGGCCGTCGCGTCGGCCGGTCGCCGCGGCGCTGGGGGTCGCCGGCGGCGTGACGACCGCCTTCCTCGCCGCGGCGGCGCTGTCGTACTTCCGGTACGGCACGTACGCCCTGCCGGTCGTCGAGGCGCTGGCCCGGCACCTCCCGGCGGTCTGATCGGGACGGCCCGGACGTCGGCGGTCGGGCCGCTGGCGGCCGCCTCCGCCGCTATCACGACCGATAATGCACGGGTCAGGTTTATGCGGGAGTTCGAGAGACGGTAGGGTGACAGGTATGCCCGACGTGCTCATCGCGGACGACTCGGAGTTCATGCGGAACCTCCTGCGGGAGATCCTGGAGGAGGACCACCGGATCGTCGGAGAGGTCGAGAACGGCGTGGAGGCCGTGGAGGTGTACAAGGAGGAACGGCCGGACCTCGTGATGATGGACATCGTGATGCCGATCCGGGACGGCATCGAGGCCACCGACGAGATCAAGGACGGCGACCCGGAGGCCAACGTGATCATGTGCACGAGCGTCGGCCAGGAGGAGAAGATGAAGGAGGCCGTCAAGGCCGGTGCGGACGGCTACATCACGAAGCCGTTCCAGAAGCCGAGCGTCATGGAGGCCATCGAGGACGTCGTCCCGTCATGAGGGTGGACGTCCGGTCGCTCGGAACGTTCAACCAACTCGCCCACGAGGGGGCGCGGGCGGCCACGGGGGCGTTGGGGCAGATGACCGGCATCGACGGGAGCGTCGAGGTGACCAAGATCTCGCTGTTGAGCCGGGAGGAGGTCGGCGAGGAGCTGGTCGGCCGGGAGTTCGTCGGCGTGGCCTTCGACTTCGAGGGGGCCATGGCCGGCGAGACGGTGCTCGCCTTCGAGCGGTCCTCGGTCGACTCGATCGCCGGCGCGCTGGTCGGCGAGGACCCCAGCGAGGCGATGGCCCGCAGCGGCGTCGAGGAGATCGGCAACATCATGATGAGCGGCTTCATCGACGGCTGGGCCGACCACCTCGGCGCGACGATCGAACACTCCCCGCCGGAGTACGTCGAGCGGCGGGGCGCCGACGTGATCCCCGCCGCCCCGGAGGGCGGCGAGCGGGGCCAGGTGTTCGTGTTCAAGTCCGAGATCGAGTGGGTCGGCGAGCCGGTGAGCTTCTACATCTACATGCTCCCGGAGTACGGCTCGCTGGCGGACCTGCTGGTCGAACACACCGAGAGCGAGGAGGCGATCCCGATCGACAAGCTGGAGCTGTTCAACGACATGACCCGCCGGGGGACCGAGCGGGCCGCCGAGAACGTCGAGACGATGTCGGGGATCCCGACGGAGGCGGAGGTGACACAGATCTCCTTCGCCCCGATCGAGGACGTCCCCAAGCAGGTCGGCGAGGAGGCCTACGTCGGGACGGTCGTCGAGTTCACGGGCACCCCCAGCGGCTTCCTGCTGGTGTTGTTCGACGAGGCCTCCGCCGAGCGGATCGCCGAGGGGCTGCTCCCGACCGTCCCCGAGGGCGAGGGGCTCACCGACCACCACATGGCCGCCGTCGAGGAGCTCGGCAACATCATGACCAGCGGCTTCGTCGACGGCTGGGCCAACGTGCTGGGGACGTCGGTCGACCACACCCCTCCGCGGCTGGTCCACGACATGGGCCGGGCGATCGTCGATCCGCTGGCGGCACAGCTGGGCCGCCACCAGGAACACGCGTTCATCGTCGACTCGGAGATGCGCACCGACGAAGTGGCCTTCGGCGCCGAGATCCACGCCATCCCGGACGAGCGCGAGCTCCGGCGGGCCCTGGAGGATCTCGACGCCGATCGGGCCGACGAGACCGAGGCGGACCCCGAAGAGATATTCGGATGAAGGTGTACGACGGCTCGGAGGCCGGGACGGTCGAGGGGACGCCGACCGAGCGCCGCAAGGTCGGCATCGCGGAGTACGAGGTGACCACCGACGGGGCCGTCCTCACGACGAGCGGACTCGGATCGTGTATCGGCGCGGCGGTGTACGACCGCGAGGCGGGCGTCGCGGGGCTGGTCCACGTCATGTTGCCGAGCGCCGACGAGGCCGAGGGCGCCCGGGCGAAGTTCGCCGACACCGGCGTCGAGGTGCTGATCGACTCTCTGGAGGCTGCCGGCGCGGACCGGGCGGGCATGGAGGCGAAGATCGCCGGCGGCTCGGACATGCTCGACTTCTCGGAGGACGGTCCCAGCATCGGCACCCGCAACGCCGAGGCCGTCCGAGAGACTCTGGCCGACCACGGGGTCCCCGTCGCCGGCGAGGACGTCGGCGGCGACCACGGCCGGTCGCTGAAGCTCCGGGGGGCCTCCGGGGAACTGGTCGTCAAGAGCGCGAACCAGGACGCCGTCACGCTGTAGCCGGATCGTCCGGACTCTCCCCGACGACCGCACTTCGTTTCAACGCACGAGAACAACGGCCGCGGCCGGCGTCTGACGCCCGGCGGTCGTGCGCACGACGGGCGCGCGGACCGCGGCGGCCGGAACCGCCACGTTCGGCGCCGTGGCGCCACAGAGATCGGGGTCGACGGGTACGTTCCGCTCCGCGACCGGATGGTTCAACGTCGAGAGCGCGAAACGCGTCGGATTGTTATCAACGGTGATAGCATAGACGGAACGTTGAAGGGTGTAGCTGGGGAGTTGTAGACGATGAGTGGCACCGTCCTCGAACCGGCGCTCCAGGTCGCGCTCCCGGAGGGCGCCGTCGCCGTGCTGGCGGCGGCGGCCGTGGGGGCGGTCGGCATGAGCATCCGGAACATGTTCGAGGAGTTGCTCTCGGACGACGAGTCCGAGGGGGCCGACGGGGCCGAGGGGGACGGGATGGCCGACGGCGGGGGGCTGATGGCCGAGGAGGGAGACGGCGGGGACGACGCCTTCGGGGACCTCGGGGGGCTCGAGGACGACGAGATGGCCTTCGGGGACGACGAGTTCGGCGACATGGACGAGGCCGGCGGCGGCAACGTCGACGAGCTCGAACACCGGCTCGACGAGCTGGAGAACGAGGTCGGCTCGCTGTCCTCGACGGTCAACACGGTGCGCACGGAGAACGAACAGATCAGCGAGTCCGTCGAGGAGGTCGAGGAGAACGTCCGGAAGCTGCTCGACATCTACGAGATGGTGACCCGCGGGGTCAACCCCTTCGCCGACGACATCGACGCCGGCATGGGCGGCGGCGGGATGAGCGGCGACGGCTCGTTCGGGCTGTTCGACGACGACGGCGCGGACGACGGCGACGAGAGTCTCGACGACGACATCGCGGAGGCCGACGCCGAGGGGTTCTTCGACGACGATCTGGTGGAGGACGACGGTATGGACGACGGAATGGACGACATGTTCGACGACGGCGGCGAGTTCGAGGACGGGTTCGAGGAGGACGACGACGCCGACGACGGCTCGTTCGACGCCTTCGACGACGAGGCCCTCGACGGCGACTTCGAGGACGAGGGGTTCGGCGACGACGAGTTCGAGGGGTTGGACGAGGACGACGCCGGGGACGACGACGGCGACGAGGGCAAGTCCTTCCAGGAGCTCAAACAGGAGTACGAGTCCGGCGACGCCGACTGGGCCGACGGCGAGGAGCCCGGCGGCGACGACGCCCTCGGGGGCGAGGACATCGACGACGGGGACGACGAGAACGAGGACGCGGAGTTCGGGGACGACCTCGCCGACGACGACCTCTTCGACGAGGTCATCGAGGACGACGGGCTCGGCGACGACGGGGACGGCGTCGGCGCGGTCGCCGAGCCCGAGCCCGAGCCCGAACCGGAGACGACTCCCGAACCGGCCGTCGAACCCGAGCCCGAACCGGAGACGAC
>CAZMWG010000054.1:0-15708 GCA_964569925.1 uncultured Halobacteriales archaeon | reverse complement strand
GGGCGTCATGCT
Source organism: uncultured Halobacteriales archaeon (assembly GCA_964569925.1). GTDB lineage: Archaea > Halobacteriota > Halobacteria > Halobacteriales > Haloarculaceae > CAZMWG01. The sequence goes on along the minus strand of CAZMWG010000054.1, from coordinate 15,696 downwards.
GTACGGTCCGCCGGGCACGGGGAAGACCTTGCTCGCGAAGGCCGTCGCCAACGAGTCCGAGTCGAACTTCATCTCGATCAAGGGGCCCGAACTGCTGAACAAGTTCGTCGGCGAGTCCGAGAAGGGCGTCCGCGAGGTGTTCAGCAAGGCCCGGGAGAACGCCCCCACGGTGGTGTTCTTCGACGAGATCGACTCGATCGCCACCGAACGGGGTGGCAGTTCGGCGGACTCCGGCGTCTCCCAGCGCGTGGTCTCGCAACTGCTCACCGAACTCGACGGGCTCGAGGAGATGGAGGACGTCGTCGTGGTGGCGACGACCAACCGCCCGGACCTGATCGACCCGGCGCTGTTGCGCCCCGGCCGGCTTGACCGACACGTCCACGTGCCGGTGCCCGACGAGACGGCTCGCCGGGCGATCCTCGAGGTCCACACCCGCGACAAGCCCCTGGCCGACGGCGTCGACCTCGACAGCCTGGCCCGCCGGACCGACGGGTTCGTCGGCGCCGACGTCGAGGCGCTGACCCGCGAGGCCTCGATGGCCGCGACCCGGGAGTTCATCAACAGCGTCGACCCCGAGGACATCGACGACACGGTCGGCAACGTCGTGGTGACGATGGACCACTTCGAGACGGCGCTGGAGGAGGTCGGTGCCAGCGTCGACGCCGAGGTCCGCGAGCGCTACGAGGAGATCGAGGAGCGGTTCGACCACCGCGAGGCCGGCGTCGACGACGGCGAGACCGTCTCCCGGACGTTCCAGTAGCGACCGGCGCTCGTCCACTTCTCCCGGTCTTTCCGCTCGAAACGCCCCATTCTACGGTAGAATATAAGGTGTTTGTCCGTCCGCAAGGGATTTCGAACCACGATTAGGGAAACCCTTTTACTGTCCCCTCGCCTCCGAACAGGTGCCATGGTACGATGTGACAACTGCGACGGGACCGTGGCCCGCACCTGGCGCCGACGGACCCGCGCCGACTCCATGACCCACCGCCACGCCGAGTGGGTCTGTGAGGACTGCCACCCCGAACTGCCCGCCGGCGCCGCCAAGGACGTGGGCGGGCGGCGAGCGGTGGCGGACGGCGGCCAGGACCGGTCCGGCCCCGCCGAGAGGGGGTGGTCCGATACGGCCTGACACACCTCGGACTCGAACTTCCACTCGGCCTGTCCTCCGTCCCTGTGTCGCCGGACGCTCTGTCCGGCGCGCTGTCGCTTTCGTGATCACTCTCGCTTCTGGTCAACGCCCGCTCCGGTCGACGTTCGACCGGCGGGCCTCGGTCACGGTCCGGAGAGCACCGGCTGTCGCCCCGGACCGTGACCGTCGCGACCGCGCCGACGGTCGCCGGCGGGGTCTCCGACGAGTGGTCCCGGGAGCCGTCCGATCGTGTGGTGGTACCGTTCCACGAACGTCGCCGGGGACGCAACCGTCTTGTCCGGTTCGGTCGTACGCCGATCCGTGACCACAGCGGAGGGCTCCGGCGGCGTCGCCTGGCTCCGGGGGAACGTGCTCGTGACGACGGCGGTCCTGAGCGTCGTCTCGCTGGCGCTCGTGTTCGCCGTCGCACTGCAGGTCGGCCCGGTCGGCGCCATCCCGGCGGCCCCCGACGCCGTGATCGACGCGATCCCGCACCTCAACGCCGTCCTGAGCCTCGCGGCGATCGGCGCGATTCTCGGCGGCGTGCGGGCGATCCGTCGCGGGAACGTCGCCCGCCACCGCCGGTTCATGCTGACGACGTTCGGGCTGTTCGCGGCCTTCCTCGTCGCCTACCTCTACAAGGTCGGCGTCGCGGGCACGACCTCGTTCGGCGGCCCGGCCGCCCTCGAGACGTACGTCTACTACCCGGTCCTCGCGGTTCACGTCCTCCTCGCCATCGTCTGTGTGCCGCTGGTCTACTACGTCCTCCTGCTGGCGGCGAGCCGACCCGTCTCGGAACTCCCGACGACGAACCACCCGCGGGTCGGCCGCGTCGCGGCCTCGCTGTGGCTCGTCTCCTTCGCCCTCGGGACGGTCGTCTACGTCATGCTGTACTGGCTGTTCCCGGCCTGAACCGGGGATCGCCGGTCGCCGACGGCCCGGGACCCGCTCCAGGCCGCGTCCGGCGGCTATTTGTCGCTCGCTCCCCCAGCACGGCCCGTGACGGACGTCATCGTGACCGGCGGACTCGGACGCTCGGGCGAGTGGATCGTCGACGACCTGCGGGGAGACCACGAGGTGACCGTCCTCGACCTGGACCACCCCGGCTGGGGGGTCGACGGCGCCGACGGCGTGGGCTTTCGCGCGGTCGATCTCACCGACTTCGGCGAGGTGGCGGACGTCGTCGGCGGGTCGGACCCCGCGGCGGTCGTCCACTGGGGGGCGATCCCGGCGATGGGCCGCCGGCCCGGCTCGACCGTCTTCGAGAACAACGTGGTGGCCACGTACAACGTCCTGGAGGCCGCCGGCCGCGCCGGCGCCGACGTCGTCCAGGCGTCCTCGGAGAGCGCCTACGGCACCGTCTTCGCCGAGGAGACCTGGCTGCCCGACTACCTCCCGGTCGACGAGGCCCACGAACTGCGCCCGGAGGACGCCTACGGGGTCTCGAAGGAGACCGCGGAGGCCCTGGGTCGCCGCACCGCCCGCAAGCACGACGTCGACGTCGTCTCGGTCCGTCCCTCCTGGATCCAGTACCCCGGCGAGTACGCCTGCCTGGACAACCGCGACGACCTCGCGGCCGGCGAGGGGAACTTCTGGTCGTACGTCGACGTCCGGGACATCGTCTCGCTGGTCCGCGCGGGGATCGAGGGTGACGTCGACGGTCACGAGCCCTATCTCGGCGTGGCGGCCGAGAACTACATGGACCGGCCGACCGCGGCGCTGATCGAGGAGGGCTTCGGCGCGGTGCCCGAGGACTGTGCGCTGTCCGGCGACGAGGCCGCCTTCACGACCGCGAAGGCGGGCGAGCAACTCGGCTGGGAGCCCGCACACGATTACGAGTCGGCGGCCGACGAGGAGGTCCCGGCGCCGGAGCTGTACTGAACGCCGTCGCCACGGTTCGAGAGAACACCTCGGGAACCGCGCGGGCGCGGTCCGCGCCCCGACATCTCCGGGGAGCGGTCCCGGGTCAGTCGTCGGCGCCGGCCGCGGCGTCCGGGATCCGGGGGCGGGAGACCTCGCGGTCGGTCTCCTCGCCCTCGATGTCGTAGGGGTACTCCCCGGTGACACAGCCCAGACAGAGGTCGCCGTGGTCACGGCCCAGCGCCGCGGCGACCGCGTCGACCGAGAGGTAGGACAGCGAGTCGGCCTCGATGTCGTCGCGGATCTCCTTGACGGACCTGTCCGCGGCGATCAGTTCCTCGCGGGTCGCCATGTCGATCCCCATGTAACAGGGGGCGACGATCGGCGGCGCGCCGATGCGGACGTGGACCTCCTCGGCGCCGGCGTCCTGGAGGAGGCTGATCAGCTGGGTCGAGGTGGTCCCCCGGACGATCGAGTCGTCGATCAGCGTCACCGTCCGCCCCTCGATGGTGGACTTGATGGGGTTGAGCTTCAGGCGGACCGCCCGCTCGCGCTCGTCCTGGGTGGGCATGATGAACGTCCGGCCGACGTAGCGGTTCTTCATCAGCCCCTCCGCGAACTCGACGTCGTCGGGCGCGGCCTCGGCGTAGCCGGAGGCGAAGGCGCGCCCGGAGTCGGGCACCGGCATCACGACGTCGGTCTCGACGCCGGACTCCTCCCAGAGCTGCCGGCCCAGGTCACGGCGGACGTCGTAGACGAGTTCGCCGTCGATGGTGGAGTCGGGCCGCGCGAAGTAGACGTGCTCGAAGAAGCAGTGGGCGGTGTGTTCCTGTTCGACGAGCTGGTAGGAGTCGAAGCCCGACCCGTCGTCCTCCAGGACGATCAGTTCGCCCGGCCGGACGTCACGCACCAGTTCGCCGTCCAGCGTGTCGATCACCGCCGACTCGGAGGCCAGCACGTAGCCGTCCTCCAGTTCGCCGATACACAGCGGCCGGTTGCCCTCCGGGTCCCGCACGCCCAGCACGGTCTCGTCGTGCATGATCGTCAGCGAGTACGACCCGTGGATGCGGGACATCATCCGCTTGACCGCACGGATCAGGTCCTCCTCCAGGAGGTTGCGCGCCAGGTCGTGGGCGATCACCTCCGTGTCGCCGTCGCTGGTGAAGGCGTGGCCCAGCCCGGCGAGTTCGTCGCGGATCTCCCCGGCGTTGACCAGGTTGCCGTTGTGGGAGAGTCCCAGCGACCCGGACTTGAACGAGACCGAGAATGGCTGTGCACAGCAGGCGTTGACGCTGCCCGCCGTCGGGTAGCGCACGTGACCGATCCCGTTGGAGCCGTTCAGCGACTCCAGATCCTCGGAGTCGAAGGCGTCGCCGACCAGCCCCATCTCGACGTGGCTGTGCTGCTGGAAGCCGTCGTGGGTGACGATGCCGGCCGACTCCTGGCCGCGGTGTTGGAGCGCGTAGAGAGAGTAGTACAGCGGGCGCGCGGCGTCGCGCTCCCCGAGGGAGATGCCGACGACGCCGCACTTCTCGTGCATCGTCACTCGCCGGCTTTACTCTGCCACTCGTACCCCCGGCGCTTGGCCGACTTCCCGAACCCGCACGCCGAGCAGACCTTCTTCTTCGCGTGGTAGGACTTCTCGCCACAGCGTCGACACTTCACGTGTGTCGTGGTGTTCTTCTTGCCCTGAGAAGGCGTTCCTGCCCCGGTCATGGCTGTATCGAGACGACGTTGTCGCCGCGTATAATCGTTGTGTCTTCGCCCGTTTCGATCACGAGGTTCATGTGCTGGTCGTAGCCCGTCAGCGTCCCCTCGTACACCTCGCCGCCCTTGAGGTGGACGGTGACGGTGCCGTCGAGCGACGCCTCGAGGACGTCCAGCGGTCGACCGCTCATATCCCCACGCCGCCCGACGGCCGCTTAAACGTACCGCTCGGTGGCCGTCCTGGTCACTCGGCCGACACGTCGGCCCGCTCCGGGGCTGACGGCCTCGCGAGCATCACTCCGTCGACACGTCGACGCCGAACGGAGCGAACTCGGCGGCCTGCGCCGCGAAGCCCGCCAGCAGGTCGGCCGCCGCGTCGAGGTCCGCCGGGTCGACCACCTCCACTGGGGTGTGCATGTACCGGTTGGGCAGGCCGACGTTGACCGACGGGATCGCCCCGCGGGCGGTGAAGAAGGCGTCCGCGTCGGTGCCGGTCCGGATCCCCGTCGCCTGGAGCTGGTGGTCGATCGTCTCCCGGTCGGCGGTCTCGCGCAGCGCCGTCACCACGGCCGGGTGGTTCGTGCTGCCGCGTGCGACCACCGGCCCCTCGCCCAGTTCGACGCCGGTGGACTTGTCGCCCGGCGTCTCGGGGGCGTCCGTCGCGTGGGTGACGTCGGCCGCGATCACCGCGTCGGGGGCCAGCTCGTGGCCCACCATCCGCGCGCCCTGCAGGCCGACCTCCTCCTGGACCGTCGAGACCGCGTGGACCGTCGCCGCACCGCCTTGACCGGCCGCGCGGCGCAACCCCTCGGCGGCCGTCCAGATCCCCACGCGGTTGTCCATCCCCCGGGCTGTCAGCAGGCCGTCTCCGAGTTCGCGGACCGTCTGCTGGATCGTCGCCGGATCCCCCCGCGAGACCAGTTCCGCCGCCGCCTCACGGTCCTCGGCGCCGACGTCGACGAACTGTTCGGCCACGTCCGAGACGGAGTCGTCCTCGGGATCCCGCAGGTGGATCGCCGTCTGGCCGATCACGCCCGCCACCGGTCCGTCGTCGCCGTGGATCGTCACGTGCTGGCCCCGCGAGACGGTCTTGTCCGCCCCGCCGATCCGGCCCAGACGGAGGAACCCGTCCTCCGTGATGTCACGCACGATGAACCCGATCTCGTCGCCGTGACCCGCCAGCGCGACCGACACGTCCGCGTCGCCGTGGACGGTCGCCACCGCGTTGCCGTAGGCGTCGACGGTCACCTCGTCGGCGAACTCGGACACGTAGTCCACCCACGCCTGCTGGCCCGCCGTCTCGAAGCCCGAGGGCGTCGACGCCCCGAGCAGCTCCTCCAGGAAGCCGCGTCGCCGTTCGTCCATACCCCTCGGTGGCCACGCGTCGGCTTCAAACCCTCGACAGAGGCCCGTGCTCGCCCCGCTCCGCCCCGGTCGCCGGCGCGCTCAGATCCCCGACAGCCGCTCGGCCACGTCCTCCCAGTGGCTTCCCTTCCAGAAGTGCTGGCCACACTCCCGGCAGCGCCACACCCGTTCGGTGCGCGGGTCGGGTGCGTACTCCGGGGTGGGGGTCTCCGGCCGGGCGCGCTCGACGGGCCCGTTACAGGCCCCACACCGGGCCGGCTCGGGCGACAGTTCGAGGTCCAGCCCCGCGGCGGCGACCTCGGCGAGTTGGTCCTCGATGTCGCGCTCGGTCAGCAGGATCGCGTCGTCGGCCGCCCGGGCTAACTCCCGGTCGCGGGTCACCAGGGTCCGGCCCTCCGTCCCGGCGAGGTCCAGCGCGTCCGCGTCCGTCTCGGCGTCCCGGTCCAGCACGTAGGCCGCGTCGTAGCCACACATCCGCAGGTACGTCGCCAGCCGCCCGCACATCGCGTCGATCAACAGCGCCGGTCGCTCGGCGCGCCGCCGGTCGTCGCCCCCGACGCTCCGACCGGGCTCGGCGACCTCGGCCCGCTCGGGGTCGGTCCCGGGGGTCACGCGTCGAACACCTCCCGGAGCTCGTCGGCCGAGCGGGTGTTGAGCACGTCTCCCGCCTCGGCCCACCCGCGGCGGGCCGTGTGGACGCCGTAGCGCAGGTAGCCGAAGTCGCTCGGCCGGTGGGCGTCCGTGTTCACGACGATCCGGGCGCCGGCCTCGACGGCCGTCTTCACCGCCGCCCCCGACAGGTCCAGCCGCGCGGGGTTCGCGTTGACCTCCAGGGCCGTGTCGTGCTCGGCGGCGACCGCCGCCAGCCGCTCGACGTCCACGTCCAGCCCGCGGCGCCGGTTGAGCATCCGTCCCGTCGGGTGACCGATCGCGTCCACCCCGGGGTGCTCGGCGGCGGCGACCAGCCGCTCGGTGCCGTCGCCGTCCAGGGCCGCGTGCGGGGAGGCGACCACGAAGTCGAGCTCCGCGAGCAGGTCGTCGGCGACGGACACCTCGCCCGTCTCGGAGACGTTGGCCTCGACGCCGGCGAACACGGCGAGGTCGGCGTCGTCGCCCGCCGCCCGGACCTCCGGGAGTTGCTCGCGCAGTCCGTCGTCGCTCACGCCGACCCCGCCGACCATCCCCGGGCCGGTGGCGTGGTCGGTGACACAGACGTAGTCGTGACCGAACTCCGCCGCGGCGGCGACGTGCTCGGCGACCGACAGCTCCCCGTCCGACCACTCCGTGTGGGTGTGGAGGTCCCCGCGGACGTCCTCGACCGCCACCAGGTCCGGGAGCCGATCGCCCCCGCCCTCGTCCCCGGCGTCGCCGTCGTTCCCGCTCTCGTCTCCGGCGTCCAGCGCGGCGGCCGCTATCTCGCCGCGGTTCTCCCGCAGTTCCGGCGGGACCCAGGCCATCTCCAGGGCCCCGTACATCGACGCCTCGTCCTCGCCGGCGATCCGCTCGCCGGCGCGCTGGTCGTCGTCCGCGACGTCGGCGACGTCGAAGACGCCGTACTCGTTGACCTTCAGGTCGCGCTCGATGGCGCGGTTGCGCACCGCCACGTTGTGGTCCTTGCTGCCGGTGAAGTACTGCAGCGCCGCGCCGAACTCGTCGGCGGCGACCACTCGCAGGTCGACACGCACCTCGCCGGCGCGGACGCTGGCTTTCGTCTCCCCGGCCTCGATCGTCGCGGTGGCGTCGGGCCAGTCGACGAAGGCCTCCACGGCGGCCGCGGGGTCGTCGCTGCCGACCAGCACGTCCACGTCACCGATCGTCGGCCGCCAGCGCCGCAGCGAGCCGGCGAGCTCCACCGCGGCGACCCCCTCGGCCCCCGCCAGGTAGTCGACGACGCGCTCGCCGTGGGGCCGGGCCTCGCCCAGCAGCCGCCGCTCGTGGGCCTCGCGGGCGAAGGGGATCCCCTCCAGGATGTTCGCCTCGGTCGTGGCGCCGAAGCCCGACACCTCGCGGATCTCGCCGGCCTCGGCGGCGGCCTCCAGGTCGTCGAGCGTCTCGACACCCAGCGCCTCGTACAGCGCCCCGACGGTCTTGGGGCCGACCCCCTCGACGCTCGTGAGCGCCTCGATGTCCACGGGCATCTCCTCGCGCAGTTCGGTCAGCTCCTCGATCGCGCCGGTCTCGACGTACTCGGCGATCTTGGCGGCGATGGCGTCGCCGACGCCGTCGATCTCGTCGAGCGCGTCGGTCCCGCCCTCGCGGGCCAGGTCCGCGACCGAACGGGGGTGCTCGCGGACGCTCTCGGCGGCCCGCCGGTAGGTGCGTGGCTTGTACTCGACGTCTTTCGCCTCGAGACGGTCCGCGAACTCCTCCAGTACCGCCGCGATCCGGTCGTTTCTCACAGTCCGTCCCTCCCTCGACCGCCGGTCTCGCGGCGGCCCAGCGCCTTCCGGAGGAAGTTCATCCAGCGCTTGCGGTCGGCGGTCTCCTTCGCGTCCATCTCCTGTTCGATTCCCGGCGCGTCGAGGCTCTCCAGGGCGTTCAGCGCCCGGTCGATCCCGACGACGTCGTCCGCGAGCCGCTCGCCCTCCTCGGCGTCGATCTCCCCCTCCTCGATGCGTTCCTTGCGCCGGCGGCGTTCGCGCCGGAGGTTGCGCTTGGCGCGGTCCACCCGGTCGCGCTCGCCCGGCGGGATCGTCTCCCGGCGCTTGATCTCGAAGACGAACTCCCGCAGGTCCACCGGCTCGCCCTGCACCTCGATCCTGTCGGGGATGTCGGCCCCGATCGTCGCGCCCTCCCGCTCGACGCGTTCGAGCAGCCGCTTGCGCTCGAAGTCTCTCACGTCACCGCGTTGGTCGGGCTCCCATTTATACCGTTCGCGGCCGCTCCGACCGGACCCCTGAACCCCCTCCCGTCGTGTCCGACGACGAGACTCGGACCGTGCCGCCCTCGCGCCGTCGCGGCGGACAATCTTGCGCGGCGGGCACGCCGGAGCACAACCCCTTTCGGGGGTCCCCACATAGAGCCGGCAATGCCGACGTGCGACGTGTGTGGCGAGAACGAGACCATGCCGTACCGGTGTAACCACTGCGGCGGCACCTACTGTGCACAACACCGGCTCCCGGAGGCCCACGACTGCTCGGGGCTCCAGGACTGGGGGGACCCGGAGGGGGTGTTCGACAGCGGTTTCGACGACACCGTCCGCTCGGAGAACCGCGGCGGCACCGGCGGGATCGGCTCCGGCGGCGGCCTGACCGACCGGCTCTCGCTCTCGACGGGTCCCGGCGGACTGGTGGCGTACTTCCGGGGGAACATGACCTACACCTTCCTGGGGCTGATGTGGATCACCTTCCTCTTCCAGTTCATCCTCTTCCCGCTCGCGGGAATCGGCACGCGCTCGGAACTGTGGCGGACGGTGTTCACGCTCCAGGTCCAACACCCCGAGTACGTCTGGGCGTGGTTCACGTCGATCTTCGCCCACGGCGGTCCCAGTCACATCTTCCTCAACAGCATCGTGATCTTCTTCTTCGGCCGGCTGGTCGAGGAGTACGTCGGATCGCGACAGTTCACCGCCCTGTTCCTGGTCTCGGGCGTGCTGGCCGGCCTCGGCCAGATCGCGATCCTCACCCTCCAGAGCGTCCCCGCCGGGGCCGTGCTGGGCGCCTCCGGTGCCGGCCTGGCGATCATGGGCGTGCTCACGGTCCTCAACCCCGGACTGCGGGTGTACCTCTACTTCCTGATTCCGGTGCCGATCTGGGCGATCACGGGCTTTTACGTGCTGATCAGCGTCGCCGGCCTGCTGGGCGGCGGGATCGGCGGCGGCGTCGCCGACGGCGCCCACCTGATCGGTCTCGGCCTGGGGCTGCTGTACGGCCAGCGTGTCAAGGGTCGACAGCGCGTCCCCAACCAGCTACAGTTCGGCGGCGGCGGGGGTCCGGGCGGTCCCGGTGGCCCCGGTGGTCCGGGCGGCCCCGGCGGCCGCCGCCGCGGCCCGTTCTGAGATGGCCGACGACGAGCACTCGGTCGCCGACGAGAGTCCGACCGACGGGGTCGCCGGTCCGCGGGACGGCGGCCCCGAGGTCGTCCGCCCCGAGTTCGTCCCGGACGCGTCGCTCTCCCGGGAGGGTATGGAGGCGCTCCAGCGCGACATCGCCGCCGCGGCGTCGTTCACCGACGACCTCGCGTTCGATCCCGCCGCGCTCCGCTCGCCGACCGGCCAGCACACCCTGGACGCCGGCGAGTCGACGGGGTCGGACGCGCCGCTGGTCGCCGGCGTCGACCAGGCGTTCGTCGACGACACGGCCGTCTCGGCGGTCGTGGTGCTCCGGAACGGCGAGGTGGTCGAGCGGGCTCACGCCGCCGTCGAGACGGCGATCCCCTACGTGCCGGGCCTGCTGAGCTTCCGGGAGGGCGAGGCCGTGCTGGCGTCGCTGACGGCGCTCTCGCGGACGCCGGACCTGGTGCTGGTCGACGGCAGCGGCCGGATCCACTTCCGCGAGGCCGGCCTCGCCACCCACGTCGGCGTGACCCTCGACCTGCCGACCGTCGGCGTGGCCAAGAACCTGCTCTGTGGGACGCCCCGCGAGTCCCTGGACCGGCGGCTCCCCGAGGGGGCCCGGGTGGCGATCGAGGCCGACGGCGACGTGACGGCGCCCGACGGCGTCCCGATCGGCCACGCCGTCCAGACCCGCCAGTTCGACTCCGACAGCCGCTACGTCAACCCCGTGTACACGAGTCCCGGCCACCGCGTGTCGGCCGCGACCGCGGCGACGCTGGCGCTGGCCTGTACCGACGGCTACAAGCTCCCCGAACCCACCCGGCTGGCGGACGCCCACGCCGACGACGTGAAGTCGGAGCTGTAGGCCCCGTCCGCTCGCCCGCGACGGTCCCGACGGAAACTAGCAGTACTGCGGGTCGTCGACGATCAGCCCGTCGACGCCGGCCGATCGGGCGATCCGCTCGGCCTCGCCGTCGTCGATCGTCCACGCGTTCACCCGCAGGCCGTGGTCGTGTGCCCGGGCGACCAGCCCCTCGGAACACACCCCGTAGTAGGGGTGGATCGCCGCGGCGTCCAGCGCCAGCGCCCGCTCGACGCCGTCGTCCTCGCCGGTCTCGATCACCGCGGTGGGCACGTCCAACCCCGCCAGCAGGTCGTCCTCGAACGACGAGACGAGCAGTTCGTTGCCGACCTCGGCCGTCGCCGCGAGGACGTCCTCGGCCAGCCCGCCCTCCTTCAGTTCCACGTTCACCCCGACGTCGTCGGGGATCGCCGCCAGGGCCGCCCCGAGCGTCGGCACGCCCTCGCCGCTGTCCAGCACGTCCAGTGCCGCCAGTTCGTCGGCCGACAGGTCGGCGACGGCGCCGCTCCCGTCCGTGGTCCGGTCGACCGCCTCGTCGTGACAGACCACGACCTCGCCGGAGCCACAGCGTCTGACGTCGAACTCGATCCAGTCCGCGCTCTCCGCCGCCCGCTCGAACGCCCCCACCGTGTTCTCCGGGAACGTCGACGCGTAGCCGCGGTGTGCGATGCAGTCCACGCCGGCCTTTCGACCGCCCGCACTTGATGCTTGGCGGTGGTGCCCCGCGACGCCCCCGGAGTGCCGGCCCCGGACTCCGGCCGGCAGTCCCCCCTGCCGGCGGCGGTGCCGTTTTCCCGGTGCCGACCGACGTGTCTTCCATGACGGTCACCTTCGACTTCACGGACGACGTCGTCCTGGTCACCGGCGTCGGCGGCGCGCTGGGCAGCGCGGTCGCCGAGGGCTTCCTCGACGCCGGCGCGACGGTGTGTGGCGCCGACGTCGTCTCGCCCGACAGCGAGGACTTCCTGCTGGAAGACCCCGGACGGATCGACTTCTACCAGGGCGACTTCACGGACGAGGCGGTCGTCGCCGACGCGGTGTCGGGGATCGTCGACGACCACGGCGGGCTGGACGCGCTCTGCAACGTGGCGGGCACCTGGCGCGGCGGCGACCCGATCGAGGAGACCGACGCCGAACTGTTCGACATGCTGTTCGACGTGAACCTCAAGACGATGTTCCTCGCCTCGAAACACGCCGTCCCGCACCTCCGCGAGTCCGGGGGCGCCGTCGTCTCGGTCTCCGCGCGCTCCTCCCTGGAAGGGGGGTCGGGCGACGGGATCTACCGCGCCACCAAGGCCGGCGTGCGGATCCTCACCGAGACGCTCGCCGAGGAGAACCTCGGCGAACTGCGGGCCAACGCGATCATGCCGTCGGTGATCGACACGCCGATGAACCGCGAGATGATGCCCGACTCGGACCACGAGGAGTGGGTCGACCCCGCGGACATCGCGGACGTGGTCCAGTTCCTCTGTTCGGACGCCGCCTCGGTCACCAGCGGCGCGGCGGTGCCGGTGTACGGCGAGTCCTGAGCCGGCGGAAACCGGCCGACAGGCACCGACCGACGAGAGAGCCGGAAGTCGGGTCGCTCGCCTCAGCGGACGAAGTACGGGTCGCCGCCGTGCATGAACCGGCCCAGGTCGGCCTCGCGACGGTAGTCCGACTCCAGCAACTCGACGAGCGCCGCGACCAGCCGCTCCTCGTCTCCTTCCTCCCAGTCGACGGGGTCGAGCATCGGCACGACCAGGAAGCCCGAGCCGGCGACCTCCGTCGCGTGCCGTTCCCGGAGGTCGAACCCCTTGGCCGGCACCGACGTGTAGTTGGCGAGGACGTGTCGGACCGCCCGCTCGCCGACCGGCAACAGGACGTGGGCGGTGATCGCCCGCAACTCGGCGTCGAACAGCGGCTCCTGCTCGGCGTAGGCCTCGGCGTCGGGCACCCCCTCCGGGACGCAGGGGTGGAGATAGGAGAGGAAGGTCCGGTCGACGACCGGCGGCGTCCCGGCGGTCTCGAGCAGGCCGCCCGCGACCAGCGCCTCCTGGAGCCGCTCGGCCTCGGGCAGGTCCGTGAACGGGATCCCGGAGTCGATCCCCCCCTGGGCGGCCGGGTGGTCCCCGATCACGTGGAAGTGTGCGTTGGCGTCCCCGTACCCCGCGACGAACGGCTCACACCCCGGGTCCAGGTCGAACGGGTTCGACCGACGCGTCGTGACGTTGCGCACGCTCCGGAGTGGTCGGCTCGTGGACTAAACTCCGACGGTTCGGCGGTCGGCACGTCCTGGCCGACGGCGACGGCGGTACTCAGATACGCGATCACGCACCGGGAGACTGCGGCAGCGAAAGCCCTCGCGGGGTTGCGGTCCCGCGGCTCGCCCTCTCGGTCCGCCAGGGTTCGGCTGCCGAACCGTCTGAATCCTGGTGGACCGAAACGGCGAGGCTCGGTCCGGGGTTCTGCGGCGGCACCATCCGAACGGGGTGAGGGTATCCGTCACAGAACCCCGGAGCGTGCCGGGGGCTTTCGCTGCCTGATCACTGGTTCTCTCGATTTCGTGTCTGAATACTACCCCGAACCACGGCGACCCGCGGAACGTTTTTGCCGGGGCCCGCCGTCCGGGCGGCCATGTCCGAGCTCGGCCGTCCGTCCGCCGGACGCGACCGCGGGCCGCTCCGGGGGTGTGAGCGGACGTGACCCACGAGGACGACCTGGAGGAGTTGCGCGAGCGGAAGGCCCGCGCCGAGGCCGGCGGTGGCGAGGAGCGGATCGCCGCCCAGCACGACCGCGGGAAGCTCACCGCCCGCGAGCGGCTGGACTACTTCTTCGACGACGACACGTTCGTCGAGATCGGCGCCCTGCGGGAGGGCCGGTCGACGAACTTCGACATGGAGCGGCGGCGGGTCCCCGGCGACGGCGTCGTCACGGGTCGGGGCGAGGTGGCGGGCCGGCCCGTGTTCGCGTTCGCCCACGACTTCACCGTGATGGGCGGGTCGCTGGGCGAGGCGTTCGCCGAGAAGGTCTGTACGGTGATGGACCGGGCGATCGAGGTCGGCGCGCCGATCGTCGGGTTCAACGACTCCGCCGGCGCCCGCATCCAGGAGGGGGTCGACGCGCTGGCGGGCTACGCCGAGATCTTCCACCGCAACCAGCAGGCCAGCGGCGTGATCCCGCAGATCTCGCTCGTGATGGGGCCGTGTGCCGGCGGCGCGGTCTACTCCCCGGCGATCACGGACTTCGTCTACATGGTGGAGGAGACGAGCCACATGTTCATCACGGGGCCGGACGTGATCGAGACGGTCACCGGCGAGTCGGTGAGCTTCGACGAACTGGGCGGAGCCCGCGTCCACGCCGGCGAGTCTGGGGTCGCCCACTTCACCGCCGCCGACGAGGAGGCCGCGATGGACGACGTCCGCTACCTGCTGTCGTACCTGCCCTCGGACAACCTGGCCGACCCGCCACGGATCGACCCCCGGGACGACCCCCACCGGCGCGACGAGGCGCTCGCCGAGGTGGTACCCGACGCGCCGCGCAAGCCCTACGACGTGACCCGGGTGATCGAGGGCGTCGTCGACCGGGAGTCGTGGTTCGAGGTGGCCGAGGCCTTCGCCCGCAACGTGGTAGTGGGGTTCGCCCGGATGGACGGCCGGCCGGTCGGGGTGGTCGGCAACCAGCCCCGGGTCAACGCCGGGACCCTCGACGTGGACGCCTCCCGCAAGGCCGCTCGGTTCGTGCGGTTCTGTGACGCGTTCAACCTCCCGATCCTCACCTTCGTCGACGTCCCGGGGTTCATGCCCGGCGCGGACCAGGAACACGACGCGATCATCGCCCACGGGGCGAAGCTGCTGTACGCCTACTCGGAGGCGACCGTGCCGCTGCTGACGGTGATCCTGCGGAAGGCCTACGGCGGCGCCTACGACGTGATGGCGTCGAAACACCTCGACGCCGACGTCAACTACGCCTGGCCGACCGCCGAGATCGCCGTCATGGGGCCACAGGGTGCCGTCGGCGTGCTGTACGGCGACGAACTGGCGGCCGCCGAGGACGTCGAGGCTCGCCGCGAGGAACTGATCGAGGAGTACCGCGACGCCTTCGCCAACCCCTACACGGCGGCTGAACGGGGCTACCTGGACAACGTGATCGAGCCGACCGAGACCCGCCCGCGGCTGGTCGAGGACCTGGACGCCCTCGCGAGCAAGCGGGTCGACCGCCCGGACCGCAAGCACGGCAACGTCCCGCTGTGACGGAGGCCGAGTCCTGTCGCGGCCAGTACCGGTAACGGGCGTGGGGTTTCTCGCGGCCTGAGGGGACCGGCCGCGGACCGAACCGCCGGAGGGCTCGCGGTCGATCCCGGCCGCGTGCGGCGGTTCCGACTTCCCTTCGAGCCGACAGTTCGCCTAGTTTTATGGGGGGACTGTCGGTATGGGGGGATATGTTTGAGACGGTCCTCGTCGCCAACCGGGGTGAGATCGCGGTCCGCGTGATGCGGGCCTGCGAGGAGCTGGGTGTCGGAACGGTCGCGGTGTACTCCGAGGCCGACAGGGACGCCGGCCACGTCCGGTACGCCGACGAGGCCTACGAGGTGGGGCCGGCGCGGGCGGCCGACTCGTATCTCGACGGCGAGGCGATCGTCGACGCGGCACGGCGGGCGGGGGCGGACGCGATCCACCCCGGCTACGGCTTCCTCGCGGAGAACGCCGACTTCGCGGCCCGGGTGGAGGCCGCCGAGGGGATCACGTGGGTCGGCCCCGAAAGCGACGCGATGGAGCGGCTCGGCGAGAAGACCCACGC